>NZ_CP199292.1:364166-728333 GCF_052495765.1 Aliikangiella litoralis | reverse complement strand
TAATTGAATTGCTTTACCTTCAATAAGAACAGGTTCAAATGCTTGGATACCCAATCTATGCAGTGTTGGTGCACGGTTTAACAACACAGGGTGTTCTCGAATAACCTCTTCAAGAATATCCCAAACAACAGGCTCTTCACGCTCAACCATTTTCTTAGCCGCTTTAATAGTTGTTGCTAAGCCTCTTAACTCTAATTTACCAAAGATAAATGGCTTAAATAACTCAAGCGCCATCTTTTTCGGTAATCCGCATTGATGAAGCCTTAATGTCGGCCCAACCACAATAACCGAACGTCCTGAGTAATCAACACGCTTACCAAGAAGGTTTTGACGGAAACGACCTTGTTTACCTTTAATCATATCGGCTAATGATTTTAACGGACGCTTATTAGAACCTGTAATAGCTCTTCCACGACGACCATTATCAAGCAACGCATCAACCGCTTCTTGTAACATACGTTTTTCATTACGAACAATAATATCAGGCGCATTTAAGTCTAATAATCTTTTCAGACGGTTATTTCTATTAATAACACGGCGATATAAATCATTCAGATCGGATGTCGCAAAACGTCCACCATCTAATGGAACCAATGGTCTTAAATCAGGTGGCAAGACAGGTAGTACTGTCATAATCATCCACTCTGGTTTATTACCTGATTCAATGAACGCTTCTAACAACTTTAAGCGTTTAGAAAACTTCTTTAATTTAGTTTCAGAGTTAGTATTCGGAATTTCTTCACGAATAGTTTTAGCTTCTTCTTCTATATTAATATGAGTTAGCAGTGTCATGACTGCTTCTGCACCCATTTTTGCTTCAAACTCATCACCAAACTCTTCTAGTGCATCAAGGTAAGTTTCTTCGCTTAATAATTGACCACGTTCTAAAGTCGTCATACCTGGTTCAGTGACCACAAATGCTTCAAAATAAAGTACACGCTCAATGTCACGCAGAGTCATATCCATCAATAAACCAATTCGAGATGGTAATGATTTCAAAAACCAGATATGCGCAACTGGACAAGCTAAATCAATATGTCCCATTCGCTCACGACGAACTTTAGCCAGTGCAACTTCTACCCCACACTTTTCACAAATAACACCACGGTGTTTTAATCGCTTATATTTACCACATAAGCATTCATAATCTTTAACAGGCCCAAAAATTTTGGCACAGAACAAACCATCTCTTTCTGGTTTAAAAGTACGATAGTTAATCGTTTCAGGTTTTTTTACTTCACCGAAAGACCATGAACGGATCATTTCGGGTGATGCTAAACCAATTCGAATGGCGTCGAATTCTTCAGTTTGATTTTGTTGTTTAATAAAGTTTAATAAATCTTTCAACTTTTTCTCCTCCCGGAGTTCAATAGAAACTGATGGTTAGTTGCTTGCGAGCATTTAACAACAAATGCCGCAAGCCATTCCGCAATAGTATTTAGTCTTCCAATTCCAACTCGATATTAATACCAAGCGATCTGATTTCCTTGACTAAAACATTAAAGGACTCAGGCATACCTGGATCCATGCGGTGATCACCGTCAACAATATTTTTATACATTCTAGTACGTCCATTCACATCATCGGACTTAACAGTCAGCATTTCTTGTAGGGTATAAGTCGCACCATATGCTTCCAATGCCCATACTTCCATTTCCCCGAAACGCTGACCACCAAATTGAGCTTTACCACCCAATGGTTGTTGCGTAACCAGACTATAAGATCCTGTTGAACGTGCATGCATTTTGTCATCAACTAAGTGGTTAAGTTTCAGCATATACATGTAGCCAACAGTTACAGGTCTTTCAAATTGGTCGCCTGTACGTCCATCATATAACCATGATTGACCAGAAGTACTTTCTCCGGCCAACTCCAGCAAATGCTTAATTTCTGACTCTTTAGCTCCATCAAAAACAGGAGTTCCCATAGGCACACCGTTACGCAAATTGCTTCCTAAAGTTAAAATCTCTTCGTCTGTAAAAGAGTCTAAATCAACTGTTGGAATATCACGGTGGTTGTAAACTTTCCCTAAAAACTCTCTCATATTGTGTATTGTTTGTTGCTCTTCGATCATATCGTCAATCTTACGACCGATACCTTTAGCAGCCCAACCTAAATGAGTTTCGAGTATTTGCCCGATATTCATACGAGATGGAACCCCTAGCGGATTTAACACAATATCGACAGGCTCACCATTTTCCAAATAAGGCATGTCTTCTACAGGAACAATATTTGAGATAACCCCTTTATTACCGTGACGACCAGCCATTTTATCACCTGGTTGTACACGACGTTTAACAGCCATATAAACTTTAACTACTTTTAATACACCAGGTGCTAAATCATCACCTTGAGTGATTTTTACTCGTTTGATCTCAAGTTTCTTATCGTATTCTTTTTTCTGTTCTTCAAGATTTGCTGCAAGTGCTTCGATTTGAGTTTGTAATTCTTCATCTCTCAATTGAATATCTAACCACTGTTCAGCACCAATTTCTTCTAAATATTCATCGGTAAGTGTAGTTCCTTTTTTAAGCCTTTCAGGCCCTTTTTCTGCAACAGCACCTTGAAGAATTTTATAAGCACGACCTTGAATGTTGCCTTTTAATATAGAAAGCTCGTCATTTAAATCTTTTTTCACACGAGCTATTTCACTGGCTTCAATATCCATAGCACGAGCATCTTTTTCAACACCATCACGAGTGAATACTTGAACATCAATGACGGTTCCAACGGTTCCCGATGAAACACGTAAAGAAGTATCTTTAACGTCACTCGCTTTTTCACCAAAGATAGCTCTTAATAGTTTTTCTTCAGGTGTTAGTTGAGTCTCACCTTTAGGCGTTACTTTACCCACTAAGATATCACCAGCTTTTACTTCAGCACCAACATAAACAATACCAGACTCATCTAGTTTTGCTAACGCGCTCTCACCTACATTTGGAATATCAGCGGTAATTTCTTCTGAACCTAATTTAGTATCACGAGCAATACAAGTTAACTCTTGAATATGAATACTGGTAAAACGATCTTCTTTTACCACATTTTCAGAAATTAAGATTGAATCCTCAAAGTTGTATCCATTCCAAGGCATAAATGCAATTTTCATATTTTGCCCAAGAGCCAACTCACCTAAATCAGTTGAAGGTCCATCAGCTAACACATCACCACGGCCAATTTTATGCCCAACACTCACTATTGGACGTTGGTTGATACAAGTATTTTGATTTGAACGCGTATATTTAGTTAAGTTATAAATATCAACACCGGCTTCACCGCCAATGGTTTCATCGTCATTAACACGAACAACAATACGACTTGCATCAACAAACTCAATAATTCCACCACGCTTAGCAGATACAGTTACACCTGAATCAACAGCTACAGTACGCTCCATGCCAGTACCAACAAGTGGCTTATCTGCACGTAATGTAGGAACCGCTTGACGTTGCATGTTTGACCCCATTAATGCACGGTTCGCATCATCATGCTCAAGGAACGGAATCATCGATGCAGCAACAGAAACAATTTGCTGTGGAGAAACATCCATATATTGAACATTATCAACAGTCGTTAAAGTAAACTCACCTTGATAACGACAAGAAACTAAGTCATCGGTCATATGACCATTACTATCGAGTACAACATTAGCCTGTGCAATATAATAATTCCCTTCATCTATAGCAGATAGGAAATCAATCTCCTCAGTTACTTGACCATTATCAACTCGCCTATAAGGCGTTTCTAAGAAACCGTAATCATTAGTTCTTGCATAACAAGCCAAAGAGTTTATCAATCCGATGTTTGGTCCCTCAGGTGTTTCAATCGGACAAACTCGACCATAATGAGTTGGATGAACATCTCGCACCTCAAAGCCAGCTCTTTCTCTTGTAAGACCACCAGGACCTAATGCAGAAACACGGCGTTTATGGGTAATTTCTGATAAAGGATTGTTTTGGTCCATAAATTGAGATAACTGACTTGAACCAAAGAATTCTTTAATTGCAGCAGAAACAGGTTTCGCATTAATTAAATCTTGCGGCATTAAATTATCAGCTTCAGCCATACTCAAGCGTTCTTTTACTGCTCGTTCAACTCTCACCAATCCAACTCGGAACTGATTTTCGGCCATTTCACCAACACTTCGAATACGACGATTTCCAAGATGGTCAATATCATCAACAACACCTTTACCATTTCGAATATCTAGTAATGTGTTAACAACATCGATTATATCTTGTTTAGATAAAGTACCTTCACCCTCATCAGAATCTCGACCCACACGACGATTAAACTTCATTCGTCCAACTCTTGATAAGTCGTAACGATCTTCGGTAAAGAATAAATTTTCAAATAACGTTTCAGCAGAATCTTTTGTTGGCGGTTCGCCAGGACGCATCATACGATAAATTTCAATCAAAGCTTCTAAAGCGGTTGTACTTGGATCTATTTTTAGTGTATCTGAAATATAAGGTCCGCAATCCAAATCATTAGTAAATAGTGTTTCAAATTGAGTAACGCCAGCTTCTTGAATTTTAGCTAATAACTCTTCTGTTACTTCAGAGTTTGCTTCAACTAAAACCTCTCCGGTTTCTTCATCAATAATATCGCGAGCAGTTGCTTTGCCAATCAAATAGTCAGCTGGAATTTCTATCTTATCAGTACCAGCTTTTTCAAGTTCTTTAATATGACGAACAGTAATTCTACGACCCGCTTCAACAATAACTTTACCGCCTTTACCTTTAATATCAAAAGAAGCAATTTCACCGCGTAACCTTTCAGGGATTAGAGCAAGTGTTATGATTCCTTCTTTATCAATATTCAACTTGTCATTGTTATAAAACATTTCCAGCATTTCAACAGTTGAATAACCAAGTGCACGTAATAAAATTGTTGCAGGTAGTTTACGTCGACGATCGATTCGAACGAAGACACAATCTTTTGGATCAAATTCGAAATCTAACCAAGAACCACGGTATGGTATAACTCGCGCATTATAAAGAAGCTTTCCAGACGAATGCGTTTTACCTTTATCTGAGTCAAAAAAGACACCTGGACTACGATGTAACTGAGAAACAATAACTCGCTCAGTGCCATTGATAACAAAAGTACCATTATCCGTCATCAAAGGCATTTCACCCATATAGACTTCTTGTTCACGAACCTCTTTTACTGTCTTATTTTTATTTTCTTTATCGTAAATGACTAATCTGATTTTGACTCTTAAAGCAGCAGAATAAGTCACACTCCTAATTTGACATTCTTTTACATCAAATACAGGCTCACCAAGCGTGTAACTGATATACTCTAAAGCTGCTGAACCAGAATAGCTGGTGATTGGAAATACAGACTTAAATGCTTTTTCAAGACCAGAATCAACAATATCGTCTTTATTTAAAAAAGAGCGATAAGAGTCTAATTGAATTGCAAGCAAATAAGGGACATCTAAAACTCTTTTATTCAGGCCGAAATCCTTCCGGATTCGCTTTTTCTCAGTATATGAATATGCCATCTGGGCTCCTCAGTTAGCTTTCATTTGTTTTTTATAATCAATTCTTGATACGGCGAAATTGACTATGAATACACTACAAAAACTTAAAACTACAACATTTTTACCGGATACATTTACCACAAACCTGCATTCAAAAGTTTAACCACATATTTTGAATTATTGACAAGTCCGTATCAAAAAATGTATCTGAAACACCGCTTAAAAAACGGCAAAACGGCCGGAGGCAAATTTGCCACCAGCCGGATTATCCAAGCTAGCTAAAAGTAGAATTCAATTACTTGATTTCTACAGTAGCGCCTGCTTCTTCAAGCTGCTTTTTAACATCTTCAGCTTCTTCTTTAGCAACGCCTTCTTTGATAGGTGTTGGAGCACCTTCAACAGCAGCTTTTGCTTCTTTAAGACCTAAACCTGTAATACCACGAACCGCTTTAATTACAGCAACTTTGTTAGCACCAAAGCTAGTCATAACAACGTCAAACTCAGTTTGCTCAGCAGCAGCAGGTGCATCAGCAGCTGGGCCAGCAACAACAGCAGTAGCTGCAGCAGCAGTTACGCCAAATTTTTCTTCCATTGCTTCAACTAGTTCAACAACTTCCATTACTGACATTTCAGCAATTGCATTTAAGATATCATCTTTAGAAAGAGCCATTACTCATTCTCCTGGGAAAATTTAAATTAAAAATTAAAAAAACTTTAGTAATTACGTAAACGATCTGTTGAATAATTACGCTGCTTGCTTCTGTTCTTTCACCGCATTGATTACACGAGTAATACGCGATGGGAATTCGTTTAATGTACGAGCCAGTTTTGTTACTGGTCCATTCATTACACTCATCAAAGAAGCAATTGCTTCATCTTTAGTTGGTAGCTTAGCAACCGCATCCAATTGATCAGCACTATGTAAAGTACCGCCAACTGCAATCGCTTTTGCTTCTAACTTATCGCAATCTTTTGCAAAATCGCGAACTAGTCGTGCAGCTGCGCCAGGCTCTTCTAGCGAAAACGCACAGACAACCTGTCCAACTAAAGCTTCATTCAAGCAAGCGAACTCTGTATCTTCAACAGCACGTTTAGCAAGAGTATTTCGTACTACTCGTAAGTAGACGCCACTCTCACGGGCCTTGACGCGTAGCGCAGTCATTTGATCGACTGTCATACCACGGTACTCAGCAAGTACAGCAGATAGTGCAGTAGAAGCAATTTCATTAACCTCTTCAACTATCGCCTTTTTACCTTCAAGTCCAAGTGCCACGTTGTTCACCTCCAAAAGGTCTAACCCTAAGGCTAGAGGATTTACAATACAGAACAAAAATTAAAACCTTTTGCTCCAGTGTAAACGATGAACCGCCCAGAATACTGAGTCGGGTACCACCGCCTGCGTAGGCTATTTTTAAGACCATTCTTTAACTTATCTCATAAAGATAAACTACGTTAAAAAATTTTCACCTACGGTCTATGACGGTATTTAAATCAACTCACAGTGTTTATTGATCTAAATACCCAAGCTCTAGAGCAGACTAAAAGCCTGCCTTCGAACTAATCTTTAATATCAACAGTTGCAATATCAACTGCTATACCAGGCCCCATAGTAGAGCTGATAGATAATTTCTTTAAATAGGTTCCTTTAGCTGATGCAGGCTTTGCTTTTTTAAGCGCTACCATTAAAGAACTCAAATTCTCTGATAAAGCTTTAACTTCAAAGCTTCCTTTACCGATAGAGGCATGAATAATACCAGCTTTATCTGTACGGTATTGAACTTGTCCAGACTTTGCATTGTTAACCGCAGTTGCCACATCAGGTGTTACTGTTCCAACTTTAGGGTTAGGCATTAAACCACGAGGCCCTAAAATTTGACCTAATTGACCAACAACACGCATGGCGTCAGGACTAGCAATAACAACATCAAAATCCATGTTGCCTTTTTTTACTTCTTCAGCCAGATCTTCCATACCAACAATATCGGCACCAGCTTCTTTCGCTGCATCAGCATTTGGGCCTTGAGTAAAAACAGCTACTCTAACGTTTTTACCGGTACCATTTGGTAACACTGTTGCGCCACGGACAACCTGGTCTGACTTTCGTGGATCTACACCAAGATTAATTGCAGCATCAATAGACTCATCAAACTTAACGGCCGATACTTCTTTAATCAGCGTTAAGGCTTCTTCTATTGTATAAACCTTAGTTTTATCAACTTTCTCGTTAATTTGTTTTTGACGTTTAGATAATTTAGCCATGAATTAACCCTCCACCTCTACGCCCATTGAACGAGCTGTACCCGCTAATGTTCTTACCGCAGCATCAAGGCTAGCAGCCGTTAAATCAGGCTCTTTTGTATTAGCAATTTCTTCTAATTGAGCTCGTGTAATTTTTCCTACTTTTTCTGTATTAGGTCGTCCACTACCTTTTTTAAGGCCAATAGCTTTCATAATAAGAACTGCTGCAGGTGGTGTCTTTGTCACAAAAGTGAAACTACGATCACTGTATACTGTGATAACAACAGGAATTGGTAGACCTTTTTCTACTTTATCTGTAGCAGCATTAAATGCTTTACAGAATTCCATGATATTAACACCATGTTGTCCTAATGCAGGACCAACAGGAGGACTAGGGTTTGCCATACCGGCACCGATTTGTAGCTTAATATAAGCGTCGACTTTTTTAGCCATTATTACACCTCATTTAGGGTTCAAGCGCCTCAGGTTTGGTAAACATACCAACTTTATAGCTCCCCTTTATTTAACGTAAAAAAAACACCCACAGCACGTGAATGCCATGTTTGTTTTTCTGAAACTGTTTTATAGTCCAACTAAAAAGTTAAACTTATCCCTTTTCAACTTGACTAAAATCAAGTTCAACCGGGGTTGAGCGACCAAATATCATTACAGACACTTGTAGTCTACTCTTCTCATAATTAACTTGTTCTACAACTGCATTAAAATCAGCAAAAGGCCCATCAATAACTCGAACGGCTTCACCAGCCTCAAATAATGTTTTAGGCTTCGGTTTATCTGTTGATTCTTCTAAACGGTTTAGGATTGCATCAGCTTCTTTCTGGCTAATAGGCGCTGGTCGATCGCTTGTACCACCAATAAAACCCAAGACTCTAGGGGTTTCTCTGACTAAATGCCATGAATCATCGCCCATTTCCATTTCTACAAGAACGTAACCTGGAAAGAATTTTCTTTCACTTTTACGCTTCTGACCAGCTCGCATTTCAACAATTTCTTCTGTTGGAACTAAAATCTGACCAAACTTCTCTTCTAGACCATGCAGCTTAACTCGTTCTTCTAGTAAATTTCGTACTTTACTTTCATAACCAGAATATGCCTGTACAACATACCACTTTAGTGACATTGAATTATCCTCTTACGGTTAAGAAACTAATTAGTTTCACTAGAACCGCATCAATTCCCCAAAGAAGCAATGAAACAATGGCAACAGCCACAATAATTATAATTGTGGTTTGTACAGTTTCATTCCGCGTTGGCCAAACAACTTTTCGAGCCTCAACTTTCGACTCTTTCGCAAATATTAAACCAGCTTTACCTTTAGTTGTGGTGAAGCCAATACCTAGTCCAATAGCAACTAAGGCTATAATGACACCCACACGAATAAGAACTGAACCATCAACTAAATAGTGATTAGCATAAACAGCACCTGCAAGTGCTAAAACGGCTAATATCCATTTAATCGGATCAAATGATGATGTCGTTGCTGCTTGTTCTTGTACGCTCATAAAATAACCAAAAGTAAGTATCTAAGTTGTAATATTTTTATTTTATTGCAGTGGCAGGCCAGGAGGGACTCGAACCCCCAACCTGCGGTTTTGGAGACCGCTGCTCTACCAATTGAGCCACTGGCCTGCAATAAATCGCGGTGTTTAAAACACCGCTAATAAAAACATGTTTTGAATTTACTTAAGCAATAATCTTAGAAACAACACCCGCACCAACCGTACGACCACCTTCTCGAATTGCAAAACGTAAACCTTCATCCATCGCTATCGGTGCTATTAACTCAACTTCCATTTTGATGTTATCTCCTGGCATTACCATCTCTACCCCTTCTGGTAATTCACAAGCACCTGTCACGTCTGTTGTTCTAAAGTAGAACTGTGGACGATAACCTTTAAAGAAAGGCGTATGACGTCCACCTTCATCTTTACTCAAGATATAAATCTCTGCTTCAAATTTCGTATGAGGTGTAATTGAACCCGGCTTCGCTAATACCTGACCACGCTCAACTTCATCACGCTTAGTTCCACGTAACAAGATACCTACGTTATCCCCTGCACGACCTTCGTCTAATAACTTACGGAACATCTCTACACCTGTTACCGTCGTTTTAGTGGTATCTTTTATGCCTACGATTTCTATCTCTTCGCCAACATTGATGATACCACGCTCGATACGACCTGTTACAACTGTTCCACGTCCTGAGATTGAGAATACATCTTCTATCGGCATGATGAAATCTTTATCGATATCACGCTCTGGCTCTGGTATGTAAGAATCAAGGGCCGCCGCTAATTCTAAAATGGCACCTTTTCCTAATTCTCCTTCATCTCCTTCTAAAGCTTTTAACGCTGAACCTTTGATAATTGGTGTATCATCACCTGGGAATTCATAAGCGTCTAATAACTCTCTAACTTCCATTTCTACTAATTCTAATAACTCTTCATCATCAACCATATCGCACTTGTTTAAGAATACAACGATTTTCGGTACACCTACCTGACGAGATAAAAGAATGTGCTCACGGGTTTGTGGCATAGGGCCATCCGCTGCTGAACAAACTAGAATCGCACCGTCCATTTGAGCCGCTCCAGTGATCATGTTCTTAACATAGTCAGCATGTCCTGGGCAGTCTACGTGCGCGTAGTGACGACCTTCGGTTTCATACTCTACATGGGAAGTTGAGATTGTGATACCACGCTCTTTCTCTTCTGGAGCATTATCGATTTCTGCGAAATCTTTTGCTGCACCACCGAAAGCCGCTGATAAAACTGTACACATTGCTGCTGTCAGTGTGGTTTTTCCATGGTCAACGTGGCCAATTGTACCTACATTGACATGGGGTTTGGTTCGTTCAAATTTTTCCTTAGACATAAATGCCTCCAAAAAGAGTTTAAGCAAATTATAAAATAAAGCAGCTCACATTTGACACTCAAACGCACAAACATAGCTAAACCCGGAACAACCTTATTGATCCGGGTAAAAATGGTGCCGATAACCAGAGTCGAACTGGTGACCTCACCCTTACCAAGGGTGCGCTCTACCAACTGAGCCATATCGGCGCTTTGTTCGAACTGGAGCGGGTAGCGGGAATCGAACCCGCATCATCAGCTTGGAAGGCTGAGGTTCTACCATTGTACCATACCCGCCGTATTCAGACTTGCAATGTTACAAATCAATTTACATCACGACAAACAAAACTTATTAAGTAATTATCTACTTATTAATTTGGTGGAGGGGGGTGGATTTGAACCACCGAAGCTTACGCGTCAGATTTACAGTCTGATCCCTTTGACCACTCGGGAACCCCTCCGAATTTTTTATTTAATGAGTTATCTTCTCATTTTGATGCGCCGAAGTCTGACAATATATTGATTAAAAATCAACTAACTTATCTTTTACTTCAAAGCTTCTTACTTTATTAAGCTTTGATTTACGAAATCTAATAGCATTTAAAGCAAGACTAATAAGGTGTTTTACTTTACCCCTTATTATAATAATTTGGTGCCGGTTCCCGGAATCGAACTGGGTACCTACTGATTACAAGTCAGTTGCTCTACCAAGTGAGCTAAACCGGCATTTTTTCCCTTAATGAGTCTCTCTACTCAAGCAGGGACGCGAATTCTAAATAGTTATTTATAAATGATCAATGGCTTTTTCTATTTTTTTTCATTTTTTTTAAGTTATTAATGTAACCTTCTGTATTTTAAGTAATTTACAAATGCTTCCTAGAGCAAAAAATCACCAGTTATAAGGTTGATTAACAACTAAATGTTGATTGCATAAACCATCGTAGCTCCTACTTAACAACCCAATTGCTGAGCTGACTCAGTAAAACTTAAGATGCTTAGTGATAGCTGAATGATATTTTCTAAACTCTTACTCTAAATAAAGCCGAATAAGTCCATCAAAAACTAGATAAGGGCAATATTCAGTTTTTACAAGATCAGACGAAAATTTATTAGACCAATATTTTCCACCGCCACCAATTAATAACCAACGCTTAACCGAATTCTCTATATGATAATGCTCAAGTACACTATTTAAATAGCAGTGTATTAACGTTTCAATTCCATTATGCACACATTCTGTTGTCGATCCTCCTAACTGAAATGCGTGATAATTTTTTTGTACCGTCAAGTCAGGTCTAACCTGGCCGGTGGTGTTTAGGCTACTCAATAACAAACGCTTACCAGGTAAAATGTGACCGCCAACATGTGCTTTAGGCTTTACAATATCCAATGTAATAGCCGTACCAAGACTAATAACCCCTACGGTTTCTTTTGGATCATGTGCAGCTAAAATAGCCAGCCATCGATCAATTCCTAGTAATTCAGGAGCAGCATACGCACACTTTACACCGCAAGCAGAATGGGCTGTTTTTGCAAAAAATACCTGAGTACTTTTTTCCTTCAGTAATAACTCTAAAAGCTGATTATCTTCAGTTACTCGTACTGATGAAACTAAAACCTGTTCATAATTTTTTGCCATGAGTCTTTTACTAAGCTCATCAACGTTTTCCACTTGGTAAATTTTTGATTGGTAGAGTAAAGGAAGCTCTAAAGAATCAACTTCGATAAATTTAAGATGTGTATTCCCCCAATCTATTAGTAAAATCATCTATCGATTCTCCTTTTTCTGAGACTCACTTCACCTGAATGAAAAATCTGTATGCCATCAATAGTTTCAAGCCTCAATGCGCCATTATTTTCTATGCCAACTTCTTTTCCTTCAACTTTTCCTTGAGGAGTAAAAATTGTCACAGGCTGCATATACAATGCGCTTAAACTCTGCCAACTAGAAACAAAAGGCGTAAACCCAGACGCTTGGTAAAGCGTTAGTGTTTTATCTATTCCGACTAAAAGCTTAGCTAATACTTCACTACGCGTTAGTTGTTTCGAGACTATGTCACATAAATTGGCCCAAGGCTGATCAATTGATTGCCCCTGATTTAGCTGCATATCCCAATTAATACCAACTCCAATATTTAAAAAGCTAGAATCATTACTATCACCAATAGCCTCAACTAAAATTCCCGCTAACTTTTGATTGTTTAACAATAGATCATTAGGCCACTTAATTTTAACGGGCTCGGTAGTCAAATGATTTAAAGTCTTCGCTAAACTGATGCCCACAGCAAGACTAATCCCTCCAAGAGCGCTCAAACCTAAAGGAAGCTGCACCGCAATAGAAAAGTATAAGTTGGCCCCAAAAGGGGAAACCCAAGGACGTCCTTTACGGCCACGTCCCGCTGTTTGGTGTTCGGCGATACAAACTCTGCCTTTAAAAGGTTCTTGTTTCCACTTTCTAGCAATATAGTCAGCGGTTGAATCAATAGAAGTTAATACATCAACTTGAGTAAAATGATGATTATTCACTAATGCACCAGACAAGAACTCAGCATCCAATAACTTTAATCCTCCAGGGATTTTGTAACCTTTACCACGGACGGAGTATATATTAACCTGCCAAGATATTATTTTCTGAATTAGCTTCCATACCGCCGTTCTTGATACCTCAAGCTGCTCAGCAAGGCTCTCGCCTGAATGAAAACGACCATCAGCAAGGCACCTTAGTAATGCCTCAATTCTTAAAATAGTTTTGTTTGTCATAGCTTTTCTATAGTTTACAGATCGCTTAAACCGATCACTCGTACTTCGACTTCCAACTGGACATTAAACACCTGAAGTATTTTTTTCTGGATTTTTTCAGCCAACTGCCAAAGCTTAATACCTTGAGTTTCTGCATAGTTGACAAGTACCAATGCCTGATTAGCATGCACTCCTACATCACCTTCTCTAACACCTTTAAACCCAGCCTTTTCTATCAACCAACCTGCAGCGAGTTTCATACCCTTTTCTACAGGGAAAGCAACAATATCAGGATAATTCAATTTCAACTTTTCAAACACTTTTTGTTGAACAACAGGATTCTTAAAAAAGCTCCCGGCATTGGCCAATTTTTTAGGATCTGGCAACTTTTCCTGCCGGACCTGACAAACTCTTTGCATTACCGCTTGAGGTAAAATATTAACCTGACCAGAGAAGTGCTCAGCTAAAGGTGGATAGGTTAAGCAAAGTTGTGGCTTTTTATTTAAGTTAAATTCAACACGAGTAATAAGAAATTTTCCTTTAGGCGCTTTTTTGAAAAAACTCTCTCGATAACCAAACTGACACTCATCATGTGCCAATAAATGCAGCTCACCTGAATCCAAGTCAACACACTCAACACGATGAATATACCTTTCAACTTCAACCCCATAAGCACCTATATTTTGTACAGGAGCAGCACCAACGGTGCCGGGTATGAGAGCTAAGTTTTCTAATCCGTACCAGTTATTTTTTAGTGTTTCTATCACTAATTGATGCCAATTATGCGATGCACCAACCGATATTCGAATCTCGTTTTCATCTTGATGAATGATGTTAATACCAAAAATTTGTGGGTAAAGTATCAGTCCCTCAAAGTCACCTACAAATAAAATGTTACTACCGCCACCTAAAACCAGCCGATTAGGATAAAGGCTGATTTGTGGTATAACATTAAGCAACTCATGGCAAGAATTTAGCTGGATAAAGTGACTGGCTGTAGCACTAACGGCAAAAGTGTTTAGTTTTTTAAGTGCGACGTTTGATCTGATTTTCGGCAATGAACGATGGTCTCTCAATAAATTTTCAACTATTCTACACTAGACAATTAGCTTAAAGCACCCAAAACTGTAATCATTGACACCAAATGAAACAAAAGGCTTTTGCCATCTTTTGCCCAATCTGTAACAATTTAGTCTAACAAGCGGTCTTTAAAGCAATAGGCTTTATTGACATTAAAAGGTAACACAGTGAAAAAAATAGACTTTTATACTCCTTTATTAATCTTATGTTTAAGCTTAAGTCTTGTAGTAAAAGCAGATGAAGATGAGCCCACTGAAGGGCAAATCGCTCCTGACTTTGAAATAACCCAAATGGATGGTAGCAAATTCAAACTCAGTGAACTAAAAGGGAAAAAACCAGTATATCTCGTTTTTTGGAATACCTGGTGCACCTACTGCATGAAAAAAATTCCAAAATTAAAAGATGCCCAAAATAATCTATTCAATGATATTCAAATTATCGCCATTAACACTTCACGCAAAGACTCAATCGAAAAATCACTGAAATTCCGTAAACAATTCGAAATTAATTATCCGCTAGCCTTCGATCATGACAAAAAAATCACTGATCTTTATGGTGTATGGGGAACACCCACAGAATTTATCATTGATATTAATGGCATTATTCAACATAGAGATGGTGTACCAGATGATTTACGACAACATTTAGCGCAGTGGAGTAAACTGACTAAAAATACGCAAATAACAGTGTCAACATCCCAAAACTGTGGTGAGGAAAAACAAACTTGCTAACTAAAATATTAACTAAACCCGACGCGAAAAAAGGCTCTTCACAAAAAGAATACCAAGGGCCTTTGTCTAGCGGTTTAAATCGTAGAGCTTTTTTAAAAACAAGTACAGCAATTAGTTTGCTTGGTGGATTAGCAGCCTGTAAGCCAACCGTACCAAAACCAATATCTCATCAACAAAATCCTAAAAACGAAAGTATATCAACAAGCAATCAAATTTTTACGACATCACATCAACAATCACTCAATGCAGTCTTAATGCAGTTATTTCCAGCCGATGGCAATGGACCAAGCGCACAAGATATTAACGCACTGAATTATCTCGAGTGGGCAATGACAGATATGAATAATATTGATGATGGTGATCCTGACTTCATTATTAAAGGAATTGGTTGGATGGAAGACTTATCACAACAAACTCAGGGTGATAGTTTTACCAATTTACCATCATCTCAACAAGACAAAGTTTTAAAACAAATATCACAGTCACAAGCCGGTGAAAACTGGCTTTCTTTATTAATGTATTATTTAACCGAAGCTTTATTACTCGATCCTGTTTATGGCGGAAATACAGATCGTATTGGTTGGCAATGGCTCGAACATCAAGCAGGATTTCCACAGCCAGAAATTGGTAAAACTTATCGCGACTTTGATTAAGCCTATTACCCATAAACGAGCTAATCAGAAAACGAGCCTACCAGACACTCAAGAGAACGACTTAATGAAAAAACAGCGCAATTCAACTCTAGAATATGATATCTGTGTTATTGGCAGTGGTGCTGGTGGAGGACCAGTTGCTTATGAACTTGCAAGAGCAGGTTATCGAGTTGTCGTTGTAGAAAAAGGCGGCTGGTATAACGAGCAAGACTTTAAAAAAGATGAAATGCTTTCCAGACGTAATATATTTCGTTCAAAACTTAAAGATGAGCGTCACATATTAGTAGAACCAAATGATGAAGGCGGTTGGGACTCAAATAACACCGCTGAGTTTTGGGGAGGTAATATTGTTGGTGGCGCCACTAACTTTATGAGTGGTTACTTCCACCGCTTAAAGCCTGAAGACTTTAGACTGTTATCCGAATTTGGACCTATTGAAGGAGCGAACATAGCAGACTGGCCGATTACTTATGCCGAGCTAGAACCTTATTATACAAAAGTAGAACAAGTCATTGGAGTGTCAGGAAAAATTGTTAAACACCCCAACTTAGAACCTCGCTCAACGGCAGATTACCCTTTTCCACCAACAGCAGAGCACCCTATTGCTCGTTGGTTTGATAAAGCCGCGACAGAACTAGGGTTTCATCCTTTTCCAATGGCAAGAGGGATTTTATCACAACCCTTTAATGGAAGACGTAGCTGCGAATATTCAGGTTATTGCGGTAGCTATGGTTGTCACTCTGGCGCTAAAGCAAGTTCACGAGCAGCATTATTAGACCAAACAGTTAGAACCGGCAACTGTGATGTCATCACACATGCTAAGGCATATCATATAAACACCAATAATCAAGGTAATGCTTCATCAATCGATTACTACGATCAACATGGCAATAGTGTTCGTATTAAAGCTAAAATATTTACCGTAGCTTGCTACTCAATGGAATCCAGCCGTTTATTGTTAAGTTCCACAGGCGAAAAACACCCTGATGGTATTGGTAATAGATATCAACAAATTGGTAAAAATTTACATTGCTGCGCCGGTGGTACAGGTCATGGCATTTTCGACCTCACACAATTCACAGAAAGCCAAGCTCTCGAGCTTAAAGTCAGAGGACCTTTTTTTAACCGTGCGCTTCAAGACTGGTATTTCATTGATGATAAAAAAGCATTTGGTAAAAAAGTAAAAGGAGGCACTATTGATTTTGTTTTTGATCCTCCCTCACCAACAGCAGATGCCAATAGCTTAAAGTGGGATGATAACAACAACCTACTCTGGGGAAGTGCTTTTAAGCAAAAACTAAAATCTCACTTTACTCAATCTCGTGACTTCAAATTTGAGGTTTTTTGTGACTGGTTGCCCACCGATAATTGCCATGTAAGTTTAGATAATACTGAAAAAGATAAATGGGGCTCTCCTGTTGCCAAAGTACAAGTGGGCTATCATCCACATGACTTAAAAGTCGCCCAATATATTGTTAATAAAGGAGTACAAGTGATGAAAAAAATGGGGGCCAAAGAATATTATGGCAATGCTTTTACCTCCCCAACTTCGAACTTAATAGCAGGAGGATTACGTTTTGGACACAACCCCAAAACGTCAGCTCTTGACGCAGATTGCCGGGTTCATGGCACCAGTAATTTATTTGTCACTGATGGCAGTTTTATGCCCAATGGCGGTAGCGTAACACCAACCTGGACCATATATGCAAATGCATTTAGGGTGGCAGATAAAATCAAAGCACAACTAGGCTCCGTAATCTAAATGAGACTGCTTTTTAACGAAAGGAGTCAGAAAGACAACTCCCAGTAAATTGTGAGCCGAGCCACTCCAACCTGTAATCTATGCTTTGTTATAAACGACGAAACATAGGTTACTCATTTAAAAAGCGTCTCAATTGATTTAACCCTTCAATCATATTTTTTCGTCCAAAACCAATTCTAAAATGTTGAGACGATAATTCAAACAAATCTGAACGATACACCGAACCAGGTAATAGCAGCACACCATAGTTTTCTACTAATAAATCACAGAAATTTGCCACACCATTTTTGCCAAGATACTGAGGATAGGCAATGCATCCACCATCAGGTTGCTGCCATTCAAATAATGTTTTATATTCTTGAAAAAACTGGTTTAATTCCACTAAATTAGACTGAATCAAATCACGATTACGTTGTAATATTTTTTCTCGATGATTTAACGCAATAAAAGCCAGCTTTTCACTCGGTGCAGAATTGCAAATTGATAAATAATGTTTGTAGCGCTCGAATTGAAGTAGTAAATCAGTCTGTTGGCTGGCGATCCAGCCAATTCTTAATCCAGGTAAACCATAAGCTTTTGACATGACATTTAATGAAAAACCACGTTCATAAATATCTGCAACCTGTGGTAAACGTTTATTTTCATCAACTTCTAATAACCGATAAACTTCATCACTAAACAAATAAATACCATGATGGCGGCATAAGCTAATGATTGCGTCTAAATCAGTTTTAGAAATAGTTGCCCCTGTTGGGTTATTAGGAAAATTAATAGAAATTAATTTAGTATTGGGTTTAATGGCTCGTTTAATATCATCAACATCAATTTGCCAATGTTTACCAGCAGCTAATGGAACCCCTGTAACTTCACAGATATCTAATGGAATAGTTTCTGCCGCTTGATAATTAGGCACAACAACAATTGCATGATCACTTTTGTTAAGTAAAACTCGCATTGCAGTATAAATGCCTTCTTCAGCGCCATGAAAACACAGAATGTTTTTATCTGCCATTGTGTCATAAGTTTGCGCAATAACCTGCCGAAGTTCAGGACTGCCCCAGGTTTCGGTATAGCCCAACCATAAAGACATAAAACTTTCTTTTTCATCAGGGGTTGCCATTGCTAACAATTCTTCTAACGATAAACTTTCTGCATCAGATGCTGCTAAATTGTACTTGGCAACAAACTCCCATTTAGAAAAATAGGTTTCTAACTCAAAATTACGCATTTTATTTCCTCAATAATTCAGCTATACAGCAACTTTATCTAACCAGGCGCTAAGAAGCCCGTATGCAATTAAAAACATAATGCTCCCAATAAAAAAATCGATCACCTGTTTAACTTTTTTACGACTTAGAATAGGAGATAATTTTGCCGCGCCGAGAGACAAGCTATAAAACCATACAACAGAGGCTAACATGCACCCTAAGGTAAAAAACAATTTTACTTGCTCTGTAAATTGACTCCCTACACTACCAAGAATAACAATGGTATCAATATAAACATGTGGATTTAATAAGGTTACAGCTAATGTTGTAAAAATAACTTTTTTGAGTGAAGAGTGATTCTCTCCGGAACATGCAGCTTTATCAACTTCTCTCCAAATAGCTCGAAACGATAACAAACCATAAGCAACTAAAAAAATAATTCCGGCCCAAGTTATATAAGTTAACAAAGTCTCACTTTGGCTGATTAACTTTCCACCACCATAAACACCTAAAACAATTAAGCCAAAATCACAAACCATACAAATAGTTGCAGCGACAATATGATGCTGCTGTTTAACCCCTTGATTCAATATATAAGCATTTTGTGCACCGATAGGAACAATCATACTTAAACCTAATATAAAACCTTGAACAACAGAAAAGAGCATTGACCAATCCAAGCATTAAAACAATTTATGACAAAGGATAAACACGAGTCTACCCCAGCCTGAAAAATAAATATAATTAAATATTTTAATTAATTATAAGTTATTCTAATATTAAAGTTATTCTTAAAAACAAATAAATAATTTAATGAATAGAATTGATTATAAGTTATTGCACGCGCTTTATGTTGTCATTCAGGCCCAGAACTTTGAGCAAGCGGCTAGTCATTTACATATATCACAATCGGCAATATCGCAAAGAATTAAACTACTAGAGGAAATGATAGGACACCCTGTTTTAATTCGCAGTAAACCACTTACCCCAACAACTATTGGTGAGCGTTTAATCGCCCACTACCAGCAGGTCAATCAACTTGAACAAGATCTATTACCACAAATATTACCTGACACACCAACTCAACCGACAAAACTATCGATAGCGGTTAATGCAGATAGCCTAGCCACTTGGTTTTTCGATGCGCTGAGTCCTTTATTGACAGATAATCTTATCGAACTCAATCTGTTAGTGACTAACGAAGCCTATACAATTGACAAAGTGAAATCAGGAGAAGCATATGGAGCGGTAAGTACACAGTCAAAAGCTTTGCCAGGTTATCAAGCACAAAAATTAGGAGAAATGAGATATATAGCTGTTGCATCTAAAACATTTCAAAAGCATTTTTTTGCAAAAGGAGTTAACAAAAAATCGTTAAAACAAGCACCAGGCGTCGCCTTTGATCATCAAGATGATATGCATCACCAGTTTATAGAAAAACACTATCATCTTAAGCCCGGTGATTATCCGTGCCATGTTGTTCACTCATCCGAAGCTTTTGTTGATATGGCCAAGAAAGACCTAGCTTATTGCCTTATTCCAGAATTACAATTCACTCAGGAACTTGTAAAAAATCAACTGGTTAATATTCTTCCAGAAAAACAAGTGATTGAAAAACTTTATTGGCACTCTTGGTTGTTAAGCAAAGGTATTTTTCGTCAAGCAACAAAACTAATCGTTAACCATGCTCGTCAAACACTTGATTAGTTATCCATTCATTTTGTCAATATTAGTTTATTCGGGTCAATTTTGCTATTCGGGTACGTAAATCAAATTTTCCATAGGCTAACGCTTTTTGTTTATCTTTCAATGAAATTCTTAATGATATTTTATGAAAGTCGATTGTATTTGCATTAACAACCATGCCGGGGTAAACGATTTTGTTAAAACCTTTATCTTGATCTTCTCTCCACTCGTACACGATAGAATACTCTTGGTCACTCTTTGGAGTAACGGTTATACGTACATCAAATATACCATCCCATTTTCCACCCCAAGTTCCAACCAAGCTAGGATGCCAGTTAAAAATATCTTTCTCTTTAGCAGATACATTATGACTGACTAAAAAATAAATACTGAAAATAAATAATATCACTCTTAACATTACACCAACCCATACTATCTAATTTAGTCAGAGAGTAATTATTTTCAAAAAATATATCAATCTAATTTTGTCTGTGAGTTGGAATCAGCCTATCAATAAAAAACTCAAAGCCTATTCATTAGAACTCACTAAATTTAGCATACACTGTAACATTGCTAGTTAAGCTTCATCTCAAATGCTACCCCTGTAAGCAATTAAGCAACCGGAGCAAGCGTTCTGGTGGCAGTTGTAATTGAACTAACAGCATCTGCCAAGCGCTCTAGTGCGAGTAATGTTTCTTGCCAACCCAGACAAGGGTCGGTAATCGATTGCCCGTAAGTTAAATTTTTTCCATCACCTAGAGGTTGACTACCTGACAGCAGATGGCTTTCTAGCATTGCACCTAACAAACTCTCACGTCCCCTTTCGATTTGTTCACTTACAGATTCAACAACATCTAACTGACGTTGATAAATTTTTTGAGAATTGCCATGACTACAATCAACCACTATTCTGGCTGGCAAACCAGCTTCTAGCATCTCAAGTTCTACTCTATCAATATCTTGAGGGTAATAGTTAGGCTGCTCTCCTCCTCGTAAAATAATATGACCATGCGCATTACCTGAAGTACGAATAGTTCTAAGTTCACCATTCCAACCTTGAGTCGCAAAAACATGAGAGTTTTGTGCTGCATGAAAAGCATCAATAGCAACTTTTACACCACCATCTGTAGCATTTTTAAAACCGACAGGACAAGGTAATCCCGAAGATATCTGCCTATGCACCTGCGACTCAGTAGTACGCGCACCAATACTTCCCCAACTAATTAAATCAGCCAAATAAGAATAAGTTGAAGTATCCAAAAATTCTGTTGCCGTAGGCACATTTAATTGATTAATTTTTAATAACAATTGTCTTGCTTTAATTAACCCTGTTTGCATGTCTCCAGTATTGTCTAAATGAGGATCATAAATTAAACCAGTCCAACCTGTCCGAGTTCTTGGCTTTTCAAAATAAGTACGCATTACAATAAAAAGCTGCTGTCTATAAATTTGCTGAACTTGTGATAACCGTTGGGCATATTCATAAGCCGCATCAACATCATGAATGGAACAAGGTCCTACCATTACCATTAAACGTTTATCCTTTCTTTCAATAATACTCTCAATTTGTTGTCGAGAACGAGTTACAAAGCTCTCAACTTCTTCCGATACAGGAAAATCTCTAAACCATTGAGTTAAAGAAGGAATTGGTGCCCCAAAAGAGCCTTTTAATAAGGGAGCTTTTAACATGACGATATCCTTAAATGTTTTGTATGTGCGCTATCACTATTAGCTAACTAAACAATTTGGCTAACGATTAACCATTTTTTAATCACTGATAACATTGTGACTAATAATTATCTCAATCTTACAACATTCAACCAGAATTGATAATCATTATCATTTAGAAGCATAATGTCAAGATTAAAATTAAGATGCATAATGAATACACTCAAAAAATCTCATTAAAAGATTGAATTTAATCGTTTAATAATTTCAATATTAGCCAGGACAATAATGCCCATGTTGGATTACAGTAATTTTACACAATCCGTAAACAATATTTTGATTAGTGTAATAATTTTATTGGTAACGTTTTTACTCAGTGCATACCATCAAGAACCAGCGCAAAAAAATGCGGATAAAGAAGTCATAGTTCAAACCCATAATCAAGCATGGCCGCGTACAATCTCAACAGCAAAAGGCGAACTAGTTATTCTTTAAAAACCTCAACGAATATTTTCTACTAGCGTTACCATCACAGGCACTTTACTAGCATGTATTTTTCGCTGTGCTCATACACTATATTCTGTGTGGTAAAAGCTACTTCGGTTGGCCTTATCACACACCTTTATTATAAACGTTCAAATTCATCATCATACTCGCCATGCAGGCTGTAAATACTTTGGCTCGTTTGTGCGCGACTCACCGAAAAATAAACTTTACTCTCTCCATCTGTTTGCACCGCATTATTTTTTCCTATAAGGTAGCCGCCCGCGATATCGATCCAACTTTCATTTAGCATCAAGGGTATTTCACCTTTAAAGATGGCGTTGTTGCCTGTCATCTTTGAGTCGTTTAACTCTAAACTAACTTCATTATTATTAACAGACAAATTATCAAAAGTCATTGAAGAATTACGCATGATGATGCGCTGCGCATAAACATTTTCCAATTTAATATTATTACAATTTTCTAGTAATACTTCATTGAATATGCCTGTAAAATATAAATTACTTTCACCGTCACAATGTATATTACCTATTTCGCTATTCCCCAGAGAAGTAGTTTTTGGCTTATAGTATGTGGCGTTCCCCGCCAAAACTTTATTGACAAGCTGATTAAACTGTTTAAGGTGAGTAAACATAGGGACATGCTTTGCTGACTTAATCATATCAAAGGAAGCTTTTGGAATATGAAAAGCGAATACTTTTGCCACTCTTAATGAAGAAACAGGATCTTCAGTTCCCCAAATAATATGTGTAGGCATTTTGATTTGAGGAAGTATTAAGCTGTAGTCTGTTTCGATCAGTGCAATTGATGATTTTAATGTTTGTTGATTTTTAAAAAGATAATTTTTTGATAATGCGTTATTCACAATAAACTTTTCAAAATGCGGTAACTTATCTGTCATTTCAATAGTTGAAGAGCTGACTGTATTAACAATGTTCAACGCACCCTTTTTTATTTTTGATAAAAAACCATTGTCTTTCGAATTATCATTAAACGAAGCTAAAAAACGCATATAGACACTTCGCTGCAAGACTCCTGCAACACTGACTAATACTAACCGACTGAGTTCCTGAGGATATAAACTCGCATATTTTAAGCTAATAGCACCGCCTAAAGAATGACCGATAACAACTATTTTTTTGGACTTCGCATATTTCTGTTTTACCTTGTGTAAGAGTTTGGCATATTGATGGGGGGAATAAAATTCTGAATTCAACTCAGATTGACCAAAACCAGGTAGATCAATCGCAATCACATGATAGCTTTGAGCCAGTTCAGAAATAACACCTCGCCAGTCTTTCACCCCATTGTCTCCTAGCCCATGAACCAGCAAAACACTAAAATTATTTTTAATTCCAGATTGAACAATACGAACACTAGTAGTCTTCAGTAATTGCTTATCAAAGATCTCCACTTCTGATTTAATCGCTGATATTTGAGAAGCAGCTTCTAATTGAAGAAAAAACAATTGAACAAATAAAATACTGAAAAGCTTTACCCATCGATTATTTTTGGTCACGTTTATTTTCCAGAAATATAGTTACTCTAATAAGTATGCAATACTAAAACATACCTTAAATGGAATTAAAATTTAATACCTTGAGTTAAAAGCCGACTTAAGTAAGTAGGTTTAAGTCCGGTTGTATTGGTCTTTATCAACCCAACAATAGTGATTAATTAACGGTTAATGCAAACTCTGATTAAAACACTCAATACAATGTAAGTGTTTAATTCTGCTCTTCGAAAAAATAAGCCTCGATAATTGTCACGCTGAATCACATATTGAGGGATACTCGGAAATTTAAGCGAGCATGTCGGGCCATATTTATCATCTACAATCATTCATGACGGCATTATACACCTTTCTATCATAGAAAAGCCCAATATTCTAGCCCCACTGGTTTTCATCTCCCATCAACATCAATGATGAGATACATAAAATATAGACTTCACATTGAATAACAAAAATTATTATACGCCTATACAGCAGCCAACAAACGCAAAATATCTAACAGTTTAAATCACATAAAAAAGCAATAAAGATAAAATCTTGCACGCCTATTTTTAATTTCATTTTGTGTAATAACTCACATTTAAATATAAAAATTTTTATAAAAAACAATAACGCGCAAACATTAACCTGCAACACCTTTTACCACAACATTCTTATCCCCCCTATTAATCACAATTTTTTTAATTACAAAAATATCATTACCAACATAAACAACTTAATTTATAATGAATACAAACACTTTACATTTAACATTGATCTTTTTTCGTTCTAACACTTATATCAAAAACATCTATCGTTCTGATGGAAGTTGTAGGCAAGATTTAAAAGAACATTCTTGGTAATTAACCTGCTTTCATTAACCATTGACTAGCATAATATCAAGTGTTAGTGTCGCTCGACTTAATAGAAACCACTAAAAAACTTTAAGTAAAATTTTTAATCTATTTAAAACTTTACTGCTCTCTAAGTTGATTCATGAAAAAATAAAGAAGTCTTTAGGTTATTATTCATAACTTATTTTTGCTGACCGTTTTTTAGATTTTGGCTTCTTTCTAAGTAAACATAAAAACCCATTAGATAATTGGAGGAGCTTGTTGTCCCTCTTTACGGAACACACTAGGAGGAGTAAAAATGAAACACTTTAAGTTAGCATCTTTGATGCTGTACACTATGATGGTCACATCGACACCACTATTAAAAGCAGAAGTACTCTCAATACAAGAAGAGGATTTTCCAGCAAGTATAAAAGTAAAATGTAGTGAAGAATTATGCAAAAATATTGCAAGTAATTTTTTAACCGATCAAAAAGCTCCAGGGTTTGTCGCTCTCTATATTGAAAACAAATCAGATTACGAAAGATTAAAAGGATTATTTTCTAAGCAATTGCTTTCATCATCAAAAACATCTCCGATTACTATGCTGCAAAGTAATCGGGAAGCAACAAAAAATTTCACAGAAAAATCTGCAAGTGGCGCAGCTTATCATACATATGAAACAATGCTATCAGAAATTCAGAACATACAAAGTAATAATCCAGCAATTGTTAAAGTCATTAACTTAGGATCATCTGCCAGTGGAACAAGAAATATTTGGGCAGTTAAAGTTTCCGATAATGTCACCAGTGAAGAAGACGAACCTTCAAGTTTTATCACTGGTGGTATTCATGGTAATGAACGACCTGGACCTGAAACCGTATTACATATACTTAATGGTATTGTAGATGGATATTCAAATAGCCAAGAAATAAAAGACTTGGTTAACAAAACACAAATGTGGTTTATACCTATCGTTAACCCAGACGGTCATACTGCCAATCGAAGAACTAATAATAATGGTGTTGATCTTAATCGTGATTACCCGACAGCATGGAATAATTTCCAATTACAAACATCAGTACAATCTGAAACCACAGCAATTTTAAATAATCTTCAAGCACGGCATTATGTAGTGGGCTTAGATCTGCATACTTTTGGCGAAATGGTAATGTACCCATGGGCACATACTTCCTCATCCATCCAGGACTTAAATGTGTTTACTGAGTTAGGGAATGAAATTGGTGTTGCTATGGGTGGTTATCGAGTTAAATCACTTTATGATTTCTTTGGTCAAATTGAAGGAGGCAGCTTGGATTATGAATATGGTGCATTTGGTACTATCGCGTTCGGAGAAGAGTTAGGAACTTCACACAACCCTCCCATTTCCACAACTCAAGCAATAGCTCGAAGAAATTTTAAACCTGCTATCAATTTATTGAGCCGAGTTTTAAAATCAACTATAACCGGAAAGGTAACGGATGTCGCTACAGGTAACCCTATTGTTGCAACTATAAAAGTTCACAGTATAGATACCGGTGGCCCAAGAAATCCTTATAAAAGTGATTCACAATATGGGCGTTATTACCGGATAGTGCCTTCTGGTAATTATACTGTAACTGTCAGTGCTCAAGGTTATCCTGATAAAACGTTTAATAATGTTCAAACCAATGATAGTGCACAAACTATCCTTGATGTACAATTAGACGCTAATACTCCCCCTCCTCCACCCGGTGGAAAAGTATTAGAAAATGGTGTACCAGCAACAGGTTTAGCTGCTGCGGTTGGTCAAGATATCGTTTACACCATGAACATTCCTACTGGTGCAACTAATATTAAGTTTGATATTACTGGTGGAACCGGAGATGCAGATCTCTATGTTAAATTTGGCGCAGCCCCCACTGATTCAAACTATGATTGTCGCCCTTATAAATCGGGTAATAAAGAGTCTTGTACGAGCACTCAAGCTGGTGGCACTTATTATGTTCGGCTAAAAGCTTACAGTACTTTCTCTGGTGTCAGCTTAACGGGAAGCTTTACTGATGGTGGAACGCCTCCAGATGGAGTTGACCGCATTGAAACAGTGACCGTAGCTCGAGGTGCATGGTCTCGCTTCACTCAAGTCTTACCTGCCGGTCTTAGTAATTTAGCGGTGACAATTTCTGGTGGCACAGGCGACGCAGATTTGTATGTGCGTAAAGGTGCGGCGTCAACTTCTTCAAAATATGATTGTCGTCCATATAAAAATGGTAACGTTGAAAGTTGTGATTTTGCTAATCCAGCAGCAGACACATGGCATATCGATGTATATGGTTACAATGCTGCTTCTGATGTAACTTTGAAAATTAAAGCGAATTAATTTTTTGCTTTAAATAACTTATATTTTGAATGGCATTCAAGATATAAGTATTAAAGCCGTTCACTTTTTTTGAACGGCTTTTTCATATATCATAAGGGGCCAGGCTCTGAGGAATCCCTTATTTCTTGTTCTTGTGTGTGTAAGTTTCAATAGAATAGAGTGTATTAGTAATTCCACGGTTTTAATGGAACTTCTGCACCAATCTCAGTTTCACAAAAATTATATCTATATTTATTTAGAATTTCTGTCATTATAAAATGATATCTTTCTTTAGTTATATTGCTAATAATTTCATTTACTCGATTGTATAGAAATTTATTTTCTTTTAATTCTTCTGGTATTATTAAAAACCAATATGCTAACGCAAAAAACTCAAACTCTTTATCAGTATAGTATTCTCTTTTTAATTTGTCAGTCAATATTAAATAAATAGCTTTCCTATTATATTCTTTTGCAGCTAACTTTAACCAAGCTTCAGATTTTTCCAATTCACCAAGTCGAAAATAATATTCATATAACTCAAATATTGCTCTGGAGTAGCCCATATTAGCGGACCTCATTAAATCATTTAAACTCGACTTACTTACTCCTCCCTCAATAATTTTATTAAATCTATATCTATAATAGTAGCCATACCACCCTCCTTTTGATACAAGGATATTCGAAAGCTTTAATCCTATTTTTGCCTCATCGCATTTTAAAGCATAGTAAATATCATTAAGAGTTTCTTCAGTATGCCTTTCTCTTTTATATATTTCATTGTTAAGTTTAAATCGCTTATTCAACTCCCCTTGACAAATAAGAGAATAATGTTTTTCTGCATGTGTTTTTTCAGCATTAACAAAGTTAATATTTAATGCTATAAGTAAAATAATAAAATGTTTCATTATTGATACCTCGTGGACGACTTGATTAACTCACCATCTTTGTATGTATTCCAGCTTGATTTAGGATCAGAGCGTAAAACCTTATACATTTTGATTGATGAAGCGCACTTACTCGATTTATCGGTGCTAAGAAATCAATAGGGTCAGAGCATTTGATTCTTTCGTTTAAACGACTCAGACTTCCTATCGCCTCCTCTTTGCCTCGGCTCGGCCTGCCTACCGGTCTTTTTCTCTATTTGTTGTTTGAATTTGCTACTACCCAAAACCCATGCACGATTCACTGATTGGCGAATTTCTTCTAATGTATACTCACTTAATGTTTTTTCAAATAAGGCTAAATAACGTTTTTGACGTGTCTTATCTGTTTTAGCTAAACGCTCATAAACTTCATGTGGGGTAATTAAACTTATTGCTACTCCTAACCCATTTCTTCGAAAACTTGACCAGGGGTATTCACCTGGTTGAGCCACCATCTCCGCCCTTACTGGGTTTAACTCAATATACCGACTCGCTGTCAATAAATATTGTTCACTATCAATCAAAGTGGATTTATAACGTCCTTCCCACAAAGTTCCAGTTCTTTCATATTTGTGATTAATGTAACGAACATAGTAACGTCCTAGCGACTGCATCAATCGACTAACACCATCACTTGTTTTAGGCGTCATTAGCAAATGGACATGATTGGTCATTAATACATACGCATGCACTGATACTTTCAGCTTTTGGCTATACTCTTCTAATTTGGATAGATAAACCTTGTAATCTTGTTCCTCGAAAAAACAAACTTCGCGATTATTTCCACGTTGTATGACGTGTTGAGGGACACCAGGAAGATTTAAGCGAGGTTGTCGAGCCATATTCATCACCAAGAATCATTCATGACAATACTATACCTATCTACCACAACAAAATCAAATACTCTGACCCCATTGATTCATGCACTATCAATCAAAGTGGATTTATAACGTCCTTCCCACAAAGTTCCAGTTCTTTCATATTTGTGATTAATGTAACGAACATAGTAACGTCCTAGCGACTGCATCAATCGACTAACACCATCACTTGTTTTAGGCGTCATTAGCAAATGGACATGATTGGTCATCAATACATACGCATGCACTGATACTTTCAGCTTTTGGCTATACTCTTCTAATTTGGATAGATAAACCTTGTAATCTTGTTCCTCGAAAAAACAAACTTCGCGATTATTTCCACGTTGTATGACGTGTTGAGGGACACCAGGAAGATTTAAGCGAGGTTGTCGAGCCATATTCATCACCAAGAATCATTCATGACAATACTACATCTATCTACCACAACAAAATCAAATACTCTGACCCCATTGATTTTTAAGTATCTATTCTTAATTGGTATTATCCATTTATTCGAAGCATTTAAATTCCCTCAATGATTGGATAGCACTATTCCTATCGCCTTTTTTAAATAAACGTCGAACCGTCTTTCCATCAATCGCTATCACTTCACCATTAGTGAGTTGCAAGCCGAAATCAATTACTCCGACCCCATTGATTTCCAAGACAATGTAATTGCTCAAAAAGCGGGGGTAAATAAAACTTATTCTGTTTTATTTATAAAATGAGTCAAGTCGGGGATTTTTGATAAGTTTTGAATTCTGTCTTTGAGAAAAGCCAAGAATGATATTTGATGGCGTTGACAGGTTTTCTTGAGTGATAAAAAGGTATCAATCGCATCCCGTCCATCATCACTTTTTGTACAACCGCTTATTTTCCGTCGCTTCACATACTCTCGAATATCTGATTCACTCATATTATTATGCAAAGGCACATGCGGCTGCTCCAAACATTTAAGCAATTCGTTTTTCATATTCAACAAGTGGGCTAATTCATTATTAATGACCTTAAATTTTTCGACTGGCTGACATAAATTATCGAATCTTTTCCTGAGTTGATATTTTCTTTGATACGATAGTGTATTTCCGTTGATACATTCTTTTAACGTTCGGTATAGTTTCCAAAACTGTTTGAGTTTTTTATCTTTCTGGCCGATTTGCCTCTCATTTTTAGGCAATATTTTTGTTAGTTTTCTTTCTGCATGCACCCAACAAGCAGCATTTCGCCCTAGTTCAAACTGCTTGGCTTCATCACTCAGAATAACGAGTGTAGAGGGGAATACAGCTTCAGATAAATGACCTATCATTGCTGCTTCGACTAACAACTTATCCGATGTCTGATTAAATGACCCACATCTGAGATAATTAATAAGCTCATTTTTACTGGAAAATGCGATATTATTGTTGAGTTTTAATTGAATTTCTATTCTATCCCGATCGAAATTCGAAAATTGCTTTTTTGTACATAGATAATCAAAAGCTGCCTGATTGAGCTTGTAACCGCTATGACTTGTTTGCAAAACAGATAAAAAATTTGATTTGCTTTTACTTTGAGATGTTTTGAAATAGGCAAATTTTTCGTTACCCAACTGAGTGCAATAACCATTTTTCCCTTGATGCCTGGCACCTGTATCATCAACTTGAATGTAATCACTATTTTGAATGGCTGATGAGAGTAAAGATTCTTTTTCAGCATGCCAATCTTGTTTTTTCTTAGTCAGTAAGTTAGAAAGTTGTCCAGAAGAAATAGAAATACCAAGTTCGCGTAACTGATTAAGCAACAGTGGCTGAGTGACATGGTTGTGGTAATACTGATAAAGAATAAATTCGCGGAGTGAGGGGCCAAAATGATTGCCTCTAATTGCTGCTGGCAATTCACCTAACAGATACTCGCCTGATGGTAATTGCCAGCGTTCACGCCGATAACAATGGTTGTGAACCTTAATTTCAATATCCTGAACATAATAGTCTTTAAATCCCTTAAAAATGGAACCTTCAGGAAGGACATCAATTTTAATAAGATGGGTCTTGGTAATTTCTAATTCCGATTTTTTAGGGTTCTTAATGACTGTACGCTTTTTTTTAGCGGCTTTATAGACTTTGTCGGTAGAAGCAATGACACTTGGTTTGAGTCGTGGTTTTTGGGCGCGCCCAGCTAATCGAGCATTTTCTGATTTGAGCAACTGATTCTCATCATAATAGCGTTGAGCCATATCTTTTAGAACACTAGCAACATGATAAAGATGGCACTCATAACGTGAACTACCATATTCAGGTTCCAAATTATCAGACACACAGATCAAGCCATCTTTAACAAAGACAAATTGATTGGTGCCACTGTTACCGTCTGAAATAAAATCATCCATCTGATTATTGTGCTGGAAGATAAATGTTTTTAATGTGATCTATTTTAGGTAGTTAACTTGATCTATTTCTGATGTTCTTGTGATCGATTGCTTACAATTTACCCCCGCTTTTTGAGCAATTACAAGACAATCGCTAGTTGTAGGGTGTCTGCTTTTGGTTCCTAGAAAACACAGGTTCATAAACAACAGTTTTCCGAGAAAGTACATTGGAAAAAAGCCCCCCCAACAACATTTTTGAATACAAGTTTTCACCATCAGAGTTCTTAAAAGTAATTACTTTGTATTTCTTTCCATAGCTCTTTATCTCAACAAAACTAGTCAAAATTATTCTTAATATTGATATAACATCTTTTTTGTCACGGTCAATATGTTCAACTCCCCAGGAAAAAGCCTCTGGGGATTTATCTATTCCGATATCAATACCACTTTCCGAAAGTTCGATATCAATTAGGACAGAGTTCTCTGTTTTTACATTCATTTTGACATAACTTTCCATACTCATATCGCTCAAGCTTATAGCTGAATTATTATCCATAGATTGCTGGTGCATAGACTCTAAAATATCATTCAGCAACTCAACATACTTCGCAGTATTCACACAGTACTCCATCAGTCGTCCATCTTCTTCAGTGCTCTTTTAACCTGAATGACACCATTCGCAAATTTGTTAGGTACGAAACTACCAGGAACATACATATGAAATCTCGCCATATTCCCACTTCCTCCGACACCGACTCTGAGCATCATTCCTCCTCCGTTAGCACTAACACTACTCCAACCAACCTTTAGTGAACTACCTGTTACATTCATCGTTCCAGTTACGCCAGTCACACTGTGTGCAAAACTACTTGAGGTTATACCGAACGTTTCACTTAAAAATAGTCTTTGACCTATATATGATGCAGTACCTTTAAATAATCCAGCGGCTCCAACCGCATAAGATTCAGGTGCAACACTACTCACTCTACCTGTATCGCCAATAGGATAAACAAGACCTGTTCTGTAATCAAATGCGTAAGCAACACTTCCATCACCATTAACAAGCCCATTGTCAGTAACTTGTATGTTAACTGCTTTTCCATCTTCAGTTGCATAAATTCCTGAAGCTGGAGAGTAAGCACCTATATCTGAATCAGATCCCTCCTCCATATGTGACTCATCATTAAACGTCCTAGAAAAAGCGGCAGTCAATGCTCCACTGGCAAACTTTCCTCCCGTCAGTTTCGAAACACTGCCGCCTAATAGAGATGCAGCAAATATTCGACTCCCACGAGTATTTAAACCATTTATTGATTTAGAAAAGGATTGAGTAATACCAGCACTAATAAAACCATTCCCAAATTTTGCTCCATTAAGTTTAGACATCACACCACCAGCCATAGCATGAGCTAGGACTTTTCCGGCTTGCTGTGCTGTCGTTAACTGAGTTGCAGAATTAGCCACTCCACTTGAAAATGACTCAGACAATCCATAGGTTTCCGTTAAATCTTTATATACAGCAGCACCATTCGCATTAGCAACACTATCATAGTAAGTCCCTATTCCATAAAAAACGCCTGCACTAAAAGCCCCAGAAATAGCACCTCTTAAATTACCTGTTGCAACAGCTCCAGAAACAGCACCTGCGGCCATCGTTTCCAAGAATGTGCATCCACCAGAACAAAACACATAATTAATAACAACTGCAGCAATTACACGCCAATATTTTTTCAAACTCTTAAAAAAGTGCCCACTCGGATCCGTATAGCTCAATGGATTATTCAACACATAAGAATACCGATCCATATTCTGCATATTCTTAGGTGCCTGAATATAAGCGTCGGCCTGCAAAAAGCGTCCAATATTGGCATCATAAATTCGGCCATTCATGTGAATAATATCCACACTATTGAGCATTTCATGACCGGTAAATCCTTTATCTGTAATCGCTAACTTACTCACTACCGCCATTTCTGTTAACGGCGAAACATTAGTTACCTCATACTGCTTACCAAAAGGATCATAACGGAAACGCTTAACCGCATTACCGCTTTCATCTGAAATGGCTATTACCGATCCCAAATGATCCTTATGCATATAACTCGTTTTCGATTCACTTGAACCATTGGCCTTATCCGTATCAATCCTAAGTGCAACACCTGCAATATAATACTTATGTTCAACATCACCATTTTTCGCACCGCCCGTGTGCACTACTTTTTCATAACTGCCTAAATAAGTCGTTTCAACGGTAATCGGTTGACCATTTTCATAAACATTATCGATTCTTCGGTATCGCTCTCGCCCCGTTCCATAGCGGAAAGAAATTTCGTTCGCATTGCTTGAACCTTTCTTAATGTAAACCGGCTTTTCAAATGCAGCGTAACGAATTTCACGGTTATTAGCACTGTTGGCTAAATCGACATCATTGATTAAATTGCCACTAGCATCGTAGGTAAAGCCGCGTTTTTTCACATTATTATCATAGATACTAGATACGTAATTGCTCAAAAAGCGGGGGTAAATTGTAAGCAATCGATCACAAGAACATCAGAAATAGATCAAGTTAACTACCTAAAATAGATCACATTAAAAACATTTATCTTCCAGCACAATAATCAGATGGATGATTTTATTTCAGACGGTAACAGTGGCACCAATCAATTTGTCTTTGTTAAAGATGGCTTGATCTGTGTGTCTGATAATTTGGAACCTGAATATGGTAGTTCACGTTATGAGTGCCATCTTTATCATGTTGCTAGTGTTCTAAAAGATATGGCTCAACGCTATTATGATGAGAATCAGTTGCTCAAATCAGAAAATGCTCGATTAGCTGGGCGCGCCCAAAAACCACGACTCAAACCAAGTGTCATTGCTTCTACCGACAAAGTCTATAAAGCCGCTAAAAAAAAGCGTACAGTCATTAAGAACCCTAAAAAATCGGAATTAGAAATTACCAAGACCCATCTTATTAAAATTGATGTCCTTCCTGAAGGTTCCATTTTTAAGGGATTTAAAGACTATTATGTTCAGGATATTGAAATTAAGGTTCACAACCATTGTTATCGGCGTGAACGCTGGCAATTACCATCAGGCGAGTATCTGTTAGGTGAATTGCCAGCAGCAATTAGAGGCAATCATTTTGGCCCCTCACTCCGCGAATTTATTCTTTATCAGTATTACCACAACCATGTCACTCAGCCACTGTTGCTTAATCAGTTACGCGAACTTGGTATTTCTATTTCTTCTGGACAACTTTCTAACTTACTGACTAAGAAAAAACAAGATTGGCATGCTGAAAAAGAATCTTTACTCTCATCAGCCATTCAAAATAGTGATTACATTCAAGTTGATGATACAGGTGCCAGGCATCAAGGGAAAAATGGTTATTGCACTCAGTTGGGTAACGAAAAATTTGCCTATTTCAAAACATCTCAAAGTAAAAGCAAATCAAATTTTTTATCTGTTTTGCAAACAAGTCATAGCGGTTACAAGCTCAATCAGGCAGCTTTTGATTATCTATGTACAAAAAAGCAATTTTCGAATTTCGATCGGGATAGAATAGAAATTCAATTAAAACTCAACAATAATATCGCATTTTCCAGTAAAAATGAGCTTATTAATTATCTCAGATGTGGGTCATTTAATCAGACATCGGATAAGTTGTTAGTCGAAGCAGCAATGATAGGTCATTTATCTGAAGCTGTATTCCCCTCTACACTCGTTATTCTGAGTGATGAAGCCAAGCAGTTTGAACTAGGGCGAAATGCTGCTTGTTGGGTGCATGCAGAAAGAAAACTAACAAAAATATTGCCTAAAAATGAGAGGCAAATCGGCCAGAAAGATAAAAAACTCAAACAGTTTTGGAAACTATACCGAACGTTAAAAGAATGTATCAACGGAAATACACTATCGTATCAAAGAAAATATCAACTCAGGAAAAGATTCGATAATTTATGTCAGCCAGTCGAAAAATTTAAGGTCATTAATAATGAATTAGCCCACTTGTTGAATATGAAAAACGAATTGCTTAAATGTTTGGAGCAGCCGCATGTGCCTTTGCATAATAATATGAGTGAATCAGATATTCGAGAGTATGTGAAGCGACGGAAAATAAGCGGTTGTACAAAAAGTGATGATGGACGGGATGCGATTGATACCTTTTTATCACTCAAGAAAACCTGTCAACGCCATCAAATATCATTCTTGGCTTTTCTCAAAGACAGAATTCAAAACTTATCAAAAATCCCCGACTTGACTCATTTTATAAATAAAACAGAATAAGTTTTATTTACCCCCGCTTTTTGAGCAATTACCTAGATACCGAAATCAATGGGGTCGGAGTATTTGATTTTGTTGTGGTAGATAGGTATAGTATTGTCATGAATGATTCTTGGTGATGAATATGGCTCGACAACCTCGCTTAAATCTTCCAGGTGTCCCTCAACACGTCATACAACGTGGAAATAATCGCGAAGTTTGTTTTTTCGAGGAACAAGATTACAAGGTTTATCTATCCAAATTAGAAGAGTATAGCCAAAAACTGAAAGTATCAGTGCATGCGTATGTATTGATGACCAATCATGTCCATTTACTAATGACACCTAAAACAAGTGATGGTGTTAGTCGATTGATGCAGTCGCTAGGACGTTACTATGTTCGTTACATTAACCACAAATATGAAAGAACTGGAACTTTGTGGGAAGGACGTTATAAATCCACTTTGATTGATAGTGAACAATATTTATTGACAGTGAGTCGGTATATTGAGTTAAATCCAGTAAGGGCGGAGATGGTGGCTCAACCAGGTGAATACCCCTGGTCAAGTTTTCGAAGAAATGGGTTAGGAGTAGCAATCAGTTTAATTACCCCACATGAAGTTTATGAACGTTTAGCTAAAACAGATAAGACACGTCAAAAACGTTATTTAGCCTTATTTGAAAAAACATTAAGTGAGTATACATTAGAAGAAATTCGCCAATCAGTGAATCGTGCATGGGTTTTGGGGAGTAGCAAATTCAAACAACAAATAGAGAAAAAGACCGGTAGGCAGGCGGAGCCGAGACAAAGAGGAGGCGATAGGAAGTCTGAGTCGTTTAAACGGAAGAATCAAATACTCTGACCCTATTGATTTTGACAGCTGCTTTTTCTCGGGCATTTAATGATGAACATGTTAATTTTACTAAATCTTTAGAAGAGTATTACGAACAAGATGCTTTACCTTGGTTAGATAATTATAACATTGAATGGAGTGTCGTATTAGAAGTATCAGCAGGAAGTGGTAATATTGCAATCGAGCTTGGAGGAGCAACTTATTATGTTGATAAAGAAAAGTATAAATATATAGCTCCCTCTATAGAAGTTGGTGGTCAAGGTGCTGGGGCGAAAGTTAGTTTAGATGGAAATTGGGAAGCATCTTTTGGTGGCCCCTTAGCTGTGCTGAAATATACTAGTGGAAATGACTTATTACTTATTAATGCTGGCAGTGCAGGTACAACAATGACCTTGCTTGTTGGGGCAGGTCATACGACTAATTTATCTAATGGTGTTGGGAGAAGCCACATTGAAGTTGGTGCACTAGGTCAAAAATTAAAAATAAGTGCAGAAAATAATACCTTGCATAATACTAATACTTTCTTTCAGTCATTTACTCGAGCATTTCAAGATAAAATAAAAGATATTTTATCGAATTGATTATGTAGGAAAAGGAATATGCTTAAACTAATTTTATTAGTGATTTCATGCAATATTTATGTAGGGTTGTTAGCTGCTAAAGATAATTATATAAACTGTACTTTTGATAAGAGAGCTCTCGAACTTTCTTTGGATATAAGTCAAAAGTTTAGGAGCAGTATAAATGAACTATGTGCCAATCAGACTAAGTTAGATGATAAAGAAAAGTTAAAAAAAATTAATTTGATAAGGAATAATGCTGTTACAAGCCAGGAGAGATTTGTTCTTAAATTAATAACTGATACAGGAATATTCCGTAGTGAAAAAGATTTTTTTATGAAAGGTATTGATGATATCAAAAAGTATTTAATCGCTGATATGTATTTTTTTGGTATTAATATTAATAAAAATATTGAGAAAGCAAAAATGCTCTATAAAGGAGTTCATAACGATCTGAAACCTTTAGCTTTTGAGAGGTTAGCAATAATTTATTTGGGAGGAATAGGAGTGACGCGACAGCCTGAATTATCAAAAAAATACTTAAGAGAATCAGTTAAATATACTGGCTCTCATGCGTCATTATATCGACTAAGCCTTGATTTTGCTGAAAATAAAAACTTTGAAAATGCTATTCTTATTTTAACAGAGTTATCTAATGTGAACTATTTTCCTGCTATTCATGAGTTAGGTGTTGCATATTATTTAGGGAATGGCGTTTTAAAAAATGAAGAGAAGGCTATTAGTTTTTTCAAAAAAAGTGCTGAAAACAATAATGTTGCATCACAAAAGTATTTAGCAAAGGTTTATTTTTTTAAAAAAAAGGTTGATCTAGCTAAACATTGGATGAAACGTGCCGCTGATAATGGTGACTTAAATGCTATGTTTGCATATGGAGATATGCTTTTAAGAGGTAAAGTTTCTTCAGGTAGCCATTACGATGAGGCTCAAAAATATTTAAATAAGGCCTTTTCTCTTGGTTATGCTCCAGCTGCTTTTAATTTAGCACTTTATAATCGCCTCCTTTATATTAAATACAAAAAATGTTTATATTATAAAAAAGCTTTGAGTAACTTAAATCAATTGCAAAAAATTAATTTTAGAATTAAAAAAATTGATGAAGAATACTTAAAGCTTCAGCAGGTTGATGATAAAAAATGTAGTGAAATAATATAAGTATAAGGGGTCACCCATTAGTCAGCCGTGTCAAGTAAACCATAAAAATTCTTATACCAGCCTTTTCTGGTTGGTGTTTGTTTTAGCTCGCAACGCCTTGTTTAATAGTTCACTTCGTTCTTTTATCGGTCGGTGTCAAAACAGGTTCGACCAGTCATCCATCCATCTGGCTCTAGCTTTGGTTCTTGCAATTTAATATGACCAAGCCCAAGAAGAGAGAAATGGGACAGCCGCTTCTCATAAATAATTTAGAATCAATAGATTATAAAGGTGTGCACCAAATTAGTGCGTTTCAAGTGGCGGTTGTCCCATCTTTCGCTTTTAAAAGATTGTAGTAATAATAAGGAGTATACATTTTTGGTGTTTACCGAAATATTTGATAGCGAACCATTGAAAACATTGGCAGAAGCGGTAGATTCTGGTGATTTATTACAAATAGAGGAGCAAACTCGCAATGGGATAGATATCAATAAAAAAGCTAACTGTGGAATGACCGTTTTATTTTGGGCTACAATTACAGAAAATAAAAAAAGTTTTAAAAAGTTATTAGAACTCGGAGCTGATTCCAATATTATATTAAGGAATGATAATTCGGTAATATTTTGCTGTGCAGGTTTAAATGATCCATATTATTTGATTGAATCACTAAAGCATGGCGCAGATCCAAATTTGGTAGATCCTCGGCAAAAAGAAACGCCCCTATTTAGGGCTGCTACTCCAAATGGTATAAAAAATATACAAATTTTAATTAAAGCGGGTGTTGACTTAAATAAACAAAATAAGTTTGGTAATACTGCTTTGTTAGAAGCTGCGAGCTTAAATCAATATGATGTTGTATATGAGCTTATTGTATCTGGAGCCGATTACTCTGTAGTTAATAGATGGTATAATGGATTGGATTACTTTTTAAAAGAAAGCAGAAATATAAATAAAAGTAGTGAATTATATAAGTGGCGTCAAAAGTTTTTTGATTTAATAAATATTAAATAATGAATTGATAGGTGTTCTCTAAAATATTAAGTTTTGTGAATGTCTCTTAGAAGTAATAGGTGTTCATATTTAACTTTTAGCCGAATATTGTAGAAATAAAATATTTCTAGCTTGATCATGTTTTTTTCAGTGTGAATTCATACCATAAGTACAATTTCTAGTTAGCTTTTTAAATGATTATAATTGAGTTGTTTGATTTATGTAAAAAGTGAAGTAAATCTTGATGGTAAGCTTTTTGTTGAGGACTTTAAGTTATGTTAAAAGGATCTATGTTTCAAAAAATTCTGATAATGTTTTTATTTAGCAATATTTCTAGTGTGGACGGTAGTAAAAATCGTTCAATACCTGCGATTAAAAAATATTATGACTTTTGTATGGAAAAAGAATTAACTACATCAATAGATATATTTAAAGGGCTTTATTGGCTACCTTCAGGTTTTTCGCTTAATACATCTAGAAGCCTTAAAGAAGGAAAGTTGATTTACTCAAACTATGTAATTGCTCAAAAAGCGGGGGTAAATTGTAAGCAATCGATCACAAGAACATCAGAAATAGATCAAGTTAACTACCTAAAATAGATCACATTAAAAACATTTATCTTCCAGCACAATAATCAGATGGATGATTTTATTTCAGACGGTAACAGTGGCACCAATCAATTTGTCTTTGTTAAAGATGGCTTGATCTGTGTGTCTGATAATTTGGAACCTGAATATGGTAGTTCACGTTATGAGTGCCATCTTTATCATGTTGCTAGTGTTCTAAAAGATATGGCTCAACGCTATTATGATGAGAATCAGTTGCTCAAATCAGAAAATGCTCGATTAGCTGGGCGCGCCCAAAAACCACGACTCAAACCAAGTGTCATTGCTTCTACCGACAAAGTCTATAAAGCCGCTAAAAAAAAGCGTACAGTCATTAAGAACCCTAAAAAATCGGAATTAGAAATTACCAAGACCCATCTTATTAAAATTGATGTCCTTCCTGAAGGTTCCATTTTTAAGGGATTTAAAGACTATTATGTTCAGGATATTGAAATTAAGGTTCACAACCATTGTTATCGGCGTGAACGCTGGCAATTACCATCAGGCGAGTATCTGTTAGGTGAATTGCCAGCAGCAATTAGAGGCAATCATTTTGGCCCCTCACTCCGCGAATTTATTCTTTATCAGTATTACCACAACCATGTCACTCAGCCACTGTTGCTTAATCAGTTACGCGAACTTGGTATTTCTATTTCTTCTGGACAACTTTCTAACTTACTGACTAAGAAAAAACAAGATTGGCATGCTGAAAAAGAATCTTTACTCTCATCAGCCATTCAAAATAGTGATTACATTCAAGTTGATGATACAGGTGCCAGGCATCAAGGGAAAAATGGTTATTGCACTCAGTTGGGTAACGAAAAATTTGCCTATTTCAAAACATCTCAAAGTAAAAGCAAATCAAATTTTTTATCTGTTTTGCAAACAAGTCATAGCGGTTACAAGCTCAATCAGGCAGCTTTTGATTATCTATGTACAAAAAAGCAATTTTCGAATTTCGATCGGGATAGAATAGAAATTCAATTAAAACTCAACAATAATATCGCATTTTCCAGTAAAAATGAGCTTATTAATTATCTCAGATGTGGGTCATTTAATCAGACATCGGATAAGTTGTTAGTCGAAGCAGCAATGATAGGTCATTTATCTGAAGCTGTATTCCCCTCTACACTCGTTATTCTGAGTGATGAAGCCAAGCAGTTTGAACTAGGGCGAAATGCTGCTTGTTGGGTGCATGCAGAAAGAAAACTAACAAAAATATTGCCTAAAAATGAGAGGCAAATCGGCCAGAAAGATAAAAAACTCAAACAGTTTTGGAAACTATACCGAACGTTAAAAGAATGTATCAACGGAAATACACTATCGTATCAAAGAAAATATCAACTCAGGAAAAGATTCGATAATTTATGTCAGCCAGTCGAAAAATTTAAGGTCATTAATAATGAATTAGCCCACTTGTTGAATATGAAAAACGAATTGCTTAAATGTTTGGAGCAGCCGCATGTGCCTTTGCATAATAATATGAGTGAATCAGATATTCGAGAGTATGTGAAGCGACGGAAAATAAGCGGTTGTACAAAAAGTGATGATGGACGGGATGCGATTGATACCTTTTTATCACTCAAGAAAACCTGTCAACGCCATCAAATATCATTCTTGGCTTTTCTCAAAGACAGAATTCAAAACTTATCAAAAATCCCCGACTTGACTCATTTTATAAATAAAACAGAATAAGTTTTATTTACCCCCGCTTTTTGAGCAATTACGTTATTTCTAGAATCAATGGGGTCAGATATTTTGAAAATCAATTTCTCTGACCCCATTGATTTCTTAAACACAAGGCAGGTTTATTAAACTTAGCCGAAGAACTCAATAATGTTTCAAGAGCCTGTAAAGTGATGGGCGTATCTCGAGATACATTTTATCGTTATCAAGAGTTAGTTGAAGAAGGTGGAATTGACGCCTTAATCGAAAAGACCATACGTAAGGCCAATCCTAAAAATAGAGTTGATGAGGCGACAGAACAAGCCGTTGTTGCCTATGCCATTGAACAACCAGCCTTTGGTCAACATAGAACAAGCAATGAGCTGCGTAAACAAGGTGTCTTTGTTTCTGGCAGCGGCGTTCGTTCAATTTGGCTTCGTCATGATCTGGAAAACTTCAAAAAGCGTCTTAAAGCACTTGAGGAAAAGGTCGCTAATGACGGTATCATTTTAAGCGATGCGCAAGTTGCTGCGCTTGAAAAGAAGAAACATGATGACGAAGCTTGTGGTGAGATAGAAACCGCTCACCCAGGCTACTGTAATTTCCCAGATTACCGTCGAACAATCCATCGTTTTTTTACCAATTTACCGTCGTCCTCTAATTTTTCGTTATAACGCTAATTCGGTAAATTAAATTTCTCTGTAGAATTTTGACTTTTTTACAATCGGTTAATTTTTATGCAGGTGTTTTTTTCTTCACTTTTTGAGCTTGAGTCTTTCTCTCATCGTCTAAAATCTATTCCACAGAGTAATGCCTGTCAGTTTTGCCTTAAAAATTGTGAGTGGGTTTCGCACGGTTACGTTTATAAACAACTGAATTATCAGTTTCGAGCGATTGTTGGTAAGCGTATTTTATGTAGTAATCGAGGTAGCCACTTGGGCTGTGGTCGCACACGGCAGCTTTATCTCGACGTCGTACTTCCTCACAAGCATTATCCGCTGCAAACTCTGCTAGCTTTTGTTATCGCGTTGTTTGACGGTCTGCCTATATCTAAGGCATGGCATGGCGCTGTGGGCCACCATCGAACGGAGCCTCGTCAGGCTTGGCGCTGGCTTAACTCGCTTATGTCAAAGTTGGCGAACATACGGAGCTTGCTGCAAAGAACCTGTCAACCTTGCTCGCCCTTTAACAGTCGACGGCTTGCGTTATTACTACCCACGCTTCAAGCGTTGTTTGCATCTCAACCCCATTTGCAACGCATCCAAAGTCGTTTACAAATGTCATTGTTAGCCTAATCAGTTTTATTGGTTTACCTTTTTATGCGCGTTTATTTGCCGCCTTGATCGACTTCAAGCGAGTCAATCAACACTGCCACAAACTTTGTCACTCGAATCGCTTCGTTGCTTACTTTAGTCTCCTCGCTCCATTTTTTACCGGAGATATTTCTATGTCTGAATATTCTAAAAGACCACCACTTGAGATCCGCCTTAAAGTGCTGGCCGCGGTTGACTACGCACCCGGCAATAGCATTCGTCAACGTGTCCAGGCCGTTAGTTCACAAACCTTTTTTGAGCAAACTTCAGGCAAGCACTATCGCTTTACCTGGCGTACGATTAGTACCTGGTTGTACCGTTATAAAAAAAATGGTGTAACCACGCTTGAGCGAAAAGTTCGCGCCGACAAAAACACTCAGCGTAAAGTCTCTTTATCACAACTTGCTGAAGCGATTAACGAGGTATTACCCTCGCTACGACAAAACAAGGTCGGTCAAATCCCCAAAAGCACCCTCTATCGCTGCTTGCTGGAGCGCAATTATTTCTGTCGTCAACAACTAGCGCCTACAACTTTTTATCGCTTAATTCGCGATAATAACCTGCTGAGCAAAGAGACCGCGGAGAAGCTCCGTGTCGCTTTTGCTATGCAGTACGCCAATGAGCTGTGGCAGGCCGATACCATGCACGGACCGGCCATTTTGCAAGCCAATGGTCAATGGAAAAAAACCTTTCTGATCGCCTTTATCGACGATGCCAGTCGTCTTATTACTCACGCCGAGTTTTTCTACCACGACAACACCGAAAACATGATTGAAGCCTTTAAAAGCGCCTTGTTTAAACGCGGTAAACCAGAGCGACTTTACTTCGATAATGGTTCCAATTACAAGTCGAAGGAAATACTCCAGGCTTGCATCAGGCTCAACATTCGTCTCTCTCACGCTCCCGTTCGCGATGGGGCCGCCAAAGGTAAAATCGAACGCTTTTTTAGAGGGTTTCGTGATCGCTTTTTAGTCGTTAATCATTCGTTTAACTCGCTTGATGAACTCAACCAGAAAACCACAGACTGGATAGAAAGCCGCTATAATAATCAACCTCACCAAGGCATACAAATGAAGCCTCTGGACAGGTTCAACCTTGACCATGCACGCATTCATTACCTACTTGATGATGAATATGCCGACGAAGTCTTTTTTGTTGAAGAAGAGCGCAAGGTCAGCTCGGTCAACATATTTTCAATCCATGCGCAAAAGTTCGAATGCCCTGTCGATTTACGCGGTAAAACGATTCAAGTGCGTTTTGATCGCTCGCACAAAAATCGTTACGTACTCTACTACCAAAACCAACGCATGGGCGACGCCCTGCCACTTAACCTTTACTTTAACGCTAAGCAACCGCGTCAAGGAGTTTCACAATGATCAATGCTATCTTCGGCATTAGCCAAACACCGTTCAAACGTGAAAAACTTAACCTACTACCACAACAACAACGCATTGCCGACATTATTAAAATTCACGCGCAGCAAGGCGGATTTTCGGTAATCCTTGGTGAGCCGGGGGTCGGCAAAACCGTATTGCGAGAGTACATCGAGCGTCTTAACAATGAACGCGAATGCACCGTTGTCTCCTGCTCGCGCACCCTGCATACTTATCGGCAAATTCTCTGGCAACTGGCTGAATCTTTTAAAATTGAAACCAGCGAAAAACAGATTGAAAGCGACTTAATTCAAGCTGCCTTCGCGCAAGTGAGAGAGCGTAAAACCTTATACATTTTGATTGATGAAGCGCACTTACTCGATTTATCGGTGCTAAGAAAATTGCGTTTATTGTTCGAACGCTTTCCTAAAAATCATAACCTGGTGCTACTGGGTCAACCGGAACTATTACACTATCTATCACTCAGCACAAACAAAGACATTAAAAGCCGAATCACCTACTCTGCCAGCATTAAACCGCTTAATGATGAAGATATGGAGCGCTATATCGTCAAAGAATTGGAAAGTGCCAAGCTAGGCGTTAACACTTTCGACGAAGCTGCAATGGCCTTAATTATTCGCTCAAGTGAGGGCAACTTACGGCTCTGTAGAAACCTGTGTCTAGCCAGCCTTATCGAAGCGGCGAGAGAAACAAAAAAGTTGGTGACAATTACTCATGTTAATCACGTCCTCGTGCAACCGCATTGGCGATCGCACGAGGAATTGATCAAGCAGCAAGTCTCTTAATCAGAACTTCCAACGGCACTTTATAATGCTCGCTACGCGAGCATTAGAGCAAATTTTTACCGAGGGCGAAAGCCCTTTTTTTATGCAAAAATTGTTTTAAAAAAGTTATCCACAAAGTGTTCGATGACAATTTGGTACAGCGTACGACAATAGTTTGGCAAAGCTAAAATAGTGTACGACAATAGCGCGGTAAAACTGCTCAAATTTTAGTAAATTGTATGACGTATAATTTAGTAAAAAGTATGATGGTAAAAAAGTAATCTACAGAAGACTTTAAGCTTTTAAAATATCTTCACAAGGTGGGGATAACTAGACGTTCACACAAGCTTCGCTAACCAGTTGGCCTCTACTGAATCGGGTAAACTCAATTGCAGCTCTCCAACTTTCATTTCAATCTGTGTCGGTCTTGACTTGGGACGATTCACTCGGATAAATGACTGAGTACCTTGGAGCCGCTCGGCTTTCCAGTTTAAATCCAGCTTCCGCTTGCTGAAGTATTTGGCACACAATCGATTCTCTCGACAAAAAGCGGCTGCCGTTAAACCACTTTCATCGTGTTGTTTAAATAATGACAACCATTCTTGCTCGCTACGTTTGTTCATCTTAAAGTCTCCTGAATTAAAAAAACTGAAGACTTTAAGCTTTTAAAATATCTTCACAAGGTGGGGATAACTAGACGTTCACAATTATCACCATAAGGTTTAGAAGATTCCGCTTTAACAAAGCAAGAAAAAACTAGCAATATTAAAATCATAATTTTCATCTTTGCAGTTCTCCTTATTGATACCACTTGTAGCCTACCTTCGTTTTATCTACAACATACTCAGAATCACGAGCACCTGTCTTAATATGTTTCACAGATCCTAGCAAAGAACGTATACAAGTGGCCAATTATCAGGTAGATTTGAAGCTGAGAAAATTGAAACCATGTCTATGAATCACAAGTTATGAGAGCTGTAAGGCATCGGTGCACTTTGAACTAGGATCTGGGGTAAGATGGCTATAGGACATAACGTTCCTCCTGATTAATGTTTAGTCTGCAAACCAAACACTAGCAGGCAGGGGCGTTATGTTCTACTTTCATGGTGCACTTGGATATTGGATCTAGGTAGTCACGGCGGACATTCGAACAGGACACCTCTTATTTACTCTTTTTTGTTTTTTGAGTTTTACAACTTTGCTCAGATAATCGAGAAAGAAAAATATCTCCAGAGTTTTCAATTAAATATTCATCCAAAGTGTCCATAATACTTTTTAACTCACTTAAAACATTATTACTTTCATCTTTTAAATATAGAGATATATCAATACAGTTTCTATAAGAGATGTTTTTTATATTTATAAATGAGCTTTCTTTTTTATATATTATACTAAAGTGTTTTTGATTGTTTTTTAATATATCCCTTCGTTCCAATTGCGATAGAAAACCATTTTTCTTTGCGAATTTTCTAATTATCCTGATTGCATGTTCAGCTCGATCAGGATTAATAATAATGCTTTTGGCTACTTGAGGTTCATATTCAGAATAACCGCAAGATTGAGTTATCAGCATCATAAGTGCTATGAAAATTCTTACTACTTTTCTTATAACAGATATATCAATCATTATAAATTCCCTAAAGCTCTATAAAGCTGTTCAAAATGCAGTTTTTTCTTACCTTCTTGGCTTTTATTCAAAATCTGATATCTTATTGAAGCATCTAAACTGTTAAATGCTCCCCTTCCCCCCACGTGGTTCGCAGCCCAACTTATTGAGTTTAATATTGCTTTAGTTGTATAAGTCTTTTGATTAATGTATGGAAAACTCCTTAAAGGCCTATTAATACCTTCGCCTATAGTTCTTATAAATATCCGCCCATCTTCCTCATAAACGCTTCTTGTAATTGTTCCGTTATGAAAAATATGCCCTGGGTATGTATAATTTACTACAGTAAAATTATCTTCATCTACTATATGGCCTACTATCCCTGCCGATAAACCTGCGATCGCAATAACGTTAGTTTTGGTATCATCTGTAACTTTTGAGTCATAACTATTTCTAGGGGCGGGCCTAATAAGCAATTCTTCGTATACCTTTTGGATACTGCACCCGTTATATGAAGTCTCACAAATAGGGTTCTCTAATATGAATTTATGATAAAAAGGATCTTCTTTATCAAAAGAAAATCCATACTGGTTTTTGCCGTCCGGTATTATTTCCTGACTGGGGCTCTTACTTTTCGGACTTCCTCCAGCTACTAAGCTATTAAACCACTCTGTAAGATCCACATCAAGGAAAGAAAAACTGCTGGTATTATCCTGCACATTGGACACTACTCCCTGTTCAGTATTAGTTCCTTCACTAGCCCCATTACCATCTGTTTTATTATTTTGTTCACTAATCAAATTAACACACAAAGGATCATCATGACACTTGCCAAAACTTGATTTTTCAGCCACATACCCAGTCGGGTCAGTATAAGAAAGCGGATTATTCATCACATAGCTATACGGATTATAAGCCTGTGAACTACCCGGCATCGATATAAACGGGTCAACGCTTAAGAAACGGCCTACATGATAATCATACACCCGCCCATTCATATGAATGAGCTCCACATCATCCAGATGCTCATGGTCGGTAAAGCCTCTTGGGGTAATGTCAGAATCTAACTGACCTCCGAGTTGGAGTGCACTGTTAAGGGTATCGCCATGTTTGGTATCATCCGCCATTGCATCTCTGGCTTTACCAAAGGGGTCGAAGTTACGACGTTGCTCAACAGTACCACTGGCATCCACAATCGTATCCATACTGCCTAAGTGGTCTCTGAGTAAATAGTGCCAGCTACTAGTCCCATTCTCAGTTCGGTAAAGCGCATAACCGCCCACATTGGTTCGACTGGTGCTATTGCCACTTTTCTCTTCTAACTCATAGTTACCCGCATAATAGGTTGTGGTGGTCACACTGTTTTTGGTTTTCACCTGTTTATAACGTAAACCATCACTGCCATAACTGAATCCCAGTGAGGCACTATTCGTACTAATGGTCACCGGTTTATTATTCACCCCGTAACTAATGGTTCTGATAGTATCATCGATTAAGTTACCATTATCATCATAGGTATAACTTAAAGTGCTGTTGTCCTTTAAGGTAATACTGCGCACCGCATTCGGTCCAGCGTTACCGCCCAATGATTTTCCAGTATCACCATATTGATAAGCCCCAGCTGACTCACTACTGAAATCACTTTTATACGTCAGGTTGCCCACGGCATCATAACCATAATTAATGGTTTCATGTTGGGTGACCGGCGTGTAGTTATCCCAGGTGCGATTGCTTTGGGTTAAACGATGTAAGTTGTCATACACAAAGCCTTCTTGTTGACCTATCTCCAGGTTTTGCAGGTAGGTTAAGTTGCCATAACCATCATAGGTTTGATACCACAAGTGTTGAATACCCGCCGGAGCCCCACTGCCTAAACAAGTACTCGCATTGGTGGTGGCACAGCGCTCTTTGAGTAAACCTGCCACGGTGTATTCATTAAACTCATTGATGATTTCACCAAACTGTTGCTGAATGATATTGCCTCTGGCATCAAAGTCACTGACTAAACGAATAATCTTATTAGTGCCCACATCTTTGGTTTGTAGCGCCATACCGATAGCATTGTAGGTATGTTGCAGGATTAAACCATCGGGAGAGACTTCTCCTTTCACCCGGCCATAATTTCCATCGTATAGGGTTTGATGAACAAAGTTTTTACTGCCCCCATCAATCAGTGTCTTCACATGCGTCGGACGTTGATAACCATCATAGGTGTAGTGTCGCTCAAAGGCTGTGCCTTTGATTTCTTTTTGTAACATCCCCAAATGATTAGTTGGGTCAAAGAAAAACTCACTGGCCGTTTCCCCTTGCGGTGACGACTTGATGATTCGACCTAATGCATCATAATCAAAGCTGGTGGTTTGACTCTTGGCATCGGTTTGCAGACGTAGCTCACCGAGCGCATTGTAAGCAAATGACCAGGTTCCCATATTCGGGTCGTTCATTTGGGTTTTATGCCCAAAACCATTGTAAATTGCGGTGATGGAATTACCCGCGACATCGTTAACCACAACCGGGTTATTTAATGCATCATAACGGAATTGGGTGAGTTGTCCCTGGGCATCTTGATGATATAACGGAGCGCCCAGAATACTGTTTTGGGTGGCCATCGTAATATCCGCTCCCACTGACACATCCACCTCAACATTCTGTTTTAAACCCTCAAAGCTGTAGGTGACGATATATTCAATGGGGTCTCGCTTCACTTCTTTGGTTCGGGCTCGGCTTAGGGCATCGAAGTTGCTATAGCTAATGGCGCCATAAGTGCCCACAACAGCCCCTTGATAATGGGGTTCAACCACTTTAGTCACTCGGCCTCGGTTGTCATATTCACTCCAGGCGACAATCACCTGTGAGTTCACACTATCCACCGCTTTGTACACTTCACGGCCTAACTTATCAAAATAAACGCGACTTTCAGGCGCGCCTGCTTGACGCGTGGTCACAAAGTACACCGCATTATTTATCCCGCTACACAAGCTGGCATTACACCATTGCATCCCACTGAGTGTGGCCGGTAAGCCTTCCACCTGAGTGGAAATCAGACGCGCAAAGTCATCATAGGTATTGGTGGTTTTCACCCCATTCACATCGCTACTGGTGAGCACCTGTCCGGTGGCACTGTCATAAGTATGGGTGGCTTCCGGCGTACCATCTCCCCACAGGCTATTAAAGGTTTTCGCCACAAAGTAACCATCAGCAGTATATTCAACGGTCTTTGAACGCACGCCCTGGATATCATGGTTGGTGCCGCCATTACTGCTGGTGGTGACGGTCTCCACCTGACCATCCGTCCCATAATCGGTGTTTACCTGTAAATAATAACCGGGGCTATCATTGGTGGTAGTGATGACCGATGTCGGGCGGCGTTCATCCGTGTTATTAACATCATACCCATAGGTTTGAGTCACTGTGACATCTTTGAGTGCACCAATCGGAAAGCCTAAATCATTTTGATAAGCCACCGTCGATTGGGTGGTTTGGCTATCCAGCTGATACCATTGACTGGTATTGTAATTAAATGTCTGCTTCACCACCTTCGACACATCTGCCAAAGCCTTATCACTGCCATCAAACACCGTACTCGTTTTCTCCACCAGTTGGCCATAGGCATTTAAAGTCTGGTCGGTGGTTTGGGTGCTGATGACTGTACCGTCTAAGTCATAACTCACTTGCTCAGAGTGAGCTTGATAAGCCACATAAGTCCCAGCATAAGCGCCAGCCTGAGAAGTCGGCAATGTGTTAGTCACCTCAGCTGTTTTAACCATTGCCAGATTATGTAAAAACTCGCTGGTTTGTTGAGAAACCATACCCGCATAAGGAAATACCTGACGGTAATCGGTGGTGATTTTGGCATAAGCCGTCGTATCAACATTAGTCTCAAATTTATTTTCGATGATTTGACCAAAGCCTTGGAAACCACGACCTTGTTTGTGATAACGCGCTTTTCGATATTGGAATTGGGTTTTACTCTGTCCACCCACACCATTACTCGTCCAATATTCTTTTACTGAAATATGGTTGCTACCAAAGTTCACATAAGGAAAACTAGTACTACTCTCCCCCACTTCATAGAATCCTACTTCCTCGCTTAATGCTTTGTAGATAAATTTATGCTCAACTCCTAATCCAGTAGTAACTGAAGTCAATTTATCGGTTTGGCTACCTAAGTTATAATAAACATAAACACCTGGGGTATAACTCCCTCCCATACTTAATGCAGCCCCTTGAACTGATTTGCTTCGTCCAAGCCGCGTAGCGATATCTTCATAACCATCGCCATCAAAATCACCAACCGAAAAGTCGGTTAAACTACCAATTAAGCTATCCACTTGAGTAAACGTTAATGCTCCATCGGCAGCCACTTGACCTTCCATAACCACCCAGTTAAAAACATAGAAATTTAATATTTCTCGTTGCACTGAAACAGAAACACAGCCACCAGTGCTTGTTTCATTACAAATAGCGGCATAGGCAACACTATTAGGATAAATTAAATCGATAATCCCATCATAGTTGTAATCGATGGTTTGCATATAGTCCATTCGCTCAACTTCTACACCGTTACCTAAATTAAGCTTTTGTGTCGGCAACCCAATGTTACTATGAAGGATACTTTGCCCCCCTCCTTTGCCGAGATAAGCAGCATTTCTTAACAACTGGTCTGATATACCATCTCGATTAATGTCAGTCATTCTGATATTTTGCAATGCCGTTGTCGTTTTAGTGAAACCACTCACAGAATCACCACTGACATTAGTTTGATAGATATCCAATTTTCCAGGACTTATGCCACCGTTCACTCTAACTTGTGTCGCAAATAAGTCCAGATATCCATCACCGTTATAATCACCAACTTGTAAAGGAGCATCATTGTTTGGATTAAAGGTAGTAGCCGACTGTTTTGTAAACTTTAGGTTTCCTTGATTCAAATAAAGAGTAAAGTTAACTGTCATCAAGTTAGTTGGTGTATTTCCATAATCTTGAAAAGGAACTAACAAATCAGGTTTGCCATCTCCATTGGCATCAAATACAACTGGAGTACAGTCCCTAAATAACTCTCCGCCTGGTTCTTGATCTGGATTATCATAATAGTTGTAAGCACAGCGAGTTGTTAATGGAACATCATTTGCGTCTAATAAGTTTGTTGTGGTAAATGAACCATTAACAAGGCGTTCTACGACTATGTTTTCATTGTTTAAGTTAACAATATCGGTTTGGCCATCTAAGTCAATATCTGCGTATTTGCCAACAATATCTAACCGAATATTAAAACTATTTTGCACTCCCCCATAAACAGGTAAGTCAACTTCTGTATCGGTTAAAGATAGCAGTACTTTACTGACAGCTTGACCATTTTTGATATGCTCACCATATTCAAAATCATTAATGCCATCTCCATCAAAATCCCCCGAAGCTTTCACAGTACCTCGATCATAACTATCAAAAGTTGTAACACTGGTTCGTGTAGCAAAACCTCTACTCAAGACACCATACTCAAAATCGGTTGTAGGCAAACAAGTCTCCCCAATACCGAAACAAACTTTAACATCATCCAGCAAACTCACTCTGGCCGGAATTTCATTATTATTGGCATCATATGCCAGCGCATAATTAAAACGATAATCACGCACTAATGCATTACCCACATAAGTTTTAATATGACTTAAACGCTGATTCATTAATCGTGAACCCCCATTACGATAAGTCATTCTTACATCCGGGCGCGCTTCATACTCAAAGCTCACCTGACGGTTACCAGGAGTGGTAGGACTGCCCGTATAGTAAATCGATGTTAATAAAGAATGTCCGACCGATGCACTACTAGAACCGTCAGCATATTCATAATCAATCGCATGCAGACCTAAATGGTCTTGTTTCTGTGCAAGCTTCCAGGTAATGGTGGTACCGTTAGTGGTTCGCACTACCCGGCTATTCGCTTTAGTCCCATAAAAAGATTGATGACCATTGGCATACTCAACCGTAAAACTACTCACGCCCGATAAAGCACCGCTTTGCGTGACTTTAACCTGCGGTTGATTCTCAGGATGATAAACCGTTCCACTAGCCCCATAAGTATTATTCGCCTCCGCCATTAAACGGGTGCCGTCTAAACACAGCTTATCACTATCATCATCCATCACACTGCGACTGCTTTGGTCGATATCATACAAGTGGGCGCAACGTCTAATGGCAGAGCCAGCACTTAAAGACCAACCTTTACCTAATAAACCATTACCGCCATCACTGGAATAACTGATACTCACACTCGGTTGCATGCCCGCTCGACCCGGCGGTAAAACAATCGGCAGTGATGCATTCACCGCCCCGCCATTCACACTCACCGAGGGATTTAAATGGCCAACGTTTTCGTTGGTTGGGGCTGCCACCGAAACCAAATCGACATCTGGTATCAAAAACTCAATCGCATTTCCCACACCCACTTCACGCTCACCCGCATTATTCACCGAAGAGACAGCAAAAGATTGCTTACTTGAATCTAAAGGAGGATAAATAACCAAGTCACTATTACCATCTTGGTTATAGTCATTAAACACAACTTGATATTCAGCATCTAACACCGCACCAGCAGCATTAAACTCCGCCGCACTAATCTTCATCAACCAATAGCTATCACCCTCTTTTTTCAATCGGTAATAACCACTACCATCTTTGGCTTTTAAATAAACTTCGCCATTAGCCGCAATATAAACATCATAATCTTTCGTTTCATCAATAGTGAAAGCTTCTAAAACATCTAACTGAAACGACAGACTAACCGGAACCGTATAACCTTTGTTTTCAGTTAACGTCATGGTAATCACATGACTTTCATTACCACTGCTTAAAGGCACTGTTTGATTCACAATACCATTGCTACTGTTAACCGACATCCAACTCGGATGGCCCGATAAAGCAAAGGTTAAGCTCGCTGTAGAAGAGGTTGAAGTTGGCTCAAAATAATAAGTTTGCCCTTTATAGACATAACGAACACTGTCACCACTAATCGTTGGTTTGGTCACTTCGGTTTGTAAATTAGTCACCACACCGCTTGAGTTGGTTTCTGCAACATTGTTTTCTGAACCATTAATCAAGTTAACCAGATTAATGTTGCCATTTTGAATGGAGGCCGTATAACTTTGTGCTGACCAGTCAATGTTTAAAAAGCCGCTTTGAATCGTTTGAATTAAAGCGCCTGTGTTACTCAAAATGTGAGAAGCTCGACCATTCGACTTCGCTTGCAAAAAGATTTCATCATAACCATCACCAGTTAAATCCCCCACATGCACCACATAATCAGCCGGGTTAGCATCAAACTCAAATTCACTATGACTCGCCTGGTTTGAACCATCCCAAGAAACGATTGCATTATTGACTTCAGGGAAGGTGACTATTGGTGTGATAATATCACCGTGCAATAAAATAATCGTTTTATGACCTAATAACAGTAACTCATCGCCTGGGTTTGAATTAAAGTTGCCAGAAAAAGCCGCATAACTCGCTTCGCTCCAATCACTAATGGCTGCAATTTGAGGGTGGGTAGTCGTCCAGGCTTTATGAATTGTTGAGTCTAAATAAGCATTAGCAACCACCGGCATAATCCCACCAATAGTGTCCGCAACCTTTGGTTGATAATAGGTATCCCATTCTCCATTACCATCAAAGTCACCAACGACACTATTGTGGGTACTTGCTGAATGGGTAAATAAAGGCGTGTAATCCTCATACACCCCCACCAAATTACCACTAAAACTTGAACTGCTAGTATTTTCTACACCACCCACAAAGTAAGCATGTTCCCCAGCCGTTACAGTTAAAGTAAAGTTTGCAGCTGGAGGAGTCGCCGCAACTTGGCTTCCTTGATAATAAAAAACCCGTCCGTCAGTTTGCGTTCCAGAAGTGTTATAGACTCGATAAGTGGATAAATTAACCCCAATATCACAACTAGTTTGTCCTTGGTTTTGTAAAATGGTGCATTGGCGGGAAGGTTCTGAAAAAGTCAGGCTAGTATAAAAACTCTCATCATCTGGTGCCATTGCTAATGCAGAGGTCACCACCACCGATGACAACAAACCCATTGCAAATCCTAAATGCTTTTTAACTACGTTTGTCATAAACTTTTCCTACTTTCCCAAAATCCTGATAATTGAATTCGATTGTTATTTGAACCACACTCAAAATTAGTCGCGACTAAAATGATAGAGCGAGCTTACATTATTTAGCTTAGCTAGTGAACAAATACGCATATTAATGCTGTTCTAGACTTACTTGCTAATAACCAAATATTTCCCCCAACAGAGCGACGTAGAGTCATCGTACATAGCGTCAACAGTCATGCCAGTTGTAAGAGCGGTTAATGAACTAGATAGAAATGCCTTTACTCCATCATCGGTCATGCCAACTTGATCTTTATATACATAAATTGAAGAAGTTCCCGCATTAGTACAAGTAGGGTTGACTTCAGAATCAAAGTAAATAATTATTCCGCCATGCTCAACAATTTGAACAGATTGAATTTTTTTACCACCTGTCCACTTATTCTCTGCATTAACATTCGTAGTTAAAAAACAAAATATACATATGATAATAAAAATTAAATGACGCATTTTTTCTCCTTTTTATAAAACAACTAAAAATATTGTGCCCTACGGACAATTAATGAAACCTATTACTTTTGGGTAAAACAAATCATGTTTTGTCAACTTATTAGTCAGCCTAACCACCAACGAGCTCAGATTATGAGACAGAAAAATATTTAAAACTAGCAAAATTCAGCCAATCAATAGTAATATTCAGACAATTTAATGGAAATGAGGGAATTCGGTGATCGGTTTCACACAAATGTTAGCTTTATTGTGTATATTTTAAGCAGCTTTGCTCAAAAAACAGGCTAAAAAGTTCCACAAACAATATTGTATAAAATTTAATCAAATTTTCTTTCTAACCACAAAACAGTAGCACTGATCAAAAATAACCACCAGAAATACCAGGAGCTGATTGGTTTATAAGTTGCTAAAACATCTGTTAGCTGCTCTGGAATATAAGATGCTTGCTTAGCTAAAGTTGCTCTAATTTTTTCTTGCTGCTGAATAGCAGACCAACTAGTAAGTGATTCAACATAAATCCAACTCTGATATTTTTCATCTTTAGCTGCTATATGATACCAACCTGGCTGTCTTGGCCAAAAATAGCCACAATATTGTTTTTGATTAGCTAGATCTTGTTGCATTAATAGAATCTGTTCAGCTACATGCCGACTTTTATTTTTTGCTGATACCTGCATAATGGGCTCATCACTAAGTAAACAAAGTTCAGCCAATTGATTCACACGATAAAACGATTTATCTTTAGGCGGTAAAAAGCCAGCCTTCATTTGATAACGAGCAATATTTTTAATTAAATTTTGCCAATAATCGCTATGCAATGCTTTATTACCCGAGGTGACCCAACGATAAGTATCTCTAACGGTAGATAAAGCAAGTTGTCCATTGCCCAACTGCTTTTTCGCCACTAATAAATGATTATCTTTTGACCATACCAACAAGTTAAAACCTATTAACTGTTTTTCATTAATTGATAATTTTGCATTCAATCTGGACACTAACAGTTCTGATACAACATCCTTTTTGACAGATTGAGATAACCAATTTGGCGTAACCTCCAATGAACTAGCATTATCCTCATTAAAGGTTTGCAAAGAAAATCCTGTTAATAGAGCTGACTTTGTCCCTGCTTGTAGTAAAGCGCTATCAGCTAAAATCAACACCCCTAGCCCATTTCGAGTTTCTTTTTCTAGTATTTCTTTTTGATGATTAGTCAGCTCTGTTAATCCACGCCCATCAATCATTAACAAATCAAACTGATCAAACAATTGCTCGATATTATTCGTTTGATAAGAATGTTCGATATTAATACTTTGAGTAATATAACGATCCTGGCTGATTTTGGTTTTTGTTAATATTTTTCCTCCATGCTCCGCAGCCCAGTTTTGTAGCTGTTTAGTTTCAAACGAAGGAGAAGATTGCAATATTAAAATTTTTACTTGTGCATTGTTAGTCACATTGATTGAAACGGTTTCTTCTGTCACTAACTGCTTATTTGAGTTAAATACTTCTATTTTATATTGATGTAAGCCTGATGTTTTAGGTTGAGTGTTTAATGTAAAAATTTCATTGCCAAGCAATTGTTGTTCTTGCTCAACTTCATTAGCAGGATTGATGAGCCGCAGATGAAAAACTTTGTCTTTAGCTATGAATTGTAAACGTCCTTTAATGATTAGCAATTCACCTTGGTTAAGCTCACGTTGCCACTCTATGTCGACAATTCCTGAAAGTTTTTTTGGTTGAACATAATCAACTTGAATATTACCAAAGTTTTTCCATTGATTTTCACTAAGCCCATCCCCTAAAACTTGTAACGTCTGTAAGTTAGGATGATGATAGAGCAACTGTTGTACATTTGATAAATAATTTAAAGAAATAATTTTTTTTGAGTCGCTAGTATTGGACAAAGTATATTTAAGGTCATTTAACTGCGTTTCTCTTACAAAATTACCTTGTGTAATTAAACTCACACTTTCAGTTGATGAACCTTTTAAATGGGGCTTAAAGAGCAATCCTGTTAATGCAATCAATGCAAAACAGTTAAAAACGATCAAAAGCAGTTTGCGTGCTGCACTACTATTATTTAAACGTTTTATTCCAAAAAAAATAGAGATTAACAATGAGAACAAGCAGATAACAAATAATAAAAGAGTCACTCTATCAAAGTTTATTATTTGTATATTTAAAAAGTCAATCATACTAGTTTTCTCTTTTTAACTTTTTAATTGAACTCATATAATGTTGAAGCTGTTCATTATTAATAACTGAGTTATATTGTCTCAATTGAGGTAAGCTCATTGCTCTATCCATTAATTGCCAAAGTTTACTTTGCAGTTCGTCTAAACATTTTTCACAACCGGGTTCTCTTAATTTTTCAGCCATTATTAACCGCTCTACTTTAGTGGCATAGTTAATTAATGCAGATCTTTGTTTTGCTAAAGCTAATAATTTAATTTTTAACGCTATAAGTATTCCTTTTGCCTTATCATCTAGTACTTTATTTTCTGGCCAGGTTGTCAATAGTAAATAACTTTTTTTATAGATAGCTTGATCTGATTGATTATCTGGAAAATCAGTTAGTGCAATGTCATATGACACAATATCTTTTAATTCACCTTTTAATCGATTATCTTCTTTTACTGGTGGAGGCTCAAAGCCTAAGCGCTTAACATAGATTCTTTCAGCTTGTTTCGCTAATTTAAGATATTGATAAGCTTGATATTCATAAGGCAGCGCTTTACTTGGTTCAGACAACATCAAGTGCAATTCGGCCTGCCACATAACATTGACTGCTTTTTTCATCCAAGACTTAGGATCACGGCTCGATAAGGCTGCCACTTCAATGTCGTTATGTTCATGAGTAAACTGTGCAATCAACTGTTTTGCATTTCCCAAATGTTCTTCGCTATTGCTCTCATGAAAGTGCTCCACTTCAGAATGGCTTGAGCTTTTTCTATGATGATTTTTTTCATCTCCATCTTTTGAATGTTCAGCATCAACACCAGTACTCACTTCACCTTGAACAACCTCTTCTCCTCCATGATACCCATCAGCTAATCCATGTTGCTCACCAGGTCCTTCGCCAAACTCATCACCTAAGTATTGTCCATATTTTTGTTTTAAATCTGATTGTGATTGCCCTAGATCGATCGATTTTTCTTGAAATATTTTTTCAGACAAGTCATTTTTATCGGCTATTAATTGCTCTGTTTCAATAATGATTTGGCGTTGGCTTCTGAAATATTCTGGAATAAAATTAATTCTCAAACCTTCAGCCGCCATTTCAACCTGCTGTTCATCAAGCCAGCGAACGATCATAGAGGAAGACTTTGTTGTTAAGGGGGTGGGTAATTTATTATCGGTAACATGTATACTAAAGTAAACTTCATCACCGGGTTCCATATTTAGATCAGTCAACAACCAACGTTTTTTATATTCTCTGTTTAGATCACTTCCCTGATAAGATTCAAACTGAAATTTTTCATCTCTAAACTTAACAGCCTCTCCAGAACCTTTAGCAACTGAAGCAATGATTTCAACTTTATTAATACCAAAGTCATCATTAACAATAGCCGATATATCAAATAATGGTTTTTCTGTACGAGCAATTTCAACCAGGGTTTTATTAGGCTGAGTAATTTTGACTTTTGGACTTTTATCCAAAACGACTTCGATAACATAAACCCCAGCAATATTAGTTAACTCATCATGACTTGAATAGGCAATTCTATAAATAGCTGTTTGTTTTATCTGTTTAGTAAAAACAAATTCATTCTGTTTGTTTTTTTCTAAAGCATCTTTATTTCCACTACCATTAATAAGAAAATAATTTAAATTTTCATCAGAAAATTTAAAACGCCATTCAACAATGGAGTTTTCTATAATTTTAAGGTTTAAGTCATCTGTTTCAAAAGCCTTTTTTTGCGTATAAGCGGGAGGTATAACTTTTATTTGGCTATCAATTATCTTAATCGGCTCAGCTTTAACTTTTTCTAAACTATGCCTATTATTGACTAACGGTGCATTTATTAAAAAATAACTAGTCACATGAACCACTAATTTAATAGCACATGCAGCAAGCATACAGCAAACAAACACCTTAAACACATTAGAGATACTCAGCTTTGGCAGGCAGTTAAATAACGTTCCATTTTGATACAATATTTCAAAGTGATTAATGTTTTTTCTCTTTTGAAGAAGTTGCAATTGATTTAGTTCAGTATCTTTCTTTATTATTAAGTGAACACTTTCTTCAAAAACCTTTTCTTTTCTATTTAAATGTTCTAAAACACTATTTGAATTAACCGCTTTAACCTTCTCAAAATAATATAAAACAGCAAATAGGCTAGTAAAAACAATGAAAGCAATAAAAATCACATTCGCATGAGTGAAACTATATAGGCTCCAAATCAAACTACAGATTAAACTGACAGAAATCAATAGCGCATAAATAAAGCATCGCAACATCTTAGTTAGCTTAGTTCTATAAACCAACTTTGTAACATATTGCTCAATTTCACTAACAGTGTTATTTATCATTATGTACTAACACTTTTTTACTAAAACTTTTCAAAATAGCTTGTTGCTCTACTAATAGTCGTTCTATAAACCATAATAAGCATAAAATGATTAAGAGTATTTTTTCTAAGCGGTGTTCATATTTTGTTATTGGTATAGTTGATGGCGGCACGCTTAGTTCTTGTTGACTAACAACTTTACTCATATTGTTCAATGGTCTATTTAACAGCAAATCGGCTATTTCAACAGGAAAACTTACCTGTTCAAGCCAGTTATTCCAAACAGGATTAAAGCGACTACTGAAATAATAATGAATACCCAAACCATAATTTTTTTTAGATAGCACTATTTCGTTGTTATTGTCTCGATAAATAGTCTCACTAAGTTCACTGACTGCTAACTGTGTTTTTATAAAAATATTAACTGTATGATTAGCAGAACGAAAAGAAGAAGCTTTTCTTATTAGCTGATTGCCTTGGGAATCTTCAATTAAAAATGCACCTTTGTGTACCAGCATTAATATTTCAGGAATAACAGAATCACTTGAAAGCCAAAATATATTTTTTGCATGACTTTCTTTAACCTTGTTTTTTAAAGAAGAGTCTATCTTTAAAATGTCTAGTTGCCATTGTTGTTTATGAACACTATTTAAATAATTAAAGGCTACTTTCAGATAATTTAAATCCTTAGTTCGGTTTGTTTCATATAAGATAAGGACTTTGTTTGGTTTTAAATAATTGGAGTAACTATTAATGTCCTTATGAGTGAGTTCTTTTATATGCCATAAATAGTGATGATTTCGAAGCTGTTTACTTAACGCATAGTGATTCAATCTATTCGTAGCATAAATCACATTTTTAATGCCTACCTGAGGTTGATTATCTAACTCTGCGAGCAAGGTATCAATCTGAAAATACTGTTCTTTCTTGGATAAACTATGGTAGCTTTGTTTAAAAGCCGTTATATTTTCACGCTTAATTTGTGGTATTTTTTTAGTCAACCAGTAGAGCTTCGCTTTTTTATGCTGCCCCAACATTGTTAAAATTTCTTCATCAGATGAAAATTCAACCCATTCCGGCATGATATAGACTCTTTGTTCATCACTTTTTGATGAATAAATATAAGTAACAAGCTGACTCATAATCAATGCCAATGCAATAAGAATAAGTAACCTGATAATCAGTAGCAAAATTTTACTGAATTTAATTTCTGTTATTTTTATTTTTTTAGCTTGTTTTATTAATTCTATATTGCCAATAAGGACAATACGTCCTTTAGTACGATTCAGTAAATGAATTAAAACAGGTATGAGCAAACTGAATAAAGTAAGTAAAGCAACAGGCATTAATAAAGAAAATGAACCAAATAATTCCATTTTTTTAAACCACTTGATTGTTTCGATGTTTTAAATATTCAAACAATATCTTATCCATCGGTTCATCAATATTAAATGAATGAAAAGCTATATTATTGTCATTCAGTTGATTTTTTATTAACTTTTGATAGTTCTTATAATTATTTAAGTAAGTTTTTTTTATATTGTTAGGTGAAACGAGTAATTCTTCTTCAGACTCTAAATCTTTAAACCTTATTGCACCTTTGTAATCGAATTTAACTTCGTCCTCACAAGTAGCTTGCATTGCAACCACTTCTGTTTGCGCTGTTTTAAGTGTTGTAATGAAGTTGATTATTTCATCTTGTTTTTGATAAAAGTCACTTATGACAAATATGAGTGATTTCTTTTTAATTTGGCTTAATTGATTTTGAAGTTTTTCACTGTTAACAATACAGCCTTTAGCATCTGTTTTAGCTAGCAACACTAACAATTTCATCCAATGTTTTTCACTGGTGGTCGCTGGTAAAAAATTAACACCGCTATCAGACAAACTACAATAACCAATAGAATCACCTTGCTTTTGTGCAATATAAGACAGCGTAGCAATTAATGTTTTTGCATATTCAAGTTTATTCCATTGGTTAGCATTATTATTTGCAGATTCTGATTTTTGATGCATAGAATGACTTGTATCCAATACAAACCAGATATTAGTTTCACTTTCTCTTTCTGCTTCTCGAACATAATAACGATCACTACGGGCAAAAAGCTTCCAGTCGACTCGGCTTGGCTCATCACCTGGTTCATAAGCGCGGTATTGATTAAATTCAATCCCCACACCACGCTGCCTACTGACTTGAATCCCATGAAGAAATCCTTCAGCAATCGTTTTAGCGATTAGAGGAATATCATTCACTCTGGCTAAAGTTTTAGGATCGATATAGCGTTCCATTGTTATACTCAACTAATAGGGCTTACGGGTAACTCGGTGTTGGTCAGTATTTCTTCTATTAGCTTATCGGAGTTAACATTATCTGCTTCTGCCTGAAAGTTCAGTAATATTCGATGACGTAAAACAGCAGCCACAATCTGCTGAATATCTTCTATAATTACAGCATAACGTCCTGACAATAAAGCTTTCGCTTTTGCACATAAAACTAATGCCTGACCTGCTCTTGGCCCCGCTCCCCAACGAGCATATTTTTTAACCGCTTCAACCTGAGTTACATCTGGCCGTGTATTGCGAACTAGTCGAGTGACATAATGTAAAACTGAATCAGATATTTCTACACTGCGAACTAGCGTTTGCAGTTCAATAATCGACTCATCATTCATTAATTGGTTAAGTTTTTCTGTCGCATTTCCTGTCGTACGTTTAAGTATTTCAATCTCCTCTAATTCTGAAGGATACTCGACTTTAACAAACATTAAAAAACGATCAAGTTGTGCTTCAGGTAAGGGGTAAGTACCAGATTGTTCTACAGGGTTTTGTGTGGCTAAAACAAAAAAAGGTTTAGGTAACTGATAAGTTTTCCCTGCATAGCTCACACTTTTTTCCTGCATCGCTTCGAGTAAAGCAGCTTGTGTTTTCGGAGGTGTTCGATTAATTTCATCGGCTAAAAGAATATTTGAAAATACAGGCCCTTGTTGAAATTTAAAAAAGCGTTTACCAGTATGATGATCTTCTTCTAATATTTCTGTACCAATAATATCACTCGGCATTAAATCTGGAGTAAACTGTACACGATGAAACTCAAGCGCTAGAGTTTTTGATAAAGTACTAACCATTAATGTTTTAGCTAACCCAGGAACTCCTTCTAATAAGCAATGTCCTCCGGCAAGAATACAGATTAATATTTCTTCGATTATATTTTTTTGACCAACAATCACTTTGCTAATTTCATCAAAAACATCTGTCAACTTTGACAATTTATCTTGAATACTTTGGTCTATGTTACTCATCTCACCCATTTAGCTACCACTTTAAACCTTACTATCTAATAAAATATTATTCAAAACTATGAAGTCATTGCATAAATAACAATATTCACAGCAAACTGAGTATTGTCTACAGCCAAGAAACGCTTATTTCTAAAATCATAATCCCATTCACAACCTAAATCTTTATTACTGTATAAAACCGCAATACGTCCATCAATTTCAATGGCTTTTAAATAATCGTGAACTAAGTCATCCCCCCAACCATTTAATTCCAAGCTGGTATTAGGTGGACCATCGAACTTAAAAAAAGAGGTATAAATCGCATGATCATTAGGAAGCTTTTTTAATGGTTTATCAGGAAATATCTCCCTCATTTGCTTTTCAAAGCTTTGTGCAAACACGCCATCAATATCATGATTACAGTCATCAACAAATACAAAGCCTCCATTACGTACATAAGTCTCAAAATTTTGTTTTTCTGCATGATTAAACTCAACTAATCGATGTCCTGCCAAATAACAAAATGGAGAAATTAGCATTGCAGGATCAGCTAACGGAATGATTCGTTCATTAATATCAACTCGTAAAGTGGTATATTCAATTAATGAATTGAGCAAATTAGCTGGCATTCTTTCATCAACATCCCAGTCACCTGATTCATAACTCAAGCGGGTAAAATAAAAATCATACTCTTTTGTGTTTTTTGCCAATAATGTCGAAGGGACGATCCCTAAAAAAGCCCCTAGCGTAATCATATTTTTTAGACACTTTCTACGATTCAATCAATGCCTCTATCTTAATTGATAACGATTTATAGAGTAGATGTGACAATTAAAAAACTTGTCTCATTAATAATTGTCACTTAAAATCTACTGTAAAAATTAGCTACAGTACTTTACTTAAACAGCGTCAGATAAACTACTAAATGTAAAATCTCGAATTTTCATTGGAGGAACCATATTACCATTTATTCTGACAGGTTTTCCTAAAGCTTCGATGTTATTTAACATAACAATGGGACTTTCATTAAAACGAAAGTTTTTAACTGGATACTTAATTTTTCCATTTTCAATAAAAAAGGTGCCATCTCTCGTTAATCCGGTATATAAAAGTGTTTGTGGATCGAGTTGGCGGATATACCAGAGCCGAGTCACTAAAATTCCGCGGCGTGTATTTTTTATCATCTCTTCAAGACTATCATCTCCTCCAGTCATAATAAACTGTCCACTGCCTGATGCCGTAGGATTATATTGAGTTCCTGTTTTTTCTGCCCAATAGCGACTGTTTTGAAAATTTTCTATTTTGCCTTTTTTAACCCAATATGTTTTTTTAACTGCATGCCCATCACTGGCAAATGTAGCGGTTGGTACTTCGGAGTGATGCGGATCTGAATAAATATTAACCCTTTCATCAAACATTTTCATTCCTAGCTTATTTTTAGGGGCATCTTTTTCATCTTTTTTAGCTTGATAACTCAAAAAGCTTCTACCTTCATCTGCCGCTCTTTGTCCCATGTTATTAAACATATTACTCAACAGTTGTACACTAGCTGCTGGTTCTAGAATAACCGTATATTTGCCAGGCTCTAATGCTTTTGCACCTGCTGATTTAATAGACTTTTGGATCGCAATTTTTGAAGCTTTAGCCGTACTCAACTTGTTAACATCGGAGTAATCACGAGTAACCCAACCTGAACCTTTTCCATCTTCTGTTCTGATAGTTGCAGAAAAATTTACATTGGTTCCCACATTATAAGCAAACAGTCCTTTGCTATTCATAATAGCAGTCATATTATGAGAGTCATTAAAAAAACCGCTTGCTACAAGCTTATTTTTTTTAGAAGGAGCAATACCATCTTCAGCTGCTTGTGCACGATAAGCTGGTGTGATATTAGCTGTAGAAGAAAAATAAGTATTGGCTTTCGAATATTTTTGCGGCCCAAGAATATTCATATATTCCGGGTTTTCAGGTGCTAGTTTAGCGAGTTCTTCAGAGCGGCGAACCACTTTCTCTAACGACGCATCATCAAACTCATTAATTGTTGCAACACCACTTTTTTTACCATAGGTTGACTGTACCGCTAAGGTTAAATCACTAACTTCACCTGAAGTTGATACGGTATTACGCGCATAGCGTATGTTACCACTCAATTGCCCATTTAAATTACAAACACATTCTTCAGCATTTGAAAATGCTAATACTTTTTTTAATATCGCCTTTGCTTCTTTTTCCGATAGAATTGACATAGTTCACCTCATCAAATTTTTATTATTTTACACCCATGATTAAACTTTTCGTTTTGTATTTAACACATTGACATTATTAAAACGTGTTGTTGGGCAACCATGTGATACGGCACTCACTTGCGAAGGCTGGCCTTTTCCATCAAAAAATGAACCACCTAAACGATAATCCGATTGGCCTGCAAGTTGAACACAGGAATTCCAAAAATCTTGAGTATTTGATTGATAAGCCACATCTTCAATTTGATCAACAATTTTTCCATTTTTAATTTCATAAAAAAGTTGTCCGCCAAATTGAAAATTATAACGCTGCTGATCAATAGAAAAAGATCCTCTACCGGCAATGTAAATTCCATTTTCAACATCCTTGATTAAATCATCAGCACTTAAATCTTTTTTATTGGGACGAAGTGAAACATTTGGCATTCTTTGGAATTGAACATTACTCCAGCTTTGAGAGTAACAACAACCATGAGATTCATTTTGATCAATCATATGAACCTGATCACGAGTGGCTTGATAGTTAACTAAAACTCCATCTTTAACAAGATCCCATTCCTTAGTTTTAACACCTTCATCATCATAGCCTACATAGCCTAATGAATTAACTTGTGTTTTATCAGCAAATAAATTAACAATATTTGAACCATATTGAAATTTCTTAGAACGCCATTTATCTAAAGTAGCAAAGCTTGTTCCTGCAAAATTCGCTTCATAACCGAGAACACGATCGAGTTCTAACGGGTGTCCGACAGATTCATGAATTGTTAGCATTAAATGTGCAGGGTCAAGTACTAGATCATATTTGCCTGGCTTAACTGATTTGGCTTTGAGTTTTTTTTGTAATTCTTTACCCGCATTACTTGCATCTTCAATCATATCATAGGAATGATTGTAACCAACACCAGCTCCTTGAACGTACACTTTATCTTCTTTTTTTCCATCTAAATACTCAAACCCCATACCAACAGGATTACCTAGTGATGAACGTTGTTTGAAACCAGATTTACCCACCGCGCTAGCAAAGAAAGGAGCCCACAATCGATGCACATCTTGATCAATATAGGAGCCATCTGTTGATGCAAAATACTTTTGTTCGTTCACTAAAAATAATATTGATGTTATATAATTAGCTCCGTTTTTCATCGCTGCGTCATTAACTTCTAACAACATGTCTGACTTTTCTTTAATTGGGATCTCGAACGCATTTTTTTTGATTGGAGTTTGCCAACTCACTTCACCAACACCTTTTACAGGTGCTAATTTAACCGGTTCAGTTTGAAATTTAGCATTAGCTTTTGCAATTTCTACGGCCTTACGAGCCGTTTTAGCAATACTATCTGGACGCATATCAGAGGTTGCAGCAAATCCCCAAGTACCATTAGCAATCACTCGAATACCAATACCTGCCGATTCAGTATTGACAATGTTATTGACTACTTTTTCGCGTGTTGTAATAAATTGATTAAGATAACGGCCTATTCGAGCATCTGCATAACTGGCACCAACCGATTTTGCAGCATTTAAAGCAACATCAGCTAATTGTTTTTTTAACGCAACATCCATCGGCTTATCAAGCAGTTCTGCTGCGGTAACAATGTTGCCTGTTACGGGAAGGATAAGAGCACCTGCACCCGTGCAAGTCAGCTTGACAAAATCTCGCCTTTCCATTGTGTTCACCTCTTTTGATTTAATTATTTGGTTTATCAACCATTTATTTTTAGGTCAATCCAGGTTTGGTTTTTTTATTATATTGTTACTGATTAAACCAATTGTTTGAATAACTCTGGATGGATAGAGCACGAATAGTCTACTTTTTAAGCATTAAAGGCAATATTGAAAATGTAAGAATCTGTATAATTCCCTTTATCTGACAACTCAAATTAAAAGTAATAGATAACCAGTTAGTGACTATGAATTCTTTTAGTTTCAATTAATTAGAAAAACAATATGAATAATTTTTATCAGTTATTCTTGGAGAAATATTTTTTAAGAAACACCAATGTATGTGTAAATTGCAACTAATCTAATTTAAATTAAACACGTAATAGTAATTTTTATAGGAATACAGTTTAGCAAATAAAATGTAGAGACAAATTAACCTTTGATTTTGTGTTGTGGCGAGTATACATTAGATACTCGCCTAATAAAAAGTCGATGAACTATTGTTCACGTTTTATTGCTCTATGAGCAATATCATCACGGTAATAAACATCATTCCATTCGATTGTTTTAACTCTTTGATAAGCTAGTGCTTGCGCATTTGAAACAGTGTCACTCAATGCAACTACACACAAAACTCTACCTCCGGAAGTAACAACATTACCTTCGCTTTGTTGAGTACCAGCATGAAATACTTTGGTATCGGCTATCTCTTGTTCAAGACCACTGATTACTTCACCTTTAGCATACTTATCGGGATAGCCACCAGCAGCCATAACAACACCAACAGCAAACCTTTCATCCCACTCAACCGTTGCCGTATCTAATTGTCCATCGATTGCGGCCAAACATAACTCACAAATATCAGACTTTAAACGAGATAAGATTGGCTGTGTTTCTGGATCACCAAAACGACAGTTGTATTCGAGTACTTTGGGTTCACCTTGTGGAGAAATCATGATTCCGGCATATAAAAAACCAGTATAAGGGTGACCTTCTGCGGCCATACCTTCTACGGTAGGCACAATAACTTGTTGCATAATTTTGTCATGCATTTCTTGTGTAACTACTTGTGCAGGAGAATAGGCCCCCATGCCGCCCGTATTAGGTCCTTTATCACCATTATCACGAGCCTTATGATCTTGTGACGTCGCTAGTGGTAATATATTTTTTCCATCAACCATAACGATAAAGCTAGCTTCTTCACCAGCTAAAAACTCTTCAACAACCACTCTATGTCCAGCATCTCCAAATTTATTACCCGCTAACATATCATCGATTGCATCAAAAGCCTGTTGTTTGGTTTGCGCGATAATAACGCCTTTACCGGCAGCAAGACCATCGGCTTTTATAACAATAGGAGTACCAACTTTTTCAACATAACTTTTAGCCGCTTCTATCTCTGTAAAATTTCCATAAGCCGCAGTGGGAATGTTATGTCGTGCAAGAAAATCTTTAGTGAATGCTTTAGAGCCTTCTAGCTGAGCAGCATCTTTAGTTGGACCAAAACATTTTAATCCTGCGCTATTAAAACGATCAACAACTCCCAAACATAAAGGCGCTTCGGGCCCAACAATTGTTAAGCTGATTTTTTCTTGTTGAGCAAATGCCAATAATTCATCGATGTCTTCAGCTTTTATATCAACGTTTTGCAACTTATCTTCTAATGCCGTACCCGCATTTCCTGGTGCAACAAAAACTGTTTTTACAACATCTGACTGAGCAGCTTTCCAAGCCAAAGCATGTTCGCGACCACCGCCACCAATAATTAAAATTTTCATAATTTTTTCCATCCAAATGAATAGGTCACTACCTAGTTTTTAGCTTAGTGTTTAAAATGACGCATTGAAGTAAACACCATTGCCATGCCATGTTCATTAGCGGCATCAATCACTTCTTGATCACGCATTGAGCCACCAGGCTGAATAATAGCGCTAATACCCGCTTCTGCTGCCGCATCAATTCCATCTCTAAATGGAAAAAAAGCATCGGAAGCCATCACAGAACCTTTGACTTCTAAACCTTCATCAGCGGCTTTAATACCTGCAATTTTTGCGCTGTAAACTCGACTCATCTGGCCTGCACCAACACCAATAGTCTGTTCATTTTTTGCATAAACAATTGCATTCGATTTAACAGATTTTGCAACCTTCCAACAAAATAATAAATCTTTAATTTGTTGTTCGGTTGGTTTTATCTCAGTAACAACTTTTAAATCTTTTTGCTCAATAAGTCCTAAGTCTCTGTCTTGTAATAGTAGCCCTCCATTTACTCTTTTATAGTCAAATGAAGGAACAGAATTTCCCCACTCTCCAGAAGAAAGTAATCGAACGTTTGCCTTAGCAGAAACAACAGTTTTAGCTCTTTCGGTTACACTAGGGGCAATAATAACCTCGACAAACTGACGATCGATGATCGCTTTAGCTGTCTCATGATCAAGTGCCTGATTAAAAGCGATGATACCACCAAATGCAGAAGTTGGATCGGTTTTAAAAGCCCGCTCATAAGCTTCTAAAATATTATTACCAACAGCAACACCACAAGGATTAGCATGTTTAACAATAACACAAGCTGGTGCTGAAAATTGTTTAACACATTCTAATGCAGCATCAGTATCTGCCACATTGTTAAATGATAATTCTTTTCCCTGCCACTGCTTAGCGGTAGCAATTGACGCTTCTTGTGGATTGGCTTCTACATAAAACGCCGCAGATTGATGAGGGTTTTCACCATAGCGCATTGTTTGGGCTTTTTTAAATTGAACCGAATAAGATTCTGGAAACTTTTCAACTTCTTGTTCTGCTAAACGAGCACCTAGATAATTAGAAATTGCAGCATCATACTTAGCGGTATGCGCAAAAGTTTTCCAAGCAAGTCGATAGCGTAACTGATAATCAGTTCCCTGATTTGTTTTTAGCTGCTCAACGACTTTAGAATAGTCATCAGGTTCTACAACTACAACAACATCATTATGGTTTTTAGCTGCTGCTCGCAGCATTGTTGGTCCACCAATATCAATATTTTCAATCGCATCTGCAAGCTTGCAGTCATCTTTAGCAATTGTTGATTCAAAGGGATACAAATTAACAACGATTAAATCAACTCCTTGAATACCATGTTCACTCATAATTTCATCATCAGTCCCTCGACGGGCTAAAATACCTCCATGAATTTTAGGGTGCAGGGTTTTGATTCTTCCATCCATCATTTCTGGAAAACCGGTATAACTAGAAACCTCAGTTACCGAAATGTTGTTTTCCATCAGTAATTTTGCGGTGCCTCCAGTTGATAAAATTTCAACACCTAACTCGCTAAGGGACTGAGCAAACTCTAACACCCCAGTTTTATCTGATACGCTAATTAAAGCGCGTTTGATCGCTCGAATGTTACTCATAAGGATCTCTGTCTGAATAATTAAAAGAAGTTTTGTAAAAAAAATTTATTATAGACTTGGTTAATTAGCTCATTAATTTTAAGTTAATTAAAGAAGTTATCATATTAACAAATGACAAAACGGGCTAACGCCCGTCTTGTCAATCAAAGATATTAATTTAAACCGTACATTTTTAATTTTTTTCTTAATGTTCCTCGATTTAAACCTAAGACTTGAGAAGCTTTTGTTTGATTACCTTGCGTGTAAGCCATAACACTTTCCATCAAAGGTGCTTCAACTTCCGCCAATACCAGATTATAAATATCAGCCGGTTTTTCATCTTCCAGTTGCGCAAAATAGTTTTTCATTGCTAATTCAACGCTTTCTCGTAGAGTGGTTTGTTGATTTAAAATCTCAAAAGAACTTGTTTCTTTCTGTTCTAGTGTTTCAACGCTATCTAAATTCATGCCACTTGTGCCTTTTCAATTTTTCTTTGTTTAAAATACTCAGCCAAAATACACAATTGTTTTTCAGCTGATTGAATCTGATTAAACCTGTGTCTAAAATCGTCAGTCATTCCATTACTTGATAAATACCAAGCAACGTGTTTTCTAGCGATTCTCAATCCTTGTAACTCTCCATAAAAACCATGCAACTCAGCTACATGGCTCATTAAAATTTGCTCAACTTCATCAATGTGTATGTCGGGCAACTTTTCTCCTGTTTTAAAATAGTGCAAAATTTCCCTGAATATCCAAGGACGACCTTGCGCAGCTCTACCGATCATTAAACCATCGGCACCAGTATAAGCTAAAACTTCTTTTGCTTTTTCTGGCGAATCAATATCACCATTAGCAATAACAGGGATAGACACAGACTGTTTAACTTGCCTAATTGTATCGTATTCTACTTCACCAAGATATTTACAAGCACGGGTCCGACCATGCACCGCTAGTGATTGAATCCCAGCCTGCTCTGCAAGCTGTGCAATATAAACGGCATTTTTGTTTTCAGTATCCCACCCTGTTCTAATTTTGAGGGTAACAGGTACATCGACTGCATTAACCACTGCATGTAATATCTCTTCAACTAATTCAGGATCTTTTAATAACGCCGAACCAGCTGCTTTTTTGCAGACCTTTTTTGCCGGGCATCCCATGTTGATGTCAATAATTTGAGCACCATTTTGCACATTATACTCGGCAGCGGCGGCAAGCATTTGTGCATCACCACCAGCAATTTGTACTACTCTTAACCCAGGTTCACCATCATGGCTTAACCGAAGTAAGCTTTTTCTTGAATTCCTCAAAGAAGGGTCAGCCGATACCATTTCACCCACAACCACACCTGCGCCCATTGATTTGCAAAGGCGGCGAAAAGGTAAATCTGTTACTCCAGCCATAGGAGCTAGAAACAAATTATTTTCTAGTGAGTACGAGCCAATCCTCATTTCGGGATCAATATAAGCCTGAGACGACATTTAAAGGTTGGTCAAGAAAACAGCAGATTTTACACGCTTTAATGAGACTTGAAAACGACAAGCTTCCTAATTTTGTCACTTTTTTTAATCTGTTTTTCTATGTTGATACTTGCATTTTATTTTTTACATAAAAATCAATTGATTAGCAGTCTAAATAAATTGGCATTTGATTTACATTAAATACTTACTCATTCTTTTTAGCTATAAAACAACCACTATTTAAAAACAAACTCAAAACCCAAAGCATCTGGGTGTGGCAGTTCAGTAGAAAAACTAATATGAACTTCGCTTCCTGCTCTCATTAATTGCCCATTATTTTCTGGAAAATACTCCTTAACCTCAAAGTGTTTAACTGCGACTTGCTCTCCTAAAGAATTACTAAATTGAATCGATATTCTCGGATAAGGCTGATCAAAGCTCGCATCATTTGTCATTGATATCTTAATATCGAGTAAGTTATCACTTTGCTCTGAAGGGGTTACTAAACGCTGAATGACTCTGATTTTAGATGTATCTTTCCTTGGTTTAAGTTCACAAGGCAATGCCGAACAAATAGCATGCGTTGTACTGCTCCATGTTTTATCCCACGCTAACGTTTGCCTGTTTGACCAAAATTGTACTGCGAGAATAGTTAATAATATCAGGGCTGTTGTCGCAATAATGCCATTACGCAACCCTGTTTTTTTCTGTTCGACCCTTTCCTCAAATTCATCAAGTGGATCGGGTTCAACATCAGACTCATTAATCTGATTGGTTAAAGTATCAGATAAATAATCTGCATCCATTTCAATATTTTCAGAATCATCTAACTCTGTTTCACTAAGCTCAGGCTCATCAAGCCCAAGCTCATCTTCAAATTCAACTAAATCCGCAGAGTTTGATTTCGATTCAAATCTTTCTGATTCAGTATAATTTTCTTTTTCACTAATTAACTCAAGTTCATTACTTTGTTCTTCTTCAACCTGGGTTTCTTCATAGGTAACTTCAGGATCAACACTAGCAGCCGATACCTCTATAGACTCGGCTTCTTCATTGATACGAATACTGTCAACTTCAGAAGACGTCTCAAGCTCAAAATCTATATCAACTGCATCTTCTGCCGTATTATCAAACTCTTGATCGTCAAATTCAGCAAAACCACTTTCGTTATGATTACTTTCTAATATTTCCTGCTGCGAGGTTAACGGCTCATCAAAAGTATTTAAACCTTGATCATCGTCTTCTGGTGAATCAATATCTACTGGTACAGAAAAAGCAGGCTCTTGTTTTTCTTCTGGTATTTCTACTTCATTAATCGCATCTGATATGTCGGCAGAATAATGGGGCTCTTCGTCAAAGAAATCGGGCTCATTAATATCATCTATTTTGACTTCAGGTTCAGTTCTCTCTTCATCAATAGCAAGCGAATCTTTTGACTGTGAAGCTGGCATTTCAGCAGTTTGATTTTGGGGAATATTTGATTCTGTCTCTTCCTTGACTCTGGGCTTTAGCATGTAGTCATTAGCTTGAAAAACTTCAAGACATGCACCACAGCGAACTTTGCCATGTGCCATTGAGAGCATTTTTTCGCTAACTTTAAATACCGTTTTACATTGTGGGCATCGTGTATATTGAGTTACATCTTGCACTGGAAATATTCCTTGCACTTTATTATTTTTTTATACCAGTCAAACGAGTCCACTCATCTTGATAAGCTGGCTCATCCATCTGAAACCACTCTAAATAAGTTGAACGAATTGACTCAGCTTGAGTATCCAACAAACCTGAAAGAGCGAGTTTAGCATGAGATTGACAATGTAAGGAAATCTGAGGGGCTAGACTTTCTAGTGGTCCAGCCAGAATATTAGCGACCAAAACCTCAACAATAATGCCATCAAGAATATCCGGTAAACCAACCACTAAGCGTGAGTCCCAAACAGAATTTCGTTTGGCATTTTCTTCAGTTGCCAAAATTGCTTGAGGATCAATATCAACAGCATAAACTTTGCTGGCCCCCAATTTTAATGCAGCAATGGCCAAAATACCTGAGCCACACCCAAAGTCTAAAACCGTTTTACCAGTTAAATCAATAGAGTCTAACCACTCTAAACATAAGGCGGTCGTTGGGTGTGTTCCAGTGCCAAAAGCTAGGCCAGGATCGAGTAAAACATTAACAGCTGTTTGATCAGGAACAGGCTTCCAACTAGGACAAATCCACAAACGCTGACCAAATTTCATTGGTTCAAAGCGAGTCATCCACTCTCTTTCCCAATCTTTATCTTCTAATAACTCAAATTTTTCATCACAGGTAAATTGGCTAAGTTGATTCGATGCCCATTGTTTCAATATCTGCCTGGTATTCACTTCAGCATCAAACAAAACCATCATTTTAATGTTTTGCCAAAGAGGAGTTTCACCCGGAGCAGGTTCTAAAATAGGGACATTTTCTGCGTCCATCAGGGTCACAGAAAGAGCCCCTAAAGCCATTAATTCATCACCTATAATGTCAGCATGTTCTTCTGTCGTTTTTAAAGCAAGTTGTAACCAAGGCATATTATCTAGTGTCTTGTTGAGTAAGTGACGCTAGTTTAACCGATTTTATAAACGAAGAGAAAAGCCGCTCACTTTTTTAGATTATTATGAGTTAACGGCTTGATAGAGTATTGGGGGTTAAGCAGGGATACCGTGGCAATAAGGATCATTCGGATCAAAAACCACCGTTGCTCTTAAATTGACAAAGGCCTCACCAACAATGCGCGGGATCAATTGCCCTTCACGAATGCTAATACTGCCTTCAAAAACGCTACCAATAATACTTTGCTGACGCCAGATTTGACCCGGCTGAAGCGCTCCGTCGGCATATAAACAAGCTAATTTTGCCGAAGTGCCTGTACCGCAAGGTGAGCGATCGTAAGCACTCCCAGGGCATAAAACAAAACTTTGACTATTCGCTTCATCAGGGTTAGCTGGCTCAGCAAATAGCTCAATGTGATCGATATAACCGTCATTTTTACCGGTAATTTTAGCTTCACTCAAAGCGTCTCGAACTCGACAACTATAATCAACTAACTGTGGAATATTATCTTGTTTGAGTAATAAACCGTGATTTTTAATTAAGAAAAACCAGTTTCCCCCCCAAGCAATATCACCTATAACTTGACCAATTCCATTCACATCAACAGCAACATCTTTTGCAAAACGGTAACTAGGAACATTCTCAATTGCCGCACGATTTGGTGAAATCAAGTTGACTTCAACTTCACCTACAGGTGTTTCAATCGTATGTCGACCTAAGCTAATTTTTCCCATATTGTAAAGCGTTACAGCCAGACCAATGGTGCCATGTCCACACATACCTAAATAACCAACATTGTTAAAAAATACCACTCCGGCAGCATTCTTAGGATTAACCGGCTCACATAAAAGAGCCCCAACCATCACCTCAGATCCTCTTGGTTCATTCACCAGAGTACGGCGATAATGATCAAAATCACGAGCGAAAATAGATAAACGTTCAGCCATATCACCTTCGCCTAAATCAGGCCCACCACTAATGATGGTTCGAGTTGGCTCACCGCCAGTGTGTGAGTCAATTATCTTAAGTTCGGATGCAATCATAAGCTTTAACACCTATTAACTAGCAATATTATCTGTAGACCAAACTCCATCAATTAAACGCCATACATCTCCAGTAGGGTTAGCATTAGCCAATACTGGTGGCAAACGATGTTCACGAACACCGTCATAACACTTTAGTGCAGCAAAACGCTTGATAGACGCTGGCAATCCAACGGCAGTAAATCCAGGATGTCCAGCCGCAGGGAATGGGCCGCCATGATTCATAGCTGCTGACACCGCAACCCCCGTAGGCATTTTATCATTCAGTATCCGACCAACTTTCTGACGTAATGCAGGTTCAATCTGTTGATATGCAGTATCATCTTTTCCTTCGCTATGTGAATAAATACAGCCTGTTAGGTTACCCTCTAGCGTTTGGATGATGTTTAATGTTTGTTCTGTAGAATCTGAACGGATTACTAATGCCGCGTTACCAAACATTTCTTTTTGGAAAAGCTCAGAGTTAGCCAGGTATTGGCTACCACTCACACTCATCAGTGTATTCGAATTGCAAAAACGGGCAGAATTTTCTTGGTTAGCTTGGGTCAATAACTGAGCCCCTCCACCAATCAATTCATCAGCAGTTCGACAAATATTTTCAGCCGCAGTAGGCGAAAGTAATGTTGCTATTGGAGCTTCGTCAAACCGACTAGCTAGGGCTTGTATAAATCCATCACCAGTCTCTCCTGTTGGAACAACAAGTAGCCCAGGCTTAGTACAAAGTTGCCCCGCAGCCATAACACAGCTGTTAGTGAACTCCTCAACAAGACTATCGGCTTTTTCTTCTAGCGCTGACGACAATATAATTGTTGGGTTAATGCTTGATAGCTCAAGATAAATTAATTTGCCTGCACTATCTGCTGCTTGTTTTAACGCAAGCCCTGCATTACGAGATCCAGTAAAACCAGTCGCGGCAATGCGCTTATCACTAACAAGTTTTAGCCCCAACTCATTTGACATCGCATATAACATTTGCACCATGCCTTTTGGCAAGCCACTTTTCTCAATTGCAATGTGTGCCAACTCTGCAAATAATCGAGTTGTGCCAGGATGTGATGGATGTGCCTTAGCAATAACAGGGTTACCTGCGGCAATAGCTGCTGCAAAATCACCACCCGAAATGCTGCCAAAAGCAAAGGGAAAGTTATTAGGACCAAAAACAACAACAGGCCCCAATGACTCAAACATAGAACGAATATTATTTTGTGTGTCAATAGTGGGCTGTGTCCAACTAAATTCACGCACCGCTTTAGCCGCTTGCCGTAACTGGCCAGTCGTTCTGGGAATTTCAATATCAGCCAGCCTTGGTGATGTGGCTAATCCTGTTTCAATATTAGCCATCTCAACCAAAGCCTGACTATTATTTTCAATATTGTCAGCATAACATTCCAGAAACTCAGCAACTTTAACATTTGAAATTAGCCGCATTTCAGTAAAAGCTTGTGAGGCAGCATTTAATGCTGCATCACAATCACACCAGCTAGAAACCGGATAAGTATCTGCCAAAGACTCTCCGGTTGTAGGGTTGTAGGCTTGAAACTCGGCTTCAGCATTAGCTTCTTGCCAACAACCATTAATCAGTATTTTATGTAGTGCCATTGATCAAAACTCTCTTATAGTAAGCTTAGGTTTAAATTACTTTGGGCGGTTTTCTACAGCTTCTTGGTATAGTTTTTCTACATAAGCTCTCTGCTCACCTTTAAGAGGTAGTCTTGGTCCTCTAACCCGCTCAGAACCTCTTCCAGCGAGCTGCTCAGCAAACTTTATACACTGCACTAAAGTTGGGATTGTATCTAAACGGAGCAAAGGTAAAAACCAGCGCCAAATTTCTCTTGCCTCTTCATAGCGACCTTCACTGGCTAAATTAAAAATTTTCACTGATTCTTGAGGAAATACATTCGTTAGACCAGATATCCAACCAGTCGCCCCTAACATCAGACTTTCAAGAGCGATATCATCAACACCACCAAAAACAATAAAACGATCACCAAACTCTCGATATAACTCAGTGATACGGCGGGTATCTTCTGTCGCTTCTTTAACCGCAACGATATTATCAATAGCAGATAATACCTTCATGCCTTCAATCGAAACATCAACACCATAAGTGATTGGGTTATTGTAGATCATAATAGGCAACTTAGTGGCCGCAGCAACTTGTTGGTAATGATAAATGGCTTCATCTTCTGTTGAACGGTAGACCATTCCGGGTAACACCATTAAGCCATCAATCCCAATCTCTTCAGCATCTTTTGCATACTCAGCCGCCAATGCAGTAGTTGTTTCTGCAACTCCTGATAGTACAGGTACTCTTCCTGCTGCAACTTCAACCGCTTGGCGCATCACTTCACGCTTTTCTTCTGCTGATAAGGAACAGTTTTCTCCAACGGTACCGCAAACAATGATTCCGTGTACACCTTCAGCAATCAACTGCTCTAGCATTTTGCTATTACTATGATGATCGATCGAAAAGTCTTCCTTAAATTGTGTGGTGACTGCAGGATATACCCCTCTCCAATTAACTTTCATTCTGAAACTACCTCTTACTTTGTCATTAACTATTGGTTTGCTTGCGCTACCCAAAAAAATTTCTAATTGATATTTTCATTAATATAACATTATATTGTGTACAATAAAACATTTATTTGCTATTCTCAATTTAATCAATCGGCTTTAAAAGTTGATCTATTATATTAATGGCATAATTAATGTAGAACCAATAAACTTTACATTATCTACAATAATACTCTTTTTTGTTCTATTTCTATAATCAAAAAAGGAATAAAATTGAGATTGAATTAATCAAAAGGGCAGAATATGACAATAGGTGTAGGCGGCTTAACGCAAAAAGAAGCTTTATCAAGTCTAAGCAATATGACCAGTGGAATGAAAGCAATCCCATCGGAGGAGTATCGCCAGCGAATAAAGAAAGCCCAAAAACTGATGAAAGAACATCAAATAAGTGCAATTTATCTTAATGCAGGTACAAACCTTTACTATTTCACCGGCACTCGTTGGTATCCAAGCGAAAGACTTGTTGGAGCGATCCTTCCAGCAAAAGGCCCTATTCACTATTTTTCACCCCATTTTGAGATTGATACGCTCAAAGGTTTTATGGGCATTGAAGGAGCAATTAGTGGTTGGCACGAAGATGAATCACCATATCAGCTATTTCATCAGGTTTTAAACGCCATAGGAATTACTGAAGGCAACATTGGCATTGACGAATCAGCCTCCTTTTTTATCCTTGATGGATTTAACCAGTCTCCACATAATTATACTTGGGTTAATGCGAAAGCAATTACAGCAGGATGCAGAATGCAGAAGTCAGTTAATGAGTTAGCACTGATGCAACAAGCCAAAGACATGACATTAGAAGTCCACAAAGCTGCCGCAAAAATTCTCAGAGTTGGTATATCAACAGCCGAAGTCACTGACTTCATTCACCAAGCACACAAGAAAGTAGGTGCTCGTGGTTCGTCATTTTGTATTGTTTTATTTGGTCAAGATACTTCATACCCGCATGGTGTTAAGTCACCTAAAAATCTCGAACAAGATGACATTGTATTGATAGACACAGGATGTTTAGTTGAAGGCTATAACTCCGATATTACACGCACTTATGTATTTGGAAAACCTTCTGAACGACAGCGTACTATGTGGGCAATTGAAAAAGAAGCTCAACTCGTAGCATTTGCTAAAGCTCAGCCAGGTACTCCTTGTGGTCAAGTTGATATAGCCGCTCGAACCTATCTGGAATCTAAAGGTCTAGGCCCTGACTACCAAGTGCCTGGATTACCTCATCGAACGGGCCATGGTATTGGCTTGGATATCCACGAGTGGCCTTATTTAGTTCGTAGTGATGAAACCCCTCTGGCTCCCGGTATGTGTTTTAGCAATGAACCAATGCTTGTCCTACCGAACGAATTTGGAGTGCGTTTAGAAGATCATTTTTACATGACAGAAAATGGTCCAAAATGGTTTACTCAACCTTCGCACTCAATCGATGATCCTTTTGGTTACGAAGCCTAAACAAGCAATTTAAATAAGTATTGGAGAATAATTGGTGACTCACCCCATCCCTGATGTTGCAGTAATTGGTGCTGGTATTATAGGCACTTGCATTGCGGAAAGATTACAACACGAAGGAAAAAGTGTCATATTAATTGATAAACAAGCCCCTGGAGAAGGTTGCTCTAAAGGAAATGCCGGCCACTTTGCGACAGATATTATCTTGCCTTTGGCTAACTTTAAAACTTTATTAAGTGTGCCTAAGTTATTGCTAAATCCAATGGGGCCACTTTCAATCAATTGGACTTATTTACCTAAACTGCTACCTTGGCTTACTCGTTTTGCCTGGGCTGCAATGCCACATAAAACAGCCCAAACAATTGAAGCCTTAAAACAACTTAACCGTCCTTCGATTATTCGCTTTCAACATCTGCTTAAACGTACAAAGCTTGAAGCTTTAATGACTCAGCGAGGTGCGTTAACTGTTTTTAGTACGCCTGCGGCGCTAAAAAATAATCGACAACACCAAAAGCAAGTACAACAACATAATGTTAATGTAGAGCAACTTACTGGCGAACAAGTTAGGGAGCTTGAACCAATGCTTGCTGAATCAATTATCGGTGGCCTTTATTACCCAGATACAGCTCACTCAATTAATCCCCATAGACTAGTCACATCTTTAGCAGATATTTTTTTGCAGCAAGGTGGGCAATTAGTAAAGCAAGAAGTATTATCCATTGATACATCCAATACTCAACAAGTCACTTTACAAACTAATAAAGGTAAACTAGTAGCTAAGGAAATTATTATTGCCTGTGGTGCATGGTCTAATAATCTGATTAAACACATTGGTCATTCTGTACCACTAGAAACAGAAAGAGGTTACCACTTAACACTACCACAACAATCAGTCTCAATAACCAGACCGGTTACTTGTTATGAGCGCTCATTTGTAATGACCCCAATGGAAGAAGGTCTACGCTTAGCAGGGACTGTTGAATTAGCAGGCTTGCAAGCTTTGCCAAACTATAAACGCGCTCATCAACTTTTTAAACACGCCGAAACTATTTTACCTGGAATAAAGAAAAATAACGTTTCTCAATGGATGGGACACCGACCTTCCTTACCTGATTCATTGCCAATAATTGGCCGCTCTCCTAATCAACCAAGCGTTGTTTTTGCTTTTGGTCATCAACATTTAGGCCTGACTCAGGCAGCAGTCACAGCAGATATAGTGAGTGAAATCATTCAGCAAAAAGAACCAAGTATTGATATAAGCGCCTATCGTATCAATAGGTTTTAATTACCTAATAAAAGGGTTACTTATTATTAGCAATAGAATTATTAATAATAAGTAACTTTGTTGAGTTAACCTGATTTTTTCAATTGAATTAAACGCAATACATTTTCTTTTTGATCACGTATATGCTTAACTAATGCTGATTCAGCTTGACGCCAATTTTTTGCAATTAAGTTTTCTAAAATATCTCTATGCTCTTGAGCCATTTCGCTCTTAACGCTAGCGCCAACAGAAGCATAATCAAACAAAGCGGTATAAAAGTCGCCATGCCGTTTGAAAAAATCTTGAATATAAAAATTATCGCAGCGAGTAATCCAATAGTCATGAAGGTTATTATCAATTTCTGAATCTTCTTCTTCAGCACTAACCACATTTCCAGACAACATGTTTTGCAAATCATCTTGAACAAGAAAAGGACGAGCAAGTTGTAAAGCTTTAACTTCCAAAATTTCTCTTATCTCTAAGTAATCAAGCATATCCTTTTCTCGAAAGCTTCTCACCTTCCAACCACAACGAGGTACATGTTCAATTAGTCCTGTACCCGCTAAACGAGAAAATACTTGTCGAATAATAGTGCGTCCTGTTTCGTATTTTTTTGCTGTAGCTTCTTCTCGCAAATAGTCAGTATGATTTTCAAAACAAAGTTTAATGACATCATTCGCAACTTTTTCATCGAGGTTTGAACTCAACTTAAGTGGCTTTTTAAACTCAGTGACTTTTGACGACTTACCGCCCCCTTTAGGTGTAACTGTTCTTTCTAAACGTCCATTAGGTTTTCGACAAATAATATTTTCTTCGATTAATTGCTCAACGACTTGGCGTACTGGTGTTAAGCTAACGGCATAGTAATCTGCAATCGCTCCTAAAGTCAGGCGAAAGGGTAACTCAGAAAAAGTTTGAATTTGATGTGTTAAATCTTGTTTTATTGTATCAGTTACTTTCGTACTCATATTATCTACACCAAAAAATTAAATAAAAACTAAACTGCTAGAACATTTAACTATTAAACATCACATTATAACAGATTTCAAACTTGCAACATCTAATAACAAGAATGTACAATTGCGCACAATATCAAACACATAAGGATTCGCATGCAACCTGACCATCTAAAAAGAATATCAACTCTAAGAAAACAGTTAAGTAACTCACCTTACGACGCTATATTAATTTCAAGCGTACAAAACTGTCGTTACCTGAGTGGCTTTGAAAACACAGATGCTAACGTTGCCTATTTAATAATTAGTATGGATCAACTGTATCTAATAACAGATTACCGCTATTCGCAACAAGCCCTCAAAGAGTGTCCACATTATAATATTGTCGAACGTGATCGTCAGAATATTAATCTCGGTCAACAATTTAATCAAACTTTTAATGAAATAAAAATTTCTCATGTCGCTTTTGAGAAAGAACATATGAGTTATAGTATCTTCTTAGAAATACAATCCGAAATAAAAAATGTTCAACTCTCAGCTATTGCTGGCTGGGTTGAAAAGCAGAGAATGATCAAAGATGAAACAGAGATTGCATGCATAAAAAAAGCCGCTCAAATAGCAGATAAAGCGCTCAAAAATTTAATGCCCTATTTAAAAGCAAACGTTACGGAAAAAGAGGTTAGTCTCGAACTTGAATATCAAATGCAAAAGCTTGGTTCTGAAGGACTGGCTTTCCCCACTATCTTTGTTTCGGGAAAAAACACCTCATTACCTCATGGACTGCCCTCAAACAAAAAGCTAGAAACTGCCGACTTAATTACGCTTGATTTTGGTGCCGTTTATGATGGATATCGCTCTGATATGACCCGAAATTTTGTTGTTGGTAAGCCCAATAAAAAACAACTATCAGTTTATGACACAGTAAAATCAGCTCAACAAGCAGCACTAGACAGCATAGTACCTGGTATAAAAGCTTCTATTCCATATGCTGCATCGAAGCAAATTTTAGATACTAGTCCATATGCAAAATATCAAGGCGAAGGTTTAGGTCATGGTGTTGGGTTATACTTGCATGAAATTCCTTTTTTGCAAAACAACTGCAATATTGAACTGCAAGAAAACATGGTAATTACTATTGAGCCAGGCATTTATATTCCCGACTGGGGTGGCATACGCATAGAAGATGACATCAGGGTGACTAAAACAGGTTATGAGTTATTAACTCACTCACCAAAAGAACTTATCGAAATTTAACAAACACTAGGACATATTAAATTTTATCAGACAATATAGACTAGGAGAACAATGCTCTAGAGAACAATACTGTAAACTACTATGTATTGGCTAATATATTGATTTGTTTTTTAATCATTCAACATCTAAAAAACAGACCATCATAATAAGCTCCCCCAAACTTCAAGTAGCATAATATTTTTATTAATTTATGCTACTTATAGCAAATTCACCTAAACAACCTAATATTAGAAATTTTTTCGTCTTAGTATTTAAAATAAAAAGTCGGAACAACAATTTACTTTTAAATTGCTCAAACTCTCCTACAATAATTAAGACTTATTTCCTTTTCAGGTGAACAATGCTTCGTTGTTTTTTTTTACTGTTGTCAATAATCGCAACACAGCTTCACGCAACTAACCTTTCCCCTTATCGGGGCTATAATAAACACTTTAACCGCTATTCCGTTGAAGAAGGGCTAAATCAGGTTACAGTAACTGCAATTTATCATGATCTTGAAGGTTATTTATGGATAGGAACACAAGGAGGGTTATCCAGATTTGATTCAAATGAATTTGCCAGCTTCACTAAAAACAGTGCTCCCGAAATAAGCATCAATAACAACTTTATTACTGCCATCACTCAATGTAACCCTAATATTATCTGGGCTGCTAATGCAACAGGCCTCGATAGGTTAGATAAAGAAAAAGGGCAGATTTTGTTTCATGATATTTTTGGGGGATATAATAAAGCTTTTATTACTCAACTATCGTGCTGGGATAATTATTTGCTAATTGGAACAACTGGAGCTGGATTATTATTATTTGACTTACAAAAACTGCAAGTTGTTAGCCTTTATAATGGAAATAAAAAAACTCCTATCAATCCTTCTATTGATGCTATATCACTCTTTAAAAATGATGTTTTTGTTGTAGAAAACAATCATGTCAAGCGCCTTCAATATAATAAAAAAAGTCAAAAATTTAATTTAAAAGAAACTTTTTTAGAAGGCAAAAATATCTATTCTCTCACTAACTTTTCTGATGCTGTAAGCTACGCAATAAGCACTACAGGAAAACTATACAAAATACATAAAATTAAAAACAAATGGTTAACAGAGCCTATTCCCGTTCAATATAACCAGTTAAATGAAATAGGTGTTAGAGCCATTAAAAATGATGGAAAAAAAATTATTGTTGGCACCATTGACGGTTTATATTTCGTAAACCCTGAGAAACAAACGGTTCAATACTCAAATTACCATGTCAATGATCCTAGAAGCTTATCAGATAATCATGTAACAGCACTTTTTATTGATAATAATAAAAACCTATGGGCTGGCACTCAAGCACATGGAATCAATAGAACATCTATTGATGAAAGTATTTTTTATCATATTTCCAAAAGCATAACTAATGGGAGAGTTGAACCGATATTATATGTTAGAGGCTTTTATTTTAAAGAAAACATTGAAATTGTGGCAACACAAAACGGCATTTACTATCGCACACCTGAGCAAACTTTTTTTTCAAAGATAGAAACTCTCTATCCGAAGTTAGCTTATTTCGATAATATTTTTATTACCAATATCTCTGAAGGAATCGATGGAAACCTTTATATAACCACGAGAGGAGATGGTTTGCATAAATTTAATATAAAATCGAATACTCTAGAAAGAATTGATGGTGACGAAAGCATAGGCGAAATTCGATTTTTTAATTTTAGCGTATTAAGTAAAAGCGGAAAACATTGGTTTAGCGCTCGCAAAAAAGGTTTGCTTTATCTCGATACAGAAAAAAATCAATTAGTTATAGCATCACAAAAACTACATAAAATGGTTAAACGCTTTACCCATATTATTGAAGATAAAAACGGAATAATTTGGGCAGGAACTGTTGGTGCAGGACTAATACGATTTAACCCGGAAACAGATGATATTACACAATATCTACCAGAGCCTAACAATAAGAATAGTATTCCCGATGAAGTTGTTCATATGCTAACAATAGACTCCCAAGAAAGAATATGGATTGCAACGTTGAGTGGCGTTAGTATACTGAATAAAGCTCGCGATAAGTTCACTAATATTGATAAACAAAAAGGTCTATCAAATGATAGTATCTGGAATATTATTTATGATGGTATTGATAGTGTTTGGTTTGGGCATAGTAGCGGTATATCACGAATTGATGAAGCAACATTAGCTATTGACAATTATACCATTAATGATGGATTACAAGGGCTAGAATATAGTTTTGGTGCAATTGCAATTTCCCCTCAAGGCTATATTTATGCGGGGGGAGTCAACGGGTTTAATATTTTTGATAATGCAAGAAAAAATATTGAGCATCATTATAAAAAAGAAATATCTGTTAGTAAGTTTAGTGTTTTAGAGCATAATTCAACGTTGAATAAAAGCTTAATGAAACCTAATTACTTTTTCAAACCAAAAAAAATAAATTTATCTCACTTAGAAAACACGTTTTCTTTTCAACTCACGACGCTTGATTTTCATAATACAATGAAAAACCAATACCAATATCGCTTACTTGGTTTTATCGATAAATGGATTCAAATGCCATCAGATAGCCAAACCGCAACATTTATGAATATTGATGATGGACATTACCAGTTTGAGGCTCGATTATCGAGTGAGTTCGATGAAAATCCAATTTACTCTATTCCAATCGAAATTTCTGCTGTTTGGTGGCAATCTAAACCAATGATTACATTTTATTGGTTCATCAGCATAGCAATTGTTATCAGTTGGTTTTATCAAAGATACAGGCGATTTACCGATCTAAAAAAGGCCCACTTATTTACCAGTAAAACAAAAGAACAATTACGATTAAGCCTTTGGGGATCAGGTGATGAGTTATGGGACTGGGATTTTGTCGCTAATCAAGTGACACATAGTGGAGAATGTCATTGGATAGACTATCAAGGATTAAAAGATACATTTGAAATTTCTCATGTAAAAAAAATCATTCATGTTGATGACTATCAGCAATTTGCAGCTTCAGTCTTATCACACTTAAAAAGAGGTAAAGAAACATTCCAAGAAATGTTACGGGTAAAAAGCGTTGATGGCGAATGGATATGGTGTGAATGTAAAGGAAAGGTCGTTGAAAAAGATAGTTCAGGAAAAATTTTAAGAATTTGTGGAACAGTTAAAGATATTAATGTACTTAAGCAACAAAAAGAAGATCTAGCCACATTAAATTCAAATCTAGAAAGTCGAGTTGAAGATCGAACAAAAGAACTAAAAGAGCGTAATATTGAATTAGAAAATGCTATTTCAATTATTGATCAAACCCAAAAACAACTGATAGAGTCGGAAAAGCTAGCTTCTTTAGGTAGCTTAGTTGCCGGTATATCACACGAAGTTAACACGCCTTTAGGTGTCTCATTAACTGCGGCCACATCACTACAGTATGAATCAAAAAAAATCACTCAAAAAGTTGAAGAAGCCAGCTTAACTCGTAGCGACTTCAATCAGTTTTTAGCTCACAGTAGCGAATCAGTTAATATTATATACAATAACTTACAAAAGGCTAATCACTTAATTAGTAGTTTCAAACAAGTTGCAGTCGATCAAGTATCAGATAGTAGCAATTCAATTAATATAAAGTCATTTATCGAAACGCTTAATATGAGCTTATACCCCGCTTATAAAAAACATGGAGTTGAAGTTGAGTTGAAGATATTAACAGATATCAATGTAGAAACCTTTCCTGGAGCACTAAGTCAGGTGATTACAAACCTGTTAATGAATAGCCTTTATCATGCTTTTGATAACACATTAAATGGAAAAATATTGTTGATGACCGAAGATACGGGTTCTGAACTGATTATCACTATTCAAGATAATGGCGATGGGATCCCAGAAAATATCAGAAGTAAGATATTTGATCCTTTCTTTACGACAAAAAGAGGGAAAGGCGGAAGTGGCTTAGGCTTAAATATTGTCTATACTTTAGTAGTTAATAAACTCCAAGGAAAAATTGTTTTTGAACCAGTCAAACCTCAGGGTGCTCGTTTTATAATAAATATTCCACTAGATGTAACTGTTTCAGGTGAAAATAATGAATGATGAGCTGATTTTTGCAGATGAACCAATCGCCCCACAACCCCATAAAAGTCAATTATTAGATAAATATAAAATTCTAATTGTAGATGATGAACCTGAAGTTCACGCTGTTACAGAACTTTCTTTAAGTGGCTTTAAATTTAAAAATAAAGAACTTGACTTTATTAATGCCTACTCAGCAAACGATGCTAAACAACTCCTTCAAAAACACAAAGATATTGCAGTAATATTACTCGATGTTGTCATGGAGACAGAGCATGCGGGACTCGATTTAGTCAGCCATATTCGCCAGGAAATGAATTATTCTGCTGTTCGTATTATTTTGCGAACAGGCCAGCCGGGACAAGCTCCAGAGCGAGAGGTCATTGAAAACTTTGATATTAATGATTACAAATGCAAAACAGAGCTGACTTCACAAAAATTGTTTACTCTGATGCATGCAAGCCTTCGCTCTTATTCAGATATTGTCTCTTTAGAACAATCCAAAAAGGGCTTAAGAAAAGTCATTGACGCCTCAAGGGGAATTTTTAATAAGCATGCTTTTGACTCTTTTATTTCTGGAGCAATTACTCAAGTTGCTTATCTACTGGATTTAGATGATGCTTTCATTATGTCAGATGAAACTCATATATTTAGAATTGAAGGTGAAAAATTCGATAAATTTTTCTTTGTCGATCAACTAGGACAAATTTCCAGCATTGCATTATCTGATTTATCTCAAGATGTTCAAAAATCAGTTACCCTAGCTATTGAAAAGAAAACCAACATATTTACTGAAAACTCAGTACTGGTTTACTGTGAAAATAGATATTACATAACAATATTTTACTTTAGGCCCTCTCGTCGACTGAGTTCAGTTGACGAAGAATTACTGAATATATTTACAGAAAATATTGTTGTTGCATTAGAAAATATTCGTCTACAGGAAATTATTAAAGAAAATCAAAAAGAAATTATTTATCGGTTAGGTGAGGTGGTAGAAAACCGCTCAAAAGAAACAGGTAATCATGTTAAAAGAGTAGCCTTATATAGTGAACTATTAGCAAAACTCTACCCGCTTGATTCAGAACAAACTGAAATAATAAAACTAGCTTCACCGTTACATGATATCGGAAAAATAGCAATCCCAGACGCTATTTTAAACAAAGCCGATACTCTTGATCCCAAAGAATGGAATGTAATGAAAAGCCATGCTGAACGAGGTGGTGATATGTTAGACAGTAGTGATCTGATTCTGCTACAAGCTGGCGCAATTATAGCTGGGCATCACCATGAAAAATGGGATGGTTCTGGTTATCCTGAAGGGTTATCAGGCGAAGACATTCATATCTTTGGACGAATAACAGCCTTGGCAGATGTCTTTGATGCCTTAGGTAGTAAACGTTGTTATAAAGAAGCCTGGCGTGATGATGAGATTTTGGAGTTTCTAGAAAAAGAAAGTGGACGTCACTTTGAGCCTAAGTTAGTCGAAATAATGTTAAACAATATTGATCGTTTCTTTAAAATTCGTGACGAATTACCTGATCATTCATAGACTAATTAACGGTAAACGATTTAAAAGAATAACAATAAAGAGTCATACAACTCTTTGAAACTCATTATTTGCATCATTATTATTGTTGCAATTTAGCATCTCCCATACTGCCAATCAGGCAGTTAATTGCCAACGGCTCCAGAAATTCACACCAATTAGCGAAGAAACACTGATACAATGCCTGACTATTCACCGCTAAACCAGCTGCTAACATTAGGCTATATGATGACTTTGAAAAAACTAAGACTTAAAAAAAATGAAGAAAAACGCATAAAAAATGGTCATTTATGGATTTACAGCAATGAAGTTGATACACAATCAACTCCGTTAAAATCATTTTCAGTTGGTGAAAATATTCTTATAGAAGCGTCTAACGGCAAGCCGCTAGGCCTCGGTTATGTTAACCCTAACAATCTACTTTGTGCTCGCTTGCTAAACAGAGATTATAGCCATCCTATCGATCGTTCATTTTTTGTCCATCGTTTTAATATCGCAAAATCTTTACGTCAAAGATGCTTTAAACAACCATTTTATCGAGCAATTTACGGTGAAAGTGATGGTTTACCTGGACTAATTGTTGATCGGTTTAATGAACATTTGATAGTGCAAATAGCTACCGCAGGCATGGAACAACAAAAAGCAGCCATTATTGAAGCGCTCGAAAAGGTATTCAAGCCTCAGTCAATACTACTGCGCAACGATGCTAATTCCCGCAAAGCTGAATCATTATCCGAAGAGATTCAACAGGCCTTAGGTAACACACCTGAAAGCTTACAAATTGAAGAAAATGAAACGCAATTTATCATTCACCCATTTACAGGTCAGAAAACTGGCTGGTTTTATGATCACCGAATCAGCCGCCAACAAATCGCTCAATACGTTAATAATAAACGAGTACTCGATGTATTTAGTTATATAGGTGCTTTTGGTATTCAAATGGCCAATGCAGGCGCTAGCGAAGCTTGGTGCATTGATATTTCAGGAAAAGCGCTTGATGAATTAGAACAAAATGCGCAATTGAATAAGGTTGCAGATAAGGTTGCTTGCGTTGAAGGCGATGCATTTTCTGCAATGAAAGAGCTTAAACAACAGAATGAGAAATTTGATGTCATTATTGTTGATCCTCCTGCCTTTATCAAAAAGAAAAAAGACCATAAAGCAGGATTAAATGCTTACCGAAAAATCAATGAAGCCGCTATGAGATTATTGAGCAAAGATGGTATTTTATTATCAGCTTCATGCTCGATGCACTTAAAAACAGATGAGTTACAGGATTGCTTAAGAGCAGGCAGTCGGCATTTGGACAAAACATTACAAATTATAGAACAATGTCACCAAGGCCCCGATCATCCCATTCACCCAGCCATACCAGAAACCCGTTATATCAAAGGTTTTATCAGTCGAGTATTATCAGCCAGTTAAAAATAACTGGCTGTATTAAAAATGTTTATCGAGTAGAAAGTCTTTTATATATTGACCAAATCTATCCGTTTCAACCAAGAAAGCATCATGCCCATATTGTGATTGGTGGGAAATATAAAAGCTAGTTACTTTAGCATCCTGTAAACATGCATACAGTTCGCGTTGCTGCTGTGGAGTAAATAAAATGTCAAACTCTTCAGAAATAACAACCACCTTTGCTTTTATTCTTTCGAATGCCAAAATAGAGGAATCGTATTTCTGAGTTACATCAAAATTATCCATTGCAGTTGTAATAGTTAAATAACTATTGGCATCAAACGAACGAACAAACTTCTCTGCGTTGTAATCCATATATTTTGTTATTTCTGTATCTTGAGTATCATCATTAAGGTGACTATTAAAACGTCGATTCCACTCCGCAGAATTGCGATAACTAAATAAGCCTAGTTTTCTTGCTAATTTAAATCCTTCCAGCTCCTCATTTGACTGATAATTTCCATGATTCCATGCTGGATCGATACGAATCGCAGATTGTTGAATATTTCGATTAGCAATATTAGCAGGATAAGCTTTATAAGCAGTACAACTGAGCATAAGGCGTTCAACAGAGTCAGGATATTCAATGGCCCAAGTCAGTGACAGCATTGCCCCCATAGAATTACCAACTATTGCATAAACCTTCTCAATACCTAAATATTCGAGCAAGAATTTTTGACTAGCTACCATATCACCAATAGTGATTTCTGGAAAAGTAGCGTTATAAGGTTTATTTGTTTCGGGATTAATAGATACTGGCCCAGAAGAACCAAAACAGCTCCCAAGGTTATTAATACAGATAATATAGTACTGCTCACTATCAATAGCGCAGCCAACACCAACCATATCATTCCACCACCCCTTATCAGGGTTAGCTTCTGATTGTGTTACATGGGAACCGACAGAAAGAGCATGATGAATAACAATAACATTAGATTTTTGCGGGTTTAAGCTTCCCCATGTTTCGTAAGCTAACTCTAGTGAGGGAAGTTGCCCACCCAGTTCTAAGTCAAATGGTTGCGAAGACTGAAAAAGCCAACTTCCATCTCGCTGTAAAGTAACATTCTGAGTCATAATAAGTGATCAAATTATTCATTCAGCTCACTTATCGTAAGCCCTAAATAGTTAAAGTTTAACTGCAAACCCGTTTTAATACCTAGAACCAAAGATTATTTTAAAAACACTTTGCAGCATGTAGGGTCGCGATTATACGCATTTTATTGTGTAAAATTGAGTAGTAATTAGTTTTTAGCTTAGTTTGTTAGCACACTGATACTGGTATCAAACGCTAAACCATAATAATATCGTCCAGAAAATTCAAATTCATCAATGACTTGCATCTTCAAACGTTTAATATGTGCCTGATAAGAACGTTCATTCACCTGATTAATAAAAGTAATGCCAACTGGGTAACGATTAGCCAAAGTTAATCGCATTATCTCAAACAAACGTGGAAAAGCATCAGTACCACGCAAGCTTGAATCAATACAAACAGGCCCATATTGGAATGTATTAGCTTGAGTAATTAAAGTACCAGCAAAAATCTCACCTTCATAGCGAGCAATCATAAAAGGAAAAATAGGCCACTGTGAAAAGTAATCCCATCCATTTGCCATTGTATAACCTTTCACTTGGTCGCTCTTTTCTAACACAAACAGCCCGTCACTTTCGATCAAGTCTGTTAGCTGTTGACGAGTAAATGGTGTGGTGACAAAGCCATTTTGCTTCTCTTTTTCAGATAACTTATCAAAAAGATTTCTTTCTTGTAGTTTTATAATTTCTGGTAAATCACCCTCATTCGCAATCCGAGTAATCACATTTTTCCCCTATGCTTTCATTAAAAATTTCGGAGCGATAAAAAAACAACCAAGTTCAAACAATTATGCTCAAACTTGGTTGCTATAGTCACTTAAATAATAGCGATTAAGGTAATCTAATTCACTATTATTGTAGAACTAAATAAAAAGCTGAACGCCCACGCACAACACGCAGTAATATTTTATCTTCGTCTTGCTCTAATGCTCTAGAAAAATCTTTAAGAGATTTTACTCTGCGTTTATTCACACCCACAATGACATCGCCCTCTCTTAGTCCACTGTAAGCTGCATAAGAATTTCTTTCTAGTTGAACCAATACAACCCCATCTCCTTCCGAGTTGTTTTCAAAGCGAGTTCCATCTAGTAATTTATGTTGAGAACCACTACGCCCAGATGAACCAAGAGGTTCTCCAATCTTCACATTAAGATGTTTAGTTTTACCGTCTCTTAGGAAAGACACTTTGACTTTATCACCAATTTTTCGTTTTCCTATTTGACTGCGTAACTTGCCAGTAGAAATAGTTTTTTCACCATCAATAGCAATAATAATATCATCTGCACGCAAGCCCGCATCATCTGCTGGTGAATCTTCTCTTACATTCGTTACCAGTACACCTTGTTGACCATTTTCTAAGCCAAAAGCAATTTGTAAATCGACATCTATATTTTGAATCCCAATGCCTAATTGACCTCGACGAACTTCACCAGAATCAATAATTTGCTCCATGCTAGACTTAACCATATCCATCGGTATCGCAAACCCAATCCCAACATTACCACCAGCAGGTGCAATAATGGCAGTATTTATACCTATTAACTCGCCTTTCAAGTTAACCAATGCACCACCAGAGTTACCAGGATTAATTGAAGCATCTGTCTGAATAAAATTTTCATAACCTTCTATGCCTAAGCCTGTTCTATCCAAGGCGCTCACAATACCCGTTGTTACGGTTTGGCCTAAGCCAAATGGATTTCCTATTGCCACCACAAAATCACCGACTTCCAGCTTTTCAGAATTTCCCATGTTAACAGCAGAAATATTTTTAGCATCTATTTTTAATATTGCCACATCAAGCTCAGGATCATTTCCTAACACTTTAGCCGTATAATGACGTCCATCAATCAGTGACACTCGAACTTCATCTGAATTTTTAATAACATGATGGTTAGTGATGACAATCCCATTCTTTGCATCAACAATTACTCCAGAACCTGCGCCTCGCAACATCTTTTGTGGTTTTCGGTTAGGCTCAGATTGTTCAGGAATATTAAAAAAACGTCTGAAAAAAGGATCGTTTAAAAGTGGATTTTGATTTTGTCTTTCAGAAAAAGTTGCAATATTTACAACGGCCGGATTTACGGTTTTTAACATGCTTGATAATGATGGAAGTTCTTTTCCATCAGGATCAACCTGTGGCAATGATGCTTGAACCCAGAATGCTTGAAGTACCAGGGTCAGCAGCATAGAAAGTTGACATAATTTTTTCACCGATAACTCTCCTGTAAGTTTTTGTTACAAAAAATTCTGTTAAATGAATTATAATAAATAGCCAATATTGTGGCAGTCAGGTTGTTATTCAACCCTAACTTTCAAAAAAACATTAGACTTACTTTTACTCAATAGTTCACTCATCAAAGCAATTGTAATAATAATTTACAAATTCACTAAAAAAGTAAATGCTTTCTCAATTAAAGTTTAATTTTATGCCTATTTTATTTGAAAGCTCATTATTCAATATAAAACAGGTGCAAACCAATAAAAAAGAGTATTTATATGTAGTAGCTCAGACTTGATCTGACAGTTACCCGTTTTTCCAACGGTATCTGTCAGTTTAGATTTGAGCTAAATTCTTTTCAGCCCAAATCAATTTACCATCAAGTAAAGTTTCTTTTGGCGTTCTGCCACAGCACATTTTTCCTTGATGAGTTCGGTCATTGTTATAGTATTCCATCCAAACGTCCAGATCTTTTTGCAAATCTTCCATCGATGAGTACAGCTTTTTCCTAAAGGTGATCTGGTAAAACTCATTCAATATCGTCTTGTGAAAGCGCTCGCAGATCCCGTTCGTTTGTGGTGACATCGCTTTCGTTTTGGTATGGTCAATATCATTGATCGCCAAGTAAAGCTGATAATCATGATGCTCTACGCGACCACAGTACTCAGTTCCACGGTCAGTTAAAATGCGCAACATTGGCAATTCATTTTGATTAAAGTAGGGTAATACTTTGTCATTTAATATATCTGCGGCGGTGATTGGCGTTTTGGTTGTGTAGAGCTTTGCAAAAGCAACTTTGCTGTAGGTGTCAATAAAGGTCTGCTGATAAATTCGGCCAACGCCTTTGAGGTTACCCACATAAAACGTATCCTGAGAGCCTAAGTAGCCTGGGTGAGCGGTTTCTATCTCACCACAAGCTTCGTCATCATGTTTCTTCTTTTCAAGCGCAGCAACTTGCGCATCGCTTAAAATGATACCGTCATTAGCGACCTTTTCCTCAAGTGCTTTAAGACGCTTTTTGAAGTTTTCCAGATCATGACGAAGCCAAATTGAACGAACGCCGCTGCCAGAAACAAAGACACCTTGTTTACGCAGCTCATTGCTTGTTCTATGTTGACCAAAGGCTGGTTGTTCAATGGCATAGGCAACAACGGCTTGTTCTGTCGCCTCATCAACTCTATTTTTAGGATTGGCCTTACGTCTGGTCTTTTCGATTAAGGCGTCAATTCCACCTTCTTCAACTAACTCTTGATAACGATAAAATGTATCTCGAGATACGCCCATCACTTTACAGGCTCTTGAAACATTATTGAGTTCTTCGGCTAAGTTTAATAAACCTGCCTTGTGTTTAATAATTGGATTGTTAGTATGTAGCATGAGAGTTACCTTTTGTTTTGATTTAAAGATTCGACACCTTTATCAAAACGGGTAACTCTCTTCTAGTCAAGCTGAAGTGTCAGATGAAGTCGGAACTAATACAATTTATATTATCAAGAAGATTAAAAGCGCCTCAATTAACAATTCAATAACAAAGCAATTAATTGTTTCAAAAACAAACGACTATCATCTAAATTTTAGTCTATGATTCTTCATACTTACACTCTCGAGAATTAAGCAACTCACTAAGCTCCTTAATCACTTCATCTTTTCTTTCTTGGCTGGCAATTTTCCCATCCTCTTCTAAAGCAGTAAACTTATGTACACCACCCTCCCAAGATGAATGGGTAAGTTCAGTATGTAATTTTCGAGCTTGCTGACACTTAGTTAGTGGCTTTTTTTTGTCCGCAAACTGAGGGTTAGATGACTCATCAGAATTTGTTCTCTGCCTTTGTTTCTTTTCCAATTCGTCAAAAAATATTTTATTTTTCTCGTTAATATTTTTATTTCTAATACTTTCTTCAGCAAGCATTTTATCACGCAAACATTGTTGCAAATTGACAGAGTTCTCACAACTTTTCATTCGTTGACTATTAGCACTATCAACTTTTAAATCTTTTTCTTTTAGTTTTAATTCTTTAACACTATTATCTTTAGCTTGTTTAAAAGGTTTGTCGCTGTAATGCGTTTTTCCATTTTCATCAACCCATTTATAAACTTTTGCATAACCGTTATTAGAAACACACACCCACAATACCAATACCGCTATATATTTTCCTTTTTTCACATTCATCTGAATCTCCTCTTTATTTAATCATTAGTTTAGCAATAACTAATATTTCAAGTTTTTTCTCTAATTCGGCAAAATAAATACCACTAAAATATTTTGCCATAAGTGTCTAATATCCCCCCTATAAGCCTTATTCTTTTATATAATATATTTTTTAGTTTAGCTATACACTAATCTCCTAGCAAAGAACATAGATTTTTCATTCTCTCATATGTTTGTTATTTAGCAATTAATACCCAAGCCGAAAAGTTTGTAAATTAAGATAAATGCTGCCTACTTGACACTTGAGTTAACTTACTGATAACATCTACCTACTAATAGGTAGATGTTATCAGTAAGTAATTGAATGAAAAAGATATCTGCTGGTTAATTAAACGACCCGACTGACAGGGCATGGGATCATCGTAAGAATATATGAGCTTAAATTTCTCCCTAAAACATGTCTGAACCTTATTCGGCTAAAAAACATAAAACGGATACATTTAATTTAATGACACCTAAACATAAAAGCTTTATTAATCATTATCCATTCACCTCACATCTTAATTAGATGACAGCCGACACAGGAGAAAGTACTGCTATTTCAGCAATTTTAAAGTTCACTCAAAAGCCTGAATGAATAATAAGCCAACAAAAGAAAAGACTAGCATTAAAATCCGACGCTAGAGAAAAATGAACTACTGACGATTTTAATCAGATTCAGACAAGACTTTTTCAATTGGTTAATGATATAGCCACTATATTGTGGAATAGATTTTGTTGACTTCTCAATATAGCTTTACTGTAAAAAATATCACATTAAAGGCAACACAGTAAGAATCATTCTAAGATAAGCAAATTCATTAGTATTAAGTTACATCAAAAATATTAATGATAAGCAAAAAGCTGTTTTACATGACAAATAAATAAGGAGTAATAGCTATGCATATTAACGCCGACTTCAAACAAAAAGTAGTTATCAAACCCGATGATTATCGGTGGACTCCATCTCCTATGCCAGGCGTTGAGAGAATGATGTTAGATAGAATTGGTCATGAAGTTGGTCGAGCGACCTCATTAGTTAAATACCGGCCCAATAGTCGATTTACGACTCACACTCATGCTGGTGGCGAGGAGTTTTTTGTTTTAGAAGGCATGTTTTCAGATGAACACGGTGACTACCCGCAAGGCACTTATGTGCGTAATCCAATAGGAACTTCTCATACACCTCAAATAGGAAAATCGGGAGCCACCATTTTAGTTAAATTACATCAATTCAATATTAACGATTCGACTCAAATACGAATACAGACTAATACACAACCGTGGCATCCTGGATTAGTTGAAGGCCTTTCAGTAATGCCGCTACACTCATTTGAATCAGAAAATGTTGCTTTAGTAAAGTGGGCACCTTTTACAACATTTAATTTACATCGACACTGGGGAGGCGAAGAGATTTTTGTATTAAAAGGAACCTTTTATGATGAACATGGAGAGTACCCTAAAGGGACTTGGTTAAGAAACCCACACTTAAGTCAGCATCGCCCGTTTACAAAAGAAGATGGTGCTATTATCATTGTCAAAACAGGACACTTAGAATGAGTATAGGGTTGAGGGAGTTATTAAATGGACACAGCTGATGAAATAATGACGCTAGCGCAAAATTTTATTCAAACAGGGGGCTATAATGCTTTTAGTTACAAAGATATTGCTGATAAATTAGGAATTAAAACATCAAGCATACATTATCACTTTCCTAAAAAAGCCGACCTTGGATGTGCTGTTATTGAACGTTATATAAAAGACTTCAAACAATTAAAGTTAATTATAAATGATGAAACGCAAGATCCTAAAGAACGTTTCGAACGATATCTTAAGCCCTTTATTGAAACCGACCATACCGGAACCAAAATATGTTTATGCGGGGCCCTTGGAGGAGAGTTATTCAGCCTTCCAGAATCAATGCGCAAATCAATGAATGATTTTTTTTGTTTTCATGAAGAGTGGCTGAGTCAAATACTTTTAGAAATCAGAGCAGAAAAGAACATAAATACTACTGAACCGTCATTAGTGTCGGCCCAATATATTTTTAGCACATTGCAAGGTGCATTATTAATTGCTCGTTCAAAAAATAATAATGATTTTTTTAGACAAATTATAAAATTAATAAGACTGGAAGCCTTAGGTCATTCAAACCATTTATAACACATCCAATAAACGGTAAAGTTTAATACATATGATGGTGATTACTATTCATCATCTATCATCTCTCTCATCCACAATTCAGCATTTTTGAGAAAAATTTACACCGAAACTGTGTTCAAATTCATATATCCCTCAAAAATTAGTTTAAATAGATATTGAAACGAGACTGAAAAGAGAATTATCAATCGAATTTGAATTATAAAGCCCACTTGCAATATAACATAGCACTAATAATTTTCTGAAGGATAGAAGTAATAAATAGTACTTTGTTCAACAATTGCAAAACTCATAAAGAACTTATTAAAAAGAGATAAAACCAATGAAAAAGATCAAACATTCTTTCAGTATAGTTGCACTATTAGCCAGTATGAGCATAGGTGCCAGTGGCGATATTGAGTGGAGTTATAGTGGTGATACCGGCCCAGAATACTGGGGAGACTTATCGCCTGAATTCTCTCAATGCAAAAATGGTATTGAGCAATCTCCAATTGATCTCGGCTATTTTGCAGAAGAAAACGAGTCGCTAAGAACACTAAAGCATAAGTTTCGTTCTGTACCATTAACAGTAGTTAACAATGGCCATACCATTCAAGTTAACACAAATAGAGACAGTTTTACAAAAACTGAACTAGGAAAGCAAAGATTATTGCAGTTTCACTTTCATTCACCAAGTGAAAACACTTTAGATGGCAAACAATTTCCACTTGAAGCTCACTTTGTTCATATAAATGATGAAGGCTCATTGAGTGTTGTTGGCATTTTTTACGAAGAAGGTAAAAAAAATCGTGCTTTAGCAAAGATTTTAAATACCGCACCAAAACATAAAGGTACGAATACAAAAGAGAAATACAAAATAAATCCTAATAAAGTACTTGGAGCAAGAAAAACAGAAGAGTACTTTCGATTTGCAGGCTCTTTAACAACTCCACCCTGTACTGAAGGTGTTAACTGGTATATCTCTAAAAACATTCAATCACTCTCTGCTGAACAAATAGAAAAGTTTGAACACTTGTTTCATGGCGGAAACGCCCGTCCTGTACAAAACATTAATGATAGAAAACTTTATACAACAGAAAATGACTAATTCAGTTTAATCACTTAATTAATAGACAGGCTAGTTTAAAATTAAATCAGCATTTTTTGCCTTAAGTTTAAAGACTTGAGATTTTATTTAAATCTCAGGTTAAATAACAAACCAAACTTGAAATGATAAATATTTAGCAACCCTTGTTATTGTTCATTCCAGAACAAACCTAAAAACAACTTTATAAAATAACCATTATTTTTAAACAAGTTCCATTTTGAAAGGAGGGCATATTCATTTATTTTAAAAAGTAAAAAACATCTGTATTTATCTTTGGCTTATTTGTTAAAGTCATAATTAAAATATCTTTCATTACTTAACAATAAAAACAAATCAATTATCAATAGTATAATTGATTATGGAGAAAAAAATGATAACAAAATTACATAAAAAAACAATTGCAATTGCAGCATCAATTGTATTTTGTTACAGCACCAACCTAACTGCCGCTGAATGGGGATACGATGGCCAAAGTGGCGTTGTTACACCTAAAGATTGGGGTAATATTAATACACAATGCAATGGACAATCACAATCACCAATTAATATCGTAACAGCAGACCTACAATCTAGTAATGTTAATGTGGTTCCACATTATGCAGCAGACGATGTTAGTTTAGAAAACAATGGTCACACAGTTAATACCAATGTAAAACGATACGCTGAATTTAAAAATGGCATTTATCGACTTGAACAATTCCATTTTCACACAAAAAGTGAACATACTGTTGATGGGCGACGCTATGATATGGAAATGCATTTTGTTAATAAAAAATATGATCATGGACAATTAGTTGATGCAACCGTTATTGGGGTATTGATAGAAGAAGGAGCAGAAAACCAGCAACTAAAAACCATTTTTAATCACCTTCCTCATCATGGAGAAGAAAGGTCAAAATTAGTTTCAGACTTATCAACTTTACTGCCTGAAAACAGAAGTGCTTTTCATTATAGAGGCTCATTAACCACCCCTACTTGCGACGAAGTAGTTAATTGGTTTGTGTTATCAACTCCAATTCAAATGTCTGCAAGCCAAATTAGTCACTTTAGAGATTTGTTTACAGAAAATGGCGTTAGATATGATACCTATCGGCCGATACAAGCACTTAATGGTCGAGTAGTCAGTCGTGCCATTGTAGATGAAATTGCAACCAATAATGCGCCATCATTTTCTAACACCAATGTAACTGCATCAGTAGAAATGAACCAAGGTTATAATGATACTTTTACAGCGACCGATCCTGATGCTGACCAATTAACCTATAGCATTAGTGGTGGACACCCTTGGTTAACAATTAACCCTCAAACCGGCGAAGTTAATGGCACAGCCGATCAGATAGGAACTTATACCTACACCATTACAGCAACAGATACTCACGGTGCAACAGGCGAAATGCATCTAGAAATGACAGTCACTGAAGTCAGCGATCCTAATGCGCTTGAAAATGGTGTTGCACGTACAGGTCTTTCTGGTAACAAAAATGCTGAATTACGTTTCACTATGGTAGTTCCACAAGGAGCAAGCAACCTATCGTTTAAAATTTACGGTAACAATGGGGATGCAGATTTATACGTTTCTTATGAAGCAGAGCCAACAGCAACAGGACAAAATGGTGCAGATTGTGTTCCGTGGCTTAATGGTAGTAATGAAACTTGTGGTTCAGGTGGTACATCACTGCCAACAAAAGCAGGAAAATATTACATTTTAGTACATGGTTATCAATCATTTTCAAACATAACCCTAGTTGGTCGTTACGACTAACTTATGCAACAGCGGATAAAAGGAGTTATCCGCTATGAATTACCCCATTCACTTTTTATTCAGCACTTCAGACTCTTTCTGTTGTAAATTTGAGTAGTTCTCATTTTTTACAAATAAGTAAACAGACAAAAAGATCATCAGCCCCATTAATATAACTAATAACCGATAAATTCGTTTCATTACAAACCTTTTTAAAAATCAAAACAGGCTACAAACGCCCGCCACGTTTAATATCAAAATATTGATTAACCATATTAACAGCTAAATGGCTTGGCAGACTATCTACAGCGATCACACCATCGTGTGTTAGTCGACGGTGAAGTTGCTCTCTTTGTTGCAAATAACTAATGGTTTGTGAAAACTTTAATGCATCATGAATCTGATATATCGGTTCAGATAAAACATCTTGCAAAACTTGTTCTTTCATATTAGCTAGCATAACTAAGTGATGCTTTTTTAAAGACGCCACTGCTGTTTTTAATTCTATCTCATCTTCAGCTCTAACATTAGAAATTAAAACCACCAATGAGCGTTTTCTGAACTGATGATTTAGACTTTCTGCTGCACCAATTATATCTGACGCACTATGAGTTGGATGCAAACCATAAACACTATTAAGCATCGCATTAATACTTGAAGGCCCTTTTTTAGGAATAATGAATTTATCACTTCCACCAAAAACTTTAAGTCCAACGGCATCTCCCTGTTTGAGAGCAATGGATGCAACTAAAAGCATGGCATTAAGGGCTTGATCAAAATGTGAAAGCTCACCATCTTTTGTTCTCATTCTTCGACCAGAGTCGAGTAAAAAAATAATATTTTGATCTCGCTCTTGCTGATAATCTTTAGAAATTAATTTTTGTAAACGAGATGTAGCGCGCCAATCAACCTGACGTAGGCTATCTCCCATTCTATATTCTCTAAGTTGATGAAACTCTAGTCCATCTCCACGTTGCTGTCTTTGTCTGATCCCTAACTGACGTGTTCTTTGTTCTGTGGCAAGTAAAGTATAATTAAGAATTGAACGATAATTAGGATATATCTTTGAGTTGCTTACACAGTCTATATAGACACGGCGTTTTAAAAAACCAAACTCAGATTTCACCCATAACTCACAGCGGTTCATAATCAAATCGCCACGTTCAATAGCCTTTAATTGATAGTTAATGGTCACTGTTTCTCCTGCCGACAAACGAATAAGCGCCGGCATTTTTTTGCTACAACAAAACTCTGGAATATGATCAATGGCTTCAGCATCTAACCGATTGCTTCGATGATTTTCAACCACAAGCTCAACATCGCAATAACTATTAACGGGCAATGTATTTGCAATAAGGCGCTTAACGGTTATTTTTTGTAAATGACGTAAAGATAATAATTCCCATAAAAATAATGCAGCTAGGCCAACAGCAAAAACATACCAAATGTCTGCTAACCAATGACTTTCTAATGCTCTCTTAGCTTGGTAATTATTAAGGCGAAATAGGCCTTCTGCAATTGCAATGCAGAACCAAATAAGTAAAACAATAATACTGCGATAGGTAATTTTCATGAATAAAATTCAATATTATTGTCTAGGTGTGGCAACTTGTGCCAATATATCAGCAATCACCTGAGTCACACTAATGCCTTCAATTTCAAGCTCAGCAGATAAAACAATTCTGTGTCTTAATACGGGTAATGCTACTGTTTTAATTTCATCGGGTGTTACAAATTCATTACCACGAATTAAAGCCAACGCTCGAGCGGCTCGAATTAAACCAATAGAGGCCCTTGGACTAGCTCCCATTTGAATACCAGACCACTCTCTCGTTGCAGCAACCAGCCTAACAACATAATCAAATAAACTATCATCAACCACAATTCTTGATGCTAGATTCTGTAGCTCAATAATTTTTTCAGGATCAGTGACTGGCGCTAAATCGCGTAACAAAATTGAGTCATCAATTTCACCAGTAGTAATTGTTTTAACTAAAGCAACTTCATCACTAATGGCAGGATAACCGATGAGTACATTCATCAAAAACCTATCTAATTCAGCTTCAGGTAAAGGATAAGTACCTTCTTGCTCTAATGGGTTTTGGGTAGCTAAAACCATAAAAGGAGAATTAACAGGGTAAGAACTTCCTTCAATGGTAATTTTCTTTTCTTGCATCACCTCTAACAAAGCCGCTTGCGTTTTGGCAGGTGCACGATTAATTTCATCCGCTAAAAGTAAGTTAGTAAATGCAGGCCCTTTACGAATTCGAAACTTTTCCGATTTAGGATCAAACATTGCGTGTCCGGTGACATCACTTGGCATTAAATCTGGTGTAAATTGAATTCGAGAAAATTCTCCCGAAAAACTTTTAGCAATTGAACGAACCAATAAGGTTTTCCCCAAACCTGGCACACCTTCAACTAATAAATGTCCGCCAGCGAGCAAACAAGTCAATGCCATTTCAACAATTTCACTTTGACCAATTAGCGCTCGATTAATATTTTCTTTTAATGACGTTATTAATTGATTTTGCTGATCAGATATAATATTCGTACATATTCCATCAGTTATACTTTCAATTGCTGAATCATCTTTTTCATTAGGTGCATCATCCACAGAGAGTTCACTCATAGCTGTTTCCTTATATCTTGAACAAGTTGTACTTTTTTCAAAAAAGTTTCTTGGTTTAAATCCCCTTGCTCCCATAAGAAAGCAAGTTTACTTTTATCTAACTGAGTAATTTCAGAAAGTTTTTCTAAACGTTTATTTAAACTCAGCTGTTTATATCCATGAACAAGTTGAATCATACGTAAATCTATCATTTCAATGAGAGTTCGAATTAATCGACCCCCGTTATCATTACGGTATGAAAACTCACCGGCAGCAGCAATGTGCTGCATAATTTCTCTTTGTGAGGCTGAGTCATCTTGTCGAGAAGCTCCCCTTCGCCATACTTGACTAAACAAAATGGTCACTAGAATAATAACAAAACTAATCACAACTAACGGGGCATATTTAATCATTAAAGCCAATAGTGAAGGTTGTAATCGATTAGAAATAAGCCATGCTTTTTCGGAAGAGCCAATTAGTTGAGATAAAAATAAAGCATGATCATGTTTATCAATTCTCTGGTTATTCCAAATAGAAAAATCAACTAAAACAGTAACTAATCCTTCTTCAATATCATATTGAATAAGTTGCTCAGCGTAATCTGTGCCACCTTTAAATGATGCATCACCGCTAGTATCATCAATATAGCCAGAGGAATGAAAATGAATTTCAGTTTCTTTTTCATACCCAGAAAATGTTAAATAAGTTAAGTCTTCATCTTCTGAACTAAAGCTCTCTTTCTCAAAAGGATAATAGCGTACACCTAATTCATCCAAAAATTTATCTCTACTGGCATTAAAGTCATACTCATAAAACTCTGTAGCCAATAAAACCAGATGACCTCCTTGTTTCACCCAGGCTAACATCTGCTCACGTTGTTTAGCCGACACTCCAACCCTTGAATTATTAATTAAGATGGTATCATATTGACCTATTTCTGAATCAAAAATTGAAAAATCTTGTTTATTTTCAAATTTAATATTCAGTTTTTTAAGATAAAATTCTGCGGCTAAAAAAGGATTACGCTTTGCTTCTTCGGAATAACCAATATTTTTTTCATAAGAAACTTTAGTCAGATTATTAAAAAACCACATCATTCCTAAAAAAACAGTAATTATTATAATCAGTATTAACCAGGTAACTTTAGAGACTTTGAACCAGCTACTCATTCGCAGCCTCTTCATTCATAGCAGAAAGATTAAAAACTTCTGGCCACTGTTCACAATATTCACGTAGTTGCTTCACATCTGGTATTTGATGTGCATAAGCTAGTCTACGCCAACTACTTGTTAGTTTTTGCATAAAATTGTTTGAATTATCTTCGATGACACCTTCAATTTTTCTTAAGCACTCTAATTCAGTATCACCTTCAACAATGACAACCTGTGTATTTTCTATATACCAAATTAAGCTTGCACGATATAACAGACTTGTCGCCTCTCGTAATTTTCCCTCTTCTAAATAACCAAGAGCAACTAACCACGGCTTATCTGGTAAAGATTTTGTATTAAGCTCTAAACCGAATAATTGTTCAGGTCTTTTGACTTTTTTTTTCTTAGGTAGCTTAACGCCTTTAATTAAGTGACGATACTTAACAATTAAAAATATAATTAATAAGGCAGCAATCACCCATAATATAAATTCCATAATCATTGATATAAATACACCTAAGTAATGCCAAATAGGCGATGATGGACTATTTTTTTCTACCTCATCTTTACTCTCAAAGGACTGGTTAAATTCATAATGATATCTTGTTTCTTTTTGATTAAACAAATCACTTTGGGTAATTTCTTTAATCATCATTTTTGATTTTTTATTGCTTAATTGATTTTTTGAAACATTAGCTTCTTGAGCTTTATTTTCTTCAGCATAAAGGTCATTAATACTTCCAGGCATAAAAAACAAACTCATAATAAACATAAGGCTTGCTAATCGAATACTTTGTTGCTTGCTTTGGTTCTCTAGCTTTTTTGCTAATCGTTTAAATGATAACTCAACATCCCAAGCTTCTAAATGTGTTCGTTGATTTAAGTAAAGAGCAAAACCACAAGCGGTATAAAAAGGAGCAACAATAGTAAGAGAACAATAAACCAAAAGATTAAAAATAAAATCAACCATGTATGAATCACTTTCCATTGATATCCACTTTATAATATCAATAGACTCACTCATCTGTGTCGGTAGTAATAAATAAGCTAAGGCGACTAGGCCTAAATAAAAAACATTTTCTAACAAAGCCAATAAAGCAGTCAGTAAAACGGCTGTTCCAGAGCCACTTGAATGAATAACTTTGATTCTTTCACTGCGCTGCGCTCCTTTTAGTCCTTCTAATTGAATAATGGGTAAATCTAATGAACGCGTTAAACTGAGCCGACGCCAAGTCAAACTGGCAAACCATTGAATTTTTGCTAAGCTAAAAAATTCTTTGATGCAATCTCGTATCGATAAATTTTCACCAAATAGCTGGCGACTTAAATAATGTAATAATGGTCTTTCCCAAATGGGTTTAAATAACCAGAATCCCAAATACACCCAAATACCAGACTCTATAAATACTGAGCTAATCAACAAATAAATCGGTAATGTAATAATCAACCAAATTTTATAAAGCTCGATAATATTTTTTTGTACTAAGGCTACGCCGAGATCTATCGCTTCTAGATTTTTTCTTGGTCGTACTTTAACTGTCATTTGCTCAAGATTCATAGCTAATATCTACGACCTCTTCCAACCAATGCAAAATAGAAAATAATGAATAACCAACCGGCAATACCAACTCCATATTTTGTTAATACAGGAATACTCGTTGTAGAGGACCAAAAAGCTTCTACAAAAGCAGCGATAAGCAATAATAAAATAGCTCCATAAACTAATGTCATTGCCCGTTGACCTGCATTAATAATGGCTTGTCTACGAGTAAAAACACCAGGCGCAATAAATGCCCAACCGATCTGTAGACCCGCTGCGCCAGATAAAATGATACCAGTTAATTCATAGGATGAGTGGCCTGCAACAAAACCGTAAAAAGTTTCTTGATAACCAATATTAATAATATGTGCATCTATTGCACCAAAAAAAATGCCATTATAAATGAGATAAAACTGAGTACCCAAAGTCGCTAATATACCTCCAGCAAAAGATTGAAATGCAATACCAATATTATTTCGAATATAATGACCAAACATCATAAAATCTGTATCTGATTGTCTTTCACGTCCCACTTTATCAAAGCTGGGGTCATACATTCCTTCAATATTAGCCACTGTACTTGAATCGACTACAGAGTAAACCAGCTCAGGAAAAATAAGTGTAAAAATAAAAACAACCAAGCCTGGAATATAAAAAAGAGCACATGCAATCCAAACAAAAGTCGCTTGCTCTCTAACCGCAACAGGTAAACCAAATAAAATAAATTGATAAATACGTCGAAAAATACCCACTTTTTTACGGTAAAAAATCTGGTGTCCTCGAAAAACCATTGCCTCTAATTGAGACACCAAATAAGGGCTATATTGACGCTCTCTAGCTAAAGCTAGACAATAACAAACTTGTCGATAGTTTTTAGAAAAATTATTTAACTCTTCTGTATATTCTGATTTTTTAAGCTTTATTGATTCAGCAATAGAGATCTGATTTTCAAAAGTTTTCCATTGTTCTTGATAGCGTTGTTCAAACTCTTCCTGTCTCATGCATGCCCTCGCAACCATTTAGCAATTTTAAAAAGTTGCACTGATGCAGGTTCACTACCCTGTTTTATTTTTTCTTGATCTAACCAGGGTCCTAAATAACCTGCCAATTCGTTAACGCGAGACTCTGACATTTTAGAAGAACGCTCAGCAAAGCTAACAATGGCACTTTGCTCATCAAGTGTTAAGGGAAATTTTGGAGCGACACCTTCTATGCTAATGGCTTTTTGCTTTTTTACTAAATCAAGTTTATGCACCACCAAAGTACCTGCGACAAAATCACCAAGGCGTTTAAAATCACGGCTAAATAGCATACTAATAATGCCAAAGGCATAGCAAAAAGGCAAAAAATCTGCAAAACGCAAAAGATTTCTAATAATTGATGATGACCAATCAATTGGTGTGCCGTCATCATTAATCACAGTAATACCTAATACTTTTTTACCTAAAGTTTGGCCGTTATAAAGCACTTCAAATAAAACGGGGTAAAACCACTCAACTAAAAATATAAATAATAAAATGACACCAGAGCCAAAATTTCCAAATATAGAAAAAATTTGAGCAATGATTGCAATTGCAGCCCAACGAAGTAATAAATCAATGATAAAAGCAAGAGAACGGCTAACCAATCCGGCAACCGGTAGTGATAATGTTATGCCTTCTGGTACTTCAACTTCTCGAGTGGTATCTAGCATTCCTTTGTAACATCTGTGCTTTAAGTAAAGTGAAAATAATTATCCCCATCTAAGTTATCAATTAATCTTCATTGAAAAAGTGAAATCGATTTTGCGATAAAAATAGAGACACTGTGATGACAGTATGCTGATAAAATCAACATACTGTCCAATAATATCAAATTTCAATTAAAACTAACGGTTAACTTTAGCATCCAATTCGCCAGACTCATATCTTGCAAACATTCTTTCTAGAGAAATTGGCTTTATTTTACTCGCATTTCCAGCAGTCCCAAATGCTTCATAACGCGCTAAACAAATCTCTTTCATCGCTTGCGTCGACACAGCCAAATATTTACGAGGATCAAAATTTGAAGGTGCTTCGCTCAAATTACGTCTAATAGCACCTGTGGCAGCTAAACGTAAATCTGTATCGATATTAACCTTTCTTACACCGTGTTTAATACCTTCGCAAATTTCCTCAACGGGAACGCCATAAGTTTCAGGAATTTCGCCACCAAACTCATTGATTACTTTTAACCACTCTTGCGGTACCGAAGACGAACCATGCATCACTAAATGAGTATTAGGAAGACGTGCATGGATTTCTTTAATACGACTAATCGCTAAAACATCACCTGTTGGTGGACGAGTAAACTTGTAAGCACCATGAGAAGTACCAATAGCGATAGCAAGCGCATCAACATTGGTTTTTTGTACAAAATCGGCAGCTTCTTCTGGATCAGTTAACATCTGCTCAAGCGTTAGCTTACCCTCGGCACCAATACCATCTTCTTCGCCGGCTTCACCAGTCTCTAATGATCCTAAACATCCCAACTCCCCTTCAACAGAAACACCACAAGCATGAGCCATTTCAACGGTTTTACGAGTCACATCAACATTATAATCATAAGTTGTCGGTGTTTTACCATCTTCACCCAGAGAGCCATCCATCATAACAGAGGAAAAGCCAAGTTGAATTGAGCGCTGACAAATAGCAGGACTAGTACCATGATCCTGATGCATCACCACTGGAATATGTGGAAACTCTTCAATTGCCGCAAGAATTAAATGGCGTAAAAAAGGTGCACCAGCATATTTTCTAGCACCTGCTGATGCTTGCACCATTACAGGGCTATCGGTTTCATCAGCGGCCTCCATAATTGCGCGCATTTGCTCCAGGTTATTAACATTAAATGCAGGAACCCCATATTGAAATTCTGCGGCATGATCGAGTAATTGTCGCATCGAAATTAGTGCCATTTGTATTCTCCATCTATCATTTTATAGTCTTAAATTTGCTTTGTTTGATGTATCTTCAGATACTCTATTTTTACAATTACATTTCAGCAGCACGTTGTTCTAATATTTCTACTGCAGGTAATTTTTTTCCTTCTAAAAACTCTAAAAATGCGCCTCCACCAGTTGAAATATAAGACACTTTATCTTTAATGCCAAACTTATCAACTGCCGCCAATGTATCACCACCACCAGCAATTGAAAAAGCTTTGCTCTTAGCAATTGCTTGAGCAATTTTCTTAGTGCCTTCTGCGAATTGTTCAAATTCAAAAACACCAACAGGTCCATTCCAAACGATAGTACCGGCGCTCTCTAAAATACGGCAAAGTTTCTCAGCAGTTTGTGGACCAATATCAAAAATCATATCATCTTCAGCAACTTCATTAACATTTTTTAATGTCGCTTGAGTGCTTTCAGAAAACTCAGTACCGACAACAACATCAACTGTTTTCGGAATTTCACCGCCATTAGTAATAGCAGCATCAGTTAATCGTTTAGCTTCATCAATTAAATCATTTTCTACCAAAGATTTACCAACCGAGTGTCCTTCTGAAGCAATAAAAGTATTTGCAATACCTCCGCCAACAATTAACTGATCGACAATACCTGAAAGTGCTTCTAAAACAGTGAGTTTAGTAGAAACTTTAGAACCACCCACAATAGCAACCATCGGACGAGCCGGATTGTCCAATGCACTACCCAGCGCATCTAGCTCTGCCGCTAATAATGGGCCCGCGCATGCAATTGGCGCATACTTTGCGACACCATGTGTTGAAGCTTGAGCACGATGTGCAGTTCCAAATGCATCCATGACAAAAACATCGCACAAATGGGCATAAGCTTTTGCCAGTTGATCGTCATTTTTCTTTTCGCCAACATTGCATCGAACATTTTCAAAAACAACTACTTCATTTTCTGCAACATCAACCCCCTGTAAATAGTCAGCTGCTAACCTGACAGGGACATCGAGCAATTCACTCATATAATTAACAATTACGGCCATAGAGTCAGCTTCTGTTAACTCACCTTCAGTCGGCCTGCCACGATGAGACATGACTAATACTTTAGCCCCTTTTTCTAAAGCCATTTTAATCGTTGGCAATGCAGCTTGAATTCTTACATCAGAAGTGATTTTTCCATCTTTAATAGGCACGTTAAGATCTTCTCGTATCAAAACACGTTTGCCGCTCAAGTCTAAGTCAGACATTCTTAAAACTGACATACTAGTGATTACTCCAATTTATTTTTGTAATTGCTTCAATATCGTTATTGTTTAAGTTTCGCAATAGCTAAAACCTAAAGTAGCCTTATCAATATAATTAAAGCGCTATAGGGCATAAACTATATTTCGAAGGCTACTATCAGAGAGCGATATTTATGCTTTCATCATTGCTACGGCTGTATCTAACATCCGTACACTAAAGCCCCACTCATTGTCATACCAAGTCAATATTTTTACCAAATTACCATTAACTCGCGTTTGAGTGGCATCAAATGTTGAAGAGGCTGGCATATGGTTAAAATCAGTAGATACTAAAGGCTCAACGTTGTAATCCAAAACATAGCTATCAGAAGCCGCTTTAACAATTTCATTCACTTCTTCAACGGTTGTATCACGAGAAGCTTCAAAGGTTAAATCAACGACCGACACATTCACTGTAGGTACTCGTAATGCAAACCCATCTAAACGCCCGGCTAACTCAGGTAAGACTAAACCAACCGCTTTTGCAGCACCAGTTTTAGTAGGAATAATTGACATAGCCGCAGCACGCGCTCGTCTTAAATCTTTATGCTGGTTATCAATAATACGCTGGTCATTAGTGTAAGCATGAATCGTATTAACCAAACCTTTTTCAATCCCTAAACCTTCATGTAACGCCTTAGCTACAGGTGCAAGACAGTTAGTGGTACAAGAAGCGTTAGAAACAATTCGGTCATCAGCTTTCAGTGTTTCATGATTAACACCGTAAACAATAGTAGCATCAATATCAGCGCCGCCAGGTGCAGAAATAAGAACTTTTTTCGCGCCACCAACAAAGTGCTTAGAAGCACCGACTTTATCCGTGAAATGGCCCGTACACTCAAGCACGACGTCAACATCATAATCTGACCATTTTAAGTTTTCTGGGTTACGATCAGCTAACATTGCAATTTTGTCATCATTGACATACATGTTCTCTTCATCGCCTGATACATTTGCTTCAAAACGACCATGAGTTGTATCGTATTTTGTCAAATGGACATTAGTTTCAATTGGATGAGATGAATTAATGGCAACTACTTTGATTTCGTCCTCTCTGTTGTATTCATAAATCGCTCTCAATACCATACGACCAATACGTCCATAACCATTAATTGCTACTTTTACTGTCATTGTGTTTCCTCAAACGTTTGCTGGACTCAGATTTAAAATCTGAGCTCTTCAGTTGATTTTATCAATAATTTGAACACGCTTTGTAAAATGTTCAATATTAATTAATCACTACTCAGAAAATAGTGACTGTGCTTTTTCCATTACATTTTCAACATCAAATCCAAACGCCTTAAATAAGTCGCTGGCTGGTGCCGATTCTCCAAACCGATTCATCGATATAATTACGCCATTTAAACCAACATATTTATACCAAAAATCGCCATGAGCTGCTTCAATCGCCATACGCTTAGTCACGTTGGCAGGAAGAACACTTTGTTTATAATTATCGTCTTGTTGTTCAAAAACTTCACAGCTAGGCATTGATACCACTCTAATTTTGCGGTTTGCAATACCTTCTTTTGCTTTCATTGCCAATTCAACTTCGGAACCCGTTGCTATTATTATTAAATCTGGTGTCCCTTCGCAATCAGCTAAGATATACCCCCCTTTTTCAATTAGTGCGATCTGCTCACTACTTTTAGGCTGCGTTGGTAACCCTTGGCGCGTTAAAATTAGAGCCGTTGGTCCAGAAAGGTTTTCAATAGCACACTTCCATGCAACAGCGGTTTCAGTTGCATCACAAGGGCGCCAATTAATCAGATTAGGTGTCGCTCTCATTGAAGATAACTGCTCTACTGGCTGGTGGGTTGGACCATCTTCACCTAACCCAATCGAATCATGAGTAAAAACATAAATAGCCTGCTGTTTCATTAACGCAGCCATACGAATTGCATTTCTGGCATATTCCATAAACATCAAAAAAGTTCCGCCAAATGGAATAAAACCACCATGCAACTTTATACCGTTCATAATCGCACACATCCCAAACTCGCGCACACCATAATATAAATAGTTACCTTCTGGTTGCTGCGCAGAAATCCCCTTAGCCCCACTCCATTGAGTTAAATTTGAACCGGCTAAATCAGCTGAACCACCGATAAATTCGGGAATATAAGGTGCGTAAGCTTCAATCGCATTTTGCGAAGCTTTACGCGTTGCAATCCCCTCTGCGGCATTTTGAGTTTTAGCGATATAGGCACGTGCAGCCCCCTCAAAATCAGCATTAGGTCGATTACTTAAACGGCGGGTTAACTCAGCCGCTAAATCCGGATAAGTTTCACGATAAGCAATAAAAGTATCATTCCACTCTGATTCTAGTTTGCTACCATTTGCTCTTGCATCCCAGGCTTGCATTATTTCAGCAGGGATTTCAAAAGGTGCATGAGGCCAGTTCAGTTCTTTTCTAACCAACTCAATTTCTGCGTCACCAAGAGGTGCACCGTGACAATCTTCTTTGCCGCCTTTATTAGGAGAGCCAAAACCAATCGTAGTCTTACAACAAATAATACTTGGCTTATTAGTTTCTGATTTTGCTAATTCAATGGCTTGTTGAATGGCCTCAGGATCATGTCCATCAACATCACCAATGACATGCCAGCCATAAGAACGGAACCGCTTTGCAGTATCATCAGTGAACCAACCTTCAACTTCACCGTCAATTGAAATGCCATTATCATCATAAAATGCTATTAGCTTACCTAACCCTAAAGTACCGGCCAGAGAACAAACTTCATGGGAAATACCTTCCATTAAGCAACCGTCTCCCAAAAAGGTGTATGTATTGTGATCAATCACATCATATCCTGGACGGTTAAACTGTGCCGCTAATGTTTTTTCGGCAATAGCCATACCAACAGCATTAGCAACTCCTTGGCCAAGAGGCCCTGTGGTAGTTTCAACACCAGGGGTATAACCAAACTCAGGATGACCTGGTGTTTTAGAGTGTAGCTGTCTAAAAGATTTAATATCTTCAATATTTAATGCGTAGCCTGTTAAGTGTAATAGTGAATAAATAAGCATCGAGCCGTGACCGTTAGATAATACAAAACGGTCTCGATTAACCCATTCCGGGTTACTTGGGTTGTGTCTTAAATGATCACACCAGAGCACTTGCGCTATATCAGCCATCCCCATCGGGGCTCCAGGATGACCTGATTTGGCTTTTTGGACCGCATCCATACTTAACGCCCGTATAGCGTTCGCTAACTGAAATCGAGATGACATATTGACTCCTAAAGTCGAGGTTCTTAGTAAGCGGGAATTTTGACGGGGCGTATTTTCTCAAACGAGCGCCACATGATCAAACCATTTACTGGATATTTGCTTAATTATTGGACAAATAGCTATGTTTTGTCATATATCTTTATATTACAAGGCAATTTATCAAGCGATTTTGCCAATTGATTTAATAAGAATACCCGCCTAGGATTATAATGACAGAATAACAATTAATCCTTATCTCACTCTTAAACAATAAAGGAGCAAGCATGGCAAAAGTAGCAGTTATTCTATCTGGTTGCGGTGTTTTTGATGGTTCTGAGGTTTACGAAAGCGTACTCACTTTGCTCGCGTTAGAAGAGCAAGGTGCTGAATATCAGTGCTTTGCTCCTGACATAAAGCAGCATCATGTAGTCAATCATATCACTGGAGAAGAAATGGAAGGTTTTCGCAATGTATTAATTGAATCAGCAAGAATATGCCGAGGAAAAGTCGAACCAATCGATAAACTGCGCTCATTTCAATTTGACGCCCTTATTTTTCCAGGCGGATTTGGTGTCGCTAAAAACTTAAGTAACTTTGCTCTTCAAGGCGCGCAATGTGAAATAGAAACAAGTGTATTAATAGCGGCTAAGTCTTTTGTAAGCGCTAACAAACCAATTGGTTTTATCTGCATAGCACCTGCTTTAATACCACTCATTTATGGTAAACCAGTAGAGCTAACAATTGGCAATGATCTCGAAACAGCACAAACCATCGAAGCTATGGGCAGCACACATATTCAGTGTCCAGTGACCAATATCGTAGTCGATAAGACCAACAAAGTCGTCTCAACACCTGCTTATATGTTAGCCAACAATATATCAGAATCAGCTAATGGCATTCGAAAATTAGTGAACAAAATATTAGAACTCTGTTAAAACCTGGCAGCTTCAATTTTTACTTTTCTGGCACGACAGGTAAAGTAAGTACCCACTCGCACATACCACCATCCATACTATAACTTCGTTCAAAACCTTGCTGATTAAAAACATCAGCTGCAGGCTGACTGGAATTACCATGATAACAGCAGACTATTAGCGGCTTTGATTTATCGGCTTGTGCGAGATACTCACCGATATTTTCGTTATCAACACGTACAGCCCCTTCAATATGACCTTGAGCAAAAGTGTTTGCATCACGTATATCAACAATAAGTGCTTGTTCGGTTTCAATTAAAACAGCAGCCCTAGAAACAGAAATTCGTTCAAACATGTGGAGTATCCTTTTTAAACATCAAATCCCAAACACCATGTCCTAGACGCTCTCCCCGCTTTTGAAACTTGGTTACCGGTCTATCATCAGGCTTTGGTACATAATCATCTGTTGCAGAAAGGTTAGTCCAGCCTGCCTCTTGTTGCATGACAGCCAACATATGTTGTGCATAATTTTCCCAGTCGGTCGCCATATGCAATACTCCATTATCCTGTAGTTTTTGATGAACTTGTCTTGCAAACTCAGACTTTACAATACGGCGTTTATGATGCCTTGTTTTATGCCATGGATCAGGAAAAAATAATTGCAATTTAGCCAAGCTATTATCTTCAATCATATGTTCTAACACATCAATCGCATCATAAGATATCACTCTAATATTAGTCACTTCACGTTCTTTCATACGCGCAAGCAATGAACCAACACCTGGTCTATGCACTTCAATGCCAATAAAATTGAGCTCAGGGTAATTAGCAGCTTGTTCGGCTAAAGATGCCCCCATACCAAAACCAATTTCTAGAGTAACGGGGTTGTTATTACCAAAAAGTTTCTCAAAGTTTAGTAATTGTTTATTAAATTCAAACCCATAATCAGGCATCATTGATTCATAGGCTAAAGTTTGTCCAGCGGTCATACGACCTTCACGACGGACAAAACTTCTGATTTTTCGATGAAATTCTTGCACAAGTTAACCAGTCTTATTCCAGATGAGTGCTAATTATATCAGTGTCCCTACAAACAAGGCTACGACAGCAACAAAATTAGAGTTTTTAAGTCAAATTGTCATTTTTGCCAATATCTCCCGTCAGCAAGCCAATATAGCGCCAAGCAGCTACCCGCAGTAATTTTCGACAAAACAAAACTATTGATCATTTTCAAAAAAGTGTTAGTTTTAGTTTTATATCGTAAAAATTCATTCTGTTAACGACTTCCTATTTAGCATATGTTCCCAGCCATTCCAAATTATCATGCCCTTGCTATGCTATTACTCACGATAGTAGCGCTCTACTTATTTCGGCGTGAAGACATTAAATTGGAATCTAGTTGCTTGGCAGTACTCTTGTTAGTTGCGGTTATTTTTCAGATTTTTCCCTACATACAACCAGATGGCACTCACCTAGAATCTATCCACTTTTTCTATGGCTTTGGTCATGAAGCACTCATAGCTGTGTGCGCGCTGATGATAGCAGGTCAAGGACTTGTCAGAACAGGTGCCTTGGAACCAGTTGGTCGAATGCTAGGTAGATTATGGAAAGCCAGTCCCCAACTGTCTTTACTAGTGACTTTATTGGTAGCAGCAGTTCTATCAGCCTTTATGAATAACACCCCGATAGTCGTTTTACTCATTCCAATCTTAATCAGCGTTTCGGTGCGAAATAACACTTCACCTTCAGGTATGTTAATGCCAATGGGGTTTGCAACACTAGTTGGCGGTATGTCAACAACAGTGGGGACATCAACGAACCTGCTGGTTGTTGCGGTTGCAGCAGAACAAGGAATGCGTAAACTTGGCCTATTTGATTTTGCTATTCCAGCTTCTGTAGCAGGCGTCGTCGCCATTTTATATCTCTGGCTGATAGCCCCCAAAATGCTGCCTCCCAGAGAATCTATTTTAGAAAGCGCAGCACCACGCTTATTCACCGCACACTTAACCTTAGACGAAGATGGCTTTGGCGTAGGGAAAACTCTTGCGGAATTGATCGATCACACTAATGGCTCGTTAAAAGCTGAGCGAATCCAAAGATTTGGTACTACCTCAGATATCAGAATCATGCCAATGCCAGATGTAATAATGCAAGCCGGCGATAGAATTCGCGTATCTGATACAGCAGAAAACCTGAAGGAATATGAAAAAACACTGGGGGCAAAATTATTCGTAGGTAAACACCAAGTTGATGATAAACACCCATTAGTAGCAGAAGATCAACAACTCGCTGAAGTTATCATTGTACCAGGTTCACCACTGGCGGGGTCAACACTCAAAAATATTCGCTTTATTGACCAATACCAAATGGTTGCCGTTGCACTACACCGCGAAGGTAAAGAAATCGATCTCTATAAAAAACTAGGCAGTGTCTCACTCCATGTTGGTGATATTTTATTAGTTCAAGGCGCCCGCGATAAAATTGCCGAAATGAAAAAGAAAGGTGATCTATTAGTACTGGATGCGACGACAGACTTACCTCATACCAACAAAGCCCCTATTGCTCTGACTATAATGGGAGGCGTTGTAGGACTTGCAGCCTTTGGTATTTTACCTATAGCAATTAGTGCATTACTCGGCGTAATGGCCTTACTAGTCACTCGATGTCTTGATTGGAGTGATGCTGGCCGGGCCCTTAGCACACAAGTTATTTTAATTGTTGTTGCCAGCTTAGCACTAGGCGAGGCACTAATGAAGACAGGTGGTGCCGATTATCTAGCCCAACTGTTCCTCTTTTTTACACAAGGCTTACCTCCGCCCGTCATACTGAGTGCTTTAATGCTACTACTCGCTATTTTGACTAATATTGTTTCAAACAATGCAGCCGCGGTTATCGGAACACCCATCGCAATCAGTGTAGCTAGCCAGTTAGGTTTACCTGCGGAACCTTTCGTTGTTGCCGTACTCTTTGGTGCTAACTTCAGCTATGCCACCCCTATGGCTTACAAGACTAACTTGTTAATTATGAATGCTGGTGGTTATCACTTTAAAGATTTTATGCAAATAGGTATTCCGTTAGCACTAACACTCTGGTTGACACTGTCAATATTCATACCGTTTTATTACGATATTCTTTAATAACTGCCAATAAACCTAAGTAGACCATGCTAATCACACCAGAGAGCTTTGCCGAAAAAATTCTACAATTTTATCGCCTTCATGGACGCAAAGATCTTCCCTGGCAAAAGAACCCAACAGCTTATCGTGTTTGGGTTTCAGAGGTTATGCTCCAACAAACTCAGGTCAAAACAGTGATACCTTACTATCAAAAGTTTATGCGCAGCTTTCCCAATGTGAAAAAACTCGCTAATGCGCCTATTGATGATGTACTCCATCACTGGCAAGGACTAGGCTATTATTCGCGGGCTAGAAACTTGCATCGCTGCGCACAAATAGTAATGACAGATTACAAAGGACGCTTTCCAAAAAATTTAACACAAATGGAATCGCTTCCGGGGATTGGTCGATCTACAGCTGGTGCAATACTATCACTAGCGATGGGACAACCAACGCCGATTCTGGATGGTAATGTAAAAAGAGTACTGGCCAGAGTTTTTTTAGTTGATGGCTGGTACGGTCAATCAGCAGTTGCTAAACAACTGTGGGCATTGACTGAAAAATATACCCCTAAGGACAATACAGCAAATTTTAATCAAGCAATGATGGATTTAGGCGCCAGCTTTTGTAGTCGAAGTCGTCCACAATGTGAGCAATGTCCTTTAGAAGAAAATTGTTTAGCATATATTCACGGTAAAACAGATGAATACCCCAATAAAAAACCGAAAAAAAGCATTCCAACCAAACAAGTAAAATTACTTTTGCGAACCAATAAAAAAGATCAAATCCTATTATTAAAACGCCCACCGACAGGCATTTGGGGCGGGCTGTGGAGTCTTCCAGAAATGACTGCAAGCAGCCAAAATGAACTAATTGATGAATTTAAGCATACCTTTACCCATTTCCATTTAGATATAAAAGTATTATCAGGCACGCCGTCTAATCAAATAGAAGAAAACTCAGCGCTACAATGGCATAATATCACCCAGCTATCAGAGTTGGCTTTTCCAACTCCAATTAAAAAGTTTTTGTTTAAATACTTTCAAATCAACTAGCGAGACTAACATCATGATTTTTTGCCAAAAACTGCAAAAAGAAGCCGCTCCAATGAGCTTTGCACCTGTTCCTGGGGAACTTGGTGAACGTATTTTAAACAATATATCAGCTGAAGCCTGGAAACTATGGATGAATCATCAAACAATGCTAATTAACGAAAAGCACCTGAGCTTGGCTGATCCAGAATCACGGGCTTATTTGACAGGAGAAATGGAAAAATTCTTGTTTGGTGGTGACTACGACCAAGTAGAAGGATATGTTCCACCAGAAAAATAATTTTTTTTGAAAACCCGCTTGACTTTAAATCCCGATCCTAGTTTAATAGCGCGCTCCCGAGGTAATGCCTCTTAAGGGAAAACCAGTGGCCTGGTAGCTCAGTTGGTAGAGCAGAGGACTGAAAATCCTTGTGTCGACAGTTCAATTCTGTCCCGGGCCACCATGATTTCAAGCAACCCCACTCAAAAACGCTCTAATTTTCTACCTTAGAAACAAGTTAAAAATAAAACCCGCAAAAAATTAATTAACCTGAACTTCGGATAAGAAATTGAATAAATAAAGGAACTAAATGCCTGTTCCATGATCAGATCATTCGACCAAGACTGATAAGATCAAATAGGAAGCAGGCATGGATAAATTAGTTGATTTGTTTTGTGATGTCGATGATTTTTGTGAGTTATTTATAGCTCAATGGCAACAAAGTCTCATTGAACGTGGTGAAATCAAACGCCGTCGAGCGTGTCGTCTATCACCAGCAGAAATGATGACGATAGTCATTCACTTCCACCAATCCCACTACCGAGACTTCAAAAGTTATTATTTGTTATACGTTTGCCAGCATTTAAAACCTTATTTTCCTGAGCTACTAAGCTATACCCGTTTCTTAAATGTCATGCCCAATGTTGTTGTTCCTATGTGTAGCTATTTAACCTCAAAATTGGGAAAACCAACCGGAATTCAATTTGTCGATTCAACTAAAATCGAAGTCTGTCATATCATACGAGCTAAAAGAAACAAGGTATTTGCTGACTCTGCACGGCATGGTAAAGGGACTATGGGGTGGTCATTCGGTTTTAAATTACATTTGGTTATCACCATTTAGGTGAAATTGTATCGCTCAAACTCACTCAAGGAAATATTGACGATCGTCAACCGGTTCTCGATATGTGTGATTCAGTTTTTGGCAAACTATATGGCGATAAAGGTTATATCAGTAAAAAGTTATCAGGGGAATTATTGGAGAAAGACGTTGAGTTAATCACAACCGTACGAAAAAACATGAAGAAAAAGTTTATATCCTTGTGGGACAGAGCCATTTTGAAAAAGCGATTTATCATTGAGACTGTCAATGACCAGTTGAAAAATATCTCTTATATCGAGCACTCCAGACACCGGAGCGTACATGGTTTTATACTGAATTTAATCGGTGGGCTAATTGCTTATAGCTTGAAAGAAAATAAACCTTCTTTGAATTTAACAGCTCAAGAATTTGAGCTGTTAAAATCGAACAGTTTGATAATTGCTTAACCAGATCTCAGGTTAATTAGAATGTTTCCAATCTATTTTCCTTCAGTTAACACTGATTTTTAAAAGTCGATACAAAATATTTTTCGTACTATTGCGCTTTTTCGAGACAGTTTGACTCCTTTTCTTTTTGATGTTGTTCAAACAATGACTGGGCATTAATCTTCACCGCATCCTCTGAGTAGTCCGGCTAAATAAGCGTACTTCATTATGGTTTCAATTTTGACGTGGCTTAAAATTCGTGCAACGTAATAATGACACCATTATATGGTCTGATAATTATCAGTCCGGCTTAAAGGCACTTATTGAGGTAACACTATTCATCCCACTCTGGGTACTGCTCTGGCCTAACGCCATTTTCAAGCACTACTTTGGGATAAAAAACATCAGGCTTTTCATTAAAACGCTTTTTTCGACTGTTGTTTATTTGAAACAGCCAGCTATCGCCATAATCAAAAAGATAATAGAGCTTTTTTCCTTTTCTTTTTGATAATAGAGTATCAACGGTTTCTTGAGTGACCCTATCGTCATCACATGATATGCGTTGTGCACTTCTTGAATTGTAAGAACTCGCAATACAAAATTCATACATGTGGTCATTATCAAAACCAACTGCACCCAAAATTGCCTGGTGTAACTCATCCAAACTGCAGTCAATAGGAATTTCTAAGACACATTCCCATTCCTGTTGAGCATACATCCCGCCAAGTAATTTTATCTTTAAAGTTTCAATCATATTTAATGTTTATCCTGTTATCTAATACCTAAGCAGAATTTCCTGTTTAACGTATATAGCCTTGACTAGTTAAGTTTGATTTTACTGAACCCTCGTCCGCATTAATATACGGTCATCAGGTGTTTTTCATAAAAATATCATAATAGAGTTTGGTCGGCTACAGTGCCACATTCAATCAGCTAGTGCACCACACTCTTTTCTAAACACTTTACCTCACTCTGTCATTGATTTTCAACTAACGTCTGCTTAATCTTATTTACAGAAACTGCCATGCTATGATTTCAGGGGGCAAAGTCGATGCTATGAGGATGAGACTTATTTTAGCATTGTTCAAATTAAGAATAGACGACCCGCATAATGGCTGTTGGTTACCTAGAGATTGGGAGTATAGAATTTATATGCCAAACTATTTACGTAAAGCGGTTCCACACTGTCGCATTCATCACAAATATTATTATCGGTGGTTGAGCCGTTTTATCAATAACACGATGATAAAAACACCAGACCAACTTATCAATGCTTTACGATTAGTTAGGACTTCACTACAAGGTGGGGCTGTACCACCAGAAGTTATGCCAAAAACGGGATTATAAATGATGCTTTATACATTAATATTTGATAGCAACAATTACCTTGAATTTTATTTTGATGAAGAACAAATAAAAAATATTCTAGGTGAAATGGATGAAGATAATGCAGAAAAACACATTAACTTAAATAATCAACCTTATAGCTTTAAGAAGCTATTTAATGAGCCTTTAAACTTTGATTTTTGTCCTGTTGGCAAAGAGGACCAAAGTAGTTCAGTTCCTGATATTGCTATTGCTAGTGGTCGTTTATTTTTAAGTCAAAGAGCTTATGATGTTTTATATCCGCTGATAAATAGTGATGGTGAATTTTTACCTGTGACTTATCAAAAAGGAAATGGTCATTTTTTTATTCCATTTCGGGTGGCAGAAGATGTGGATGCTATTAATAAAGAATTATCCGTAGAAAATGCCTGGAATTACTTTGACTATTTAGTGTTTTATGAGGAAAAAGTGAAAGACTGGTCAATCTTTAGAATGAAGCATGATGGCTATATGAGTGTGTATTGTCAGGAAAATATTAAAGAAGCGATTGAGCAAGCAGATCTTAAAGGTTTATATATTACTAACGATTTAGCTAATATATTTCCTGAAGAACAAAGCACTCACTCAAAATCAAATTAACTTGAGGTATCAATACTTTTTAAATAAAGAGCACATTTAATTGAGTTATCCAAAAAACAAATATTAATTGTCATTGTATTTTCTATATTTCTAGCGTCTTGCTCGACTCTCATGCGTTATGCACTAACAAGTCATTATTTTGATATCAAGGTTGAGAGTTTTACTGTTTATCTGTCACCAGATGTTTATTTTGATCATTATTTACGAGATAAGACTATATTACGATTGAGAAAGCAGATAATCGAGGTAAAACAAGTTATCCCAACATTTCGATATTTAACCTTAAGTAAAACCCCAACTTGGGTTGAAAAGAATGCTTGTGAAAAGGGATTTATGGAATATCATATGTCAAGGGGTTGGCTCAGCAAGAACGGATATAATCCTGACAAAGTAAAAAGTTTAGAAATATCAAATGTAGAAAATTATTTGGATTGGTCAACAGATAATTTTCAAAAAACCATTCTATTACATGAACTTTCCCATGCTCTATATCATTCTCTTAATAAAACGCAAAAAGATTTGGTTAAACGTCACTATAAAGCAACGTTGGAAAGTGGCTTGTATAAAAATGTAACGAGAAAGCTCAAGGAGTTTAAAGAAGACGCATACGCACTCGAAGAACACTGGAAATATTTTGCGGAGTTATCAGAATCATTTTTCGGTGAAAACGAGTGCTTCCCGTTTAATCGGAGCCAATTAAAGGAATACGATCCTACAGGATATAAGCTAATTGAGTCAATTTGGTTTGAGCATAAAATATAGCTCAGTCTAGTCATTAGCTGCTTAATTGCATTAACTCAATGTACCAGTGAAAGTTATCAGGTGTATTAGTTCCGACTTCATCTGACACTTCAGCTTGACTAGAAGAGAGTTACCCGTTTTGATAAAGGTGTCGAATCTTTAAATCAAAACAAAAGGTAACTCTCATGCTACATACTAACAATCCAATTATTAAACACAAGGCAGGTTTATTAAACTTAGCCGAAGAACTCAATAATGTTTCAAGAGCCTGTAAAGTGATGGGCGTATCTCGAGATACATTTTATCGTTATCAAGAGTTAGTTGAAGAAGGTGGAATTGACGCCTTAATCGAAAAGACCAGACGTAAGGCCAATCCTAAAAATAGAGTTGATGAGGCGACAGAACAAGCCGTTGTTGCCTATGCCATTGAACAACCAGCCTTTGGTCAACATAGAACAAGCAATGAGCTGCGTAAACAAGGTGTCTTTGTTTCTGGCAGCGGCGTTCGTTCAATTTGGCTTCGTCATGATCTGGAAAACTTCAAAAAGCGTCTTAAAGCACTTGAGGAAAAGGTCGCTAATGACGGTATCATTTTAAGCGATGCGCAAGTTGCTGCGCTTGAAAAGAAGAAACATGATGACGAAGCTTGTGGTGAGATAGAAACCGCTCACCCAGGCTACTTAGGCTCTCAGGATACGTTTTATGTGGGTAACCTCAAAGGCGTTGGCCGAATTTATCAGCAGACCTTTATTGACACCTACAGCAAAGTTGCTTTTGCAAAGCTCTACACAACCAAAACGCCAATCACCGCCGCAGATATATTAAATGACAAAGTATTACCCTACTTTAATCAAAATGAATTGCCAATGTTGCGCATTTTAACTGACCGTGGAACTGAGTACTGTGGTCGCGTAGAGCATCATGATTATCAGCTTTACTTGGCGATCAATGATATTGACCATACCAAAACGAAAGCGATGTCACCACAAACGAACGGGATCTGCGAGCGCTTTCACAAGACGATATTGAATGAGTTTTACCAGATCACCTTTAGGAAAAAGCTGTACTCATCGATGGAAGATTTGCAAAAAGATCTGGACGTTTGGATGGAATACTATAACAATGACCGAACTCATCAAGGAAAAATGTGCTGTGGCAGAACGCCAAAAGAAACTTTACTTGATGGTAAATTGATTTGGGCTGAAAAGAATTTAGCTCAAATCTAAACTGACAGATACCGTTGGAAAAACGGGTAACTGTCAGATCAAGTCTGAGCTACTACATATCAGGTTAACTTAACCAGAGCATCAACGCTTTTCAGTTAGCGCCTTGTTTTCTTTACGGTTGAAACTTGTTTTAATTGATGCATGAGTCGCTGGGTTACGCCTTTAGCTAACCCATTAGCCTACCACACTATCCAGTACGGTAACCGACTCAAAATAAGTTTTATATAAAGAAAGAATATAAATAATCCAATTCATCCAAAAGTTTTATTGGTTAAGCATTCTAATTGCTCATTGCATTAACCTTTGTCTGAAGCGCAATATATTAGGTTCAATGTAGGTTGCGGTTAGCGAAAGCGTAACCCAACATTTTGCCTAAAACATCTTTAAGCGGTAAAATTCTTTAATATGGGTTAATATTCATAAATATTCATCTTTCTAGTTCCTCAGGAATCTCCAAGAATGCTATTTAACATCAATGAGTTAAATCGAGTAATACTTTTGGAGAATAAAACTTATGCACTTTGGCGATAAATTAAGACAATTAAGAAAACAAAAAGATTGGACCCAGCCTCAATTAGCAGAAGCTATTGGAATTGAGCAATCTTATCTATCAAAATTAGAGAATGGGAAATCAATTCCCTCAGCAGACATATTTCAATTAATACTCAAAGCCTTTGATATTAAAATTGAAGAGATGCTCGAAGGAATTGAAGAGTCGGTTTTACATAGACAGTTACGACAGCTTCCTGAAGTCGCTAACTTTCTTTCTTCCGTTCAATATTCCAATATAAAACACAAAAAAAGTTGGTTAATTGGCTCAGCAGTACTCAGTACATTGGGTATTGTTTTTATAGTTTCTAGCTACTTTGGCTTAATATTTCCCACCACCTATTACAACTACCTATCTAACGGCGTTGTATTAGAAGGAGAACCCAAAGAAGTTTTCAGTCAATATGCAAAATTTTATCCTAGAGAACTATTAGCCCAAAAAGGAATTGAACTGACTCAGCGCAGAAACGAAAAGTATTTATTATCTTCAAGCTATAGAGGTGACACATTCAATGTACCCGTTAAAAATGGCTCTAGAACTTATAAATTATATGGCGGAGGCCCACAACAACACTTTAGAATTGAAAACAGATATTTGACCGTTGCTGGCATTTTATTTTTAACTGTCGGTATATTTGGTTTTTTATTAGAAAAAAAACTGTCTCGACTTTAAAGTTGACTCAATATGATCCGACATTTTTAGCTCATAAAAAAACCTTGCTTCTAAGTCACCTATTGATTAGGTGGCTTGTTCTTCTAAAAAGAGATATTATCAGCTAGAGCGGGTATACAAATCATCACGCAGCTTTTCATGACGGGGCTTACCAATATTATATGCTAGTCCTAAAAAAGCTAAGATTTTAATAAAATACCAAGCCGGATCAACTTGCCCTTTTTGTAAACCTATACATGCAGACTCAGGAAACGCATGATGGTTATTATGCCAACACTCACCATAGGTTAATAGACCTAAACCAGGAAGATTTGATGCTTGTACAGATGCCCCTTTAACATGCCAATTACCTGGCCCAGGATTATGACAAAAGTAGGTTATAGACCAGTGCCCTAGAACACTAATAGATACTCTTACCAACACTCCCCAAACAACCAGAGGCCAATCACCGATATAATAAAAAACAACGGCTAATACAAGTTGATGATATCTCCAAGAGCTTTCTAACCATTGGTAAAATGGATCATCAGCATATTTAGCTTCAAGGCTAATCGTTGGTGGCTTTTCAAATTCAAATTTGCAAGTCAATTGCCACCAAATATCTTTGAAATAATTCTGCTTATGTGAAAAGAAATCATGGCAATGACTCTGACGTTGAGCCCAATCTCTGAGGTCGTGTATTTTAATAATGCCATAAGGACCTGACATTCCTACAAGTACGCCAATATAAATCAATACTTTCTCAACCCAAGGAACACACTCATACGTTTTATGTATCATCATACGGTGCATACCTGCACTATGGCCTATTAATAATGAAAAATAGGTCATTAACACAAAACCAATGAAAACATTCAAACTGAAAGTCAAAGGAGCAAAAATCAGTGCGCCAACAAGCATTCCTATATTCCATAAAAATTTAGGAATATCATATTTTACTTTGCCCAGACTTGGATCAGCCCCATGACTGTTAATCCGATGAACAGGTTCCATCATTGATAAACATTCCTTTGACTAAAAGAAAGCATGAAGCTGAATAATACAAGCCCTTACTCCATATGGCTATTTATTAATATTCACTTGACTTAACCGCTCAAGATATAGACTCTTGCGGTTCTAAGCGAACATTTTCTGCACTACTAAAGTCATCATTATCGGGTATTAGTGCTTTATTAGTAATTGATGCTTCACGTAACGATCGAAAACAAATTGAAAAAATGGCTCCCAGAATAGATAACACCCCAAAAGTCGCTACACCGCAAAATAACATAACAACTCCAGGACGCAGTGTCCCTTGCACCCAACCACTCGTCAATGCACCAATCATAGCCCCTACCTAAAGAAATAGCAGAAAACATCAAACCAACTTGAATAGCACCGCCACCAAAAGGGTGGGAAGCTAACGCAGGAAAGAAAATTCTAACCACTCCTGCAACAGCGGCAAGTGTCCCAATTAAGATAACACTACCCACAATTCTATTAGAGAATAAAAATTGAAAGCCCCCCATTAATACTTTAATTGGATGTTCGGGTTCACCCACTTCAGGCTTCGTTGAAGGTAGTCGGAATAATGGAATTAATGTCCCTAAAGCACCAACTGATGCTGCAACATAACTCTTACTAACATCACCAGAAGCAATGATTACCCCCCAATAGCAGGTGAAAATACGGTTCCTAAATGCATAGTTAACATACTCAATGCACCAGCAGTCGCCGTAATTAAAGCTCCTATCACCGATACGCTTATGATAATCCCCAGAAAATCCCAAAAACCAAGCTATCTTAAAAGTTAATCTAGAGTAGCAATAGCTCTGCCAATCTATAAGAGACCGACTTTAATCTAACGGTAACTCGGTTTTATTTAATACTTGGCGCAATACAAAGCTAGAATGAACACCGATAACATCTGGCAAAGTGGTCAAATGTCCTAATAAAAACTCCTCATAATGACGCATATCTCTCACAACCACTTTCAATAAAAAATCCGCAGTCTGCCCAGTAACAATGGCACATTCCAAAACCTCGGGTAAGTCACATACTGACTTAGTAAAGTTATCAAATCTCCGTGAAGTATGTCTGTCTAATGTAATACCAATGAACACGGTTAAATTCAAACCTAATACCTCTGGATTCAATACTGTAATATGACGAGCAATTAATCCAGAGTCTTCTAACCTTTTTACCCGCCTAGAACAGGGCGTTGGTGACAAGCCGACAGATTCAGCTAACTGTAAATTACTAATACGCCCATCATTTTGCATCAGTTGGAGTATTTGTTTGTCAATTCTATCTAGCTTTATGCCCATTGTTCGCCACCTACTTCTTACATGAGTGATTCTCACTAAAATATATCACATTAGTAGTGAGTCATTGCATTTGATGAGTATTATTTTAGATAATTTGCATGAACTCACTCATAAAAAACAGTTATAGTGTGCACTTTGTGTTCTTCTGTTTCGTGTAAATAATACACGCTACAAGCTTTTTCATCATACTCATCAGGAGTATTAAAGTGTCTAGTCGACAAAATATTAATCATCGCTTTAATCATAAAAAATATCGTGCTTTCACCCCAATACAAAAGCCCAACCGCCGTTGGCCAGATAAGCAGATTACACAGGCACCTCTATGGTGCAGTGTTGACCTGCGTGATGGCAATCAAGCACTTAATGAGCCAATGAACCCTGCTCAAAAACTCAAGATGTTTAAGTTGCTCCTTGAAACAGGTTTTAAACAAATAGAAGTTGGTTTTCCTGCCGCCTCCCAAACTGACTTTGACTTTGTCAGACAATTAATAGAGCAACAACTTATACCGGATGATGTGAGTATTCAGGTACTAACACAAGCTAGAGAAAGCCTGATCACTCGCACTTTTGAAGCAGTCAAAGGGGCCCACAGTGTTATTATCCATTTGTATAATTCAACGTCGACCATACAACGCCAGCAGGTGTTTAACAAAAACCGAGAAGAAATTAAAAGTATTGCGACACAAGGTGCTGTATGGGTTAAACAACATGCCGATAAGCAACCAGATACTCAGTGGCAATTTCAATATTCACCTGAAAGCTTTACTGCGACTGAAATTGATTATGCCGCTGAAGTTTGTAGCGCTGTGGTTGATATATGGCAACCGACAGAGCAACAAAAAGTTATTTTAAACTTACCTGCAACAGTAGAAGTTGCAACCCCCAACGTTTATGCCGATCAAATAGAATGGTTTGTTGATAATATTAGCCAACGAAATTGTGTAACCATCAGCTTACATACTCACAATGATCGTGGTTGTGGTGTTGCCGCAGCTGAACTTGGTGTAATGGCTGGTGCAGATCGCATAGAAGGAACATTATTGGGCAATGGTGAACGAACAGGTAACATGGACATTGTAACTATGGCAATGAATCTTTATAGTCAAGGGGTTAACCCGCAGCTGAACCTTGCTAACATGGACAAAATTATTTCAGTCGTGGAAAGCTGTACACAACTTTCTGTTCATCCCAGACACCCCTACGCAGGAGAGCTTGTGTTTGCTGCGTTTTCAGGCAGCCATCAAGATGCCATTAATAAATGTTTAGCCATCGATGAGAAAAAAAGAGCACTTGATCCTAACGCACATTGGCAGGTTGCTTACTTACCGATTGATCCCAAAGATTTAGGTCGTAGTTATCAGCAAGTCATCCGAATTAATAGTCAATCAGGCAAAGGGGGAGTCGCTTATATTTTGGAACAAGAACATGGTGTAAAAATACCACGCTGGTTACAGGTCGATTTCAGCCCTCACATTCAACGACAAGCAGAGCAAACAGAAGGCGAAGTTTCTAGTGAAATTATTTGGGAAATATTTCAACAAACTTATCTCCGTTTAGAAAACCTTATGCAGGTAAATAACTATACTTTAAACCGTAGTGACCGCAGTGATGTGCTGGATATTAATATTCAAGTGGGTGATACAAGTGTCAGTATGTCGTCTCAAGGCAAAGGAGTGTTAGACGCTTTTATCATTGCCTTAAATGAAAATACCAATGCCGATATATTATTAATTGATTATAGTGAACATGCCCTACCCGGCATCGCAAAAGCCAAAAATGAACAAGCCAATGCGATGGCTTATGTGCAGTTGAGCATTAATAACCAACGATACGCTGGTGTTGGAATAAGTAATGATATTGTTGGAGCCTCACTGAATGCAGTACTCAATGGTTTGAGCCGCTCAGGTGTAATCTTGAATTCAGCTAATAAAGCTAACTTAACAACGGTTTAATGCCTTTAAACGATCAATTTGTGAAATAAAGCGCCCCGAATTGATAAAACATTAATACAGTTTTTTGTTTGCTTGATTAACCGATTAATTAAAAGTTAATCGGTTATTAAGTATTCCCTAGTAGTTTTTTAACTTCTGGAAGTCCAATCGCAATAAGACAAACAATTATCAGCACGCTATATTCAATGCCATTTCTTCCAGCCCCCACAACAAACCATCCATTTTGTAAATGCACTAAAAAGAGTCCAGTCATGTAAATAATAATATAAATTGCGCACAGATAAAGTAGCTTCTTTCCGAAAGCTAATAAAGGAGAACCGATAACTTCAATCAAAGTAATGCCCCAAGCAATCACTAAGCCAAATGGAAAACCTTGGCCTGATAACCACTCACCAAAAGGTTCATACCCCCCAGTGAGCAGTCGATGCCAACCGTGGGTTGCAATGATCAAGCTTATTATCACTCTGACGAGCATTAAGGATGTTTCTTCTTTTGATCTCATTATTGGCTATCCATCAGTTTATTTTTATTAATCAGGTGTACAAATGTCAAAATACTTTAACTCTAAACCTTCCACTAAAAGGCGCTGCTGCTCAACAAGCTCTCACTCTAGCAGTTGTGCGTAAGCTAACATGACTTCAAACCCAGCCCCCCAAATTGAAGATTGCATCGAGAGGTCAAGTCACCTTAACGTTGGTTCCGCATCGACTACGTAGCATGGCATACGTGCCAAATACTTCACGATCAGCAACATTAAAATAAAAAGTGTCTTATAAATCTCTTTCAAAATTTAAAAAACATTATATTTTCAATAGGTTAATTCATAAAACTTTCTATTTGAAGTACTTTATTACAATAACGCTCTTAAAAAAACTAAAGAATTAGTTGATAAAATCATTTCTATATAATACGCTATAAAAACTAATTAATTAGGACTTGAGAAATGGCTAGAAAAAAATCTGAACAATTAACCGATGGTGAACAAAGTATTATGGAAATATTGTGGGATAAAGGAGAGGCTTCTGTCAAAGAAATTACAGAACTGCTTTCAGAAACCAAACCGACAGCCTATACAACAGTACAAACAATGTGCAAAATTTTGGCTGAAAAAAATTATGCTAACTTCCGGAAAAAAGGCAAAGCTTTTATTTATTTTCCAATTCTTACTCAGCAAGAAGCAAGACAAGGTGCGCTAAGCACTTTACTTAATCGTTTTTTTGGAAGCTCACCTGAATTATTAGCCCAGCACTTAATGCAAGAAACCGATTTAGAAATAAAAGATTTAGAAGCCTTGCAGAAAAAAATTGACGATACAGAATAAAGTGTAAATACAATGCTAACTGAACTAACTCTTTTCACCACTATCGCAATACACCATATGTTAATTGGCTTTTTTCTATTAACTCTTTTATTAATATTAAATTCAGTAATAAAATTTAATCCAGAGGTACGAAGCTGGCTATGGTTAACTGCTTTTGTGCTTGCAACCATCACTCCACTCAGTTTACTCGTACAAACTAATGAGCCTACTTCTACAGCGTTAGTTCAAGATAAAAAAGTCAATTCAATTTCACCAAAAAAAGTTAGCCAGGCTCTAGTCACAGAAACCGATAAAGAGAAATATTTAGCCAATCAGTGGCACTTACCAAGTCATTGGGTAAAAAGTGTAAAGCCATTACTTTATGTGTTTTTAATTGTCTGGTTTATTGGTAGTTGTTGGCGGAGCATTCACTTAATTCGTGCATTTTTAAAAACCAAACAAGTTTTATTGTCTTCTAAACCAATCAAAAAATTAAAACTTGATAGCCAACTTCACAAAATTAACTTATTAAAATCGGCTATCATTAGTACACCAATGGTGGTCGGGTGGCTACGTCCAGTCATAATTATACCCAATCGATTTGTTCAACAATTTAAAGAAAGTAGTCTTATTCCAATTGTTTTACACGAACAGGCACATATAGAAAGAAACGACCCTTTAATTGGCTTTCTCCAAGAAGTTTTTGCAATTATTTTTTGGTGGAGTCCTGTTATGCGATTAATTAATCACAAAATTCATATTAACAGAGAATTGGCTTGTGATTTAAGAGCGATCGCAAAATTAAATAATAATAAACAATACGCACAGGTACTGATTGACTGTGCAAAACTAATGCTTTTTCAAAAAAGCTACGGATTGACCATGGGACTCTTTAGTCATAAAAAAGACTTAACCTACCGAATTAATGAGGTACTTAATATGAAAACCAATAAAAAACCCAAAAAGCTAGCTATGATAGCTACTTGCTTTTCACTAGCTTACGCGACTGTCAGCCTATCACAAAATTACTTACCACAAATTGATGTCGATTCTATTAAACTCGATTCCAATCACTTTTCTGAGCTATCAGAGTCAGAAAGTGAATTGTTGAGCGATGTTATCGAGCAAAATGACTACCAGACACTTGAGTTGATGATCAGTCATGGACTCGATATTAACAAACCGATAATAGGTGATGGTACTGCTTTAATTATTGCAGTTAAAGCAGGTAATATTGAAATGGTTAACAAACTGATAAGTATGGGCGCAAATGTCAATCAGTCAGCAGACAATGATGGAAATCCGCTTATTGCCGCTTCAATAAACAACAATTTAGAAATAGCCAAAATATTGTTAGCCAACAAAGCCAATATTGATGCGATTGTAATCAATGATGAAACAGCTCTAATAAATGCTTCAAAGTACGGGCATTTCAACATGGTAAAATTTTTAGTAGAAAACGGAGCTGATATAAACTTAGGTGTTAATGCTCAAACTTTATCTGGTATTGAATATAGAACACCTATCAATGTTGCTTCTACAACTCAAATTAAAAACTATTTAAAAAATAAAATAACTCAATAACCTCAGAATTTCTATGTAATAAACTGGATCATCTTCAAGTGCTGCATGTTTGCAGCACTTATTTTTATAAGAGCAATGATATTTTATTTTAATAAAACACAGAACTTATCAAAAATCGTACTGCTTTAAAGACTCTTCTCCTGCGTCTTTCCAGCGCTGAACAAAACCACTGGGATAGTTATCTATAAATACTTTTTGAAATCCAAGTAGCTGTTCAATCTCCTTTAACCAACGTTTAACAAAGGGATAATTTTCAAACACTTTATCTAAAGAAAGATATTTTAACCGTATTATATAAGGGATAACACAAAAGTCTGCCAAGGTGAGTTTATTGCCAGCTAGCCATAGAGTCTGCTGAAGTTGTTGATTCATTTCTTTTATTAATTTTTGGTGAATTTGAATAGCTTCTCGTAACTCAGGCAGCTCAAGACCTAATCTAAAAGCTCTTACTTGCCTTTCTCTACGTGTTTTATCAGGTATACTAGCAAAATGTTGTTCAACTTCTTGCTCAGTTTTTTCTAACATAGCAGGCCGAATAGCAATACTCCAAGAAATCACAGAGCAAGCGGGGTGAATTTTATTATCAACTAAATTTAACCAATCATTAACTTTTTTAGTTACTAGAGAATTCAAAGAAGTATATTCTTTATTCAATAAATGCTGGTCGATATACAAACATATCTGGTTAGACTCAGTCACTATTTTATCATTATGAACCAGTACTGGTACTTGGCCAATAGGGTTAAGTTTCAAAAACGATTGCTTATGCTGATCACCTTGTCGCAAATTAATTTCGACTTTATTAAAAGAGAGTTTTGCATGACGTAGTAAAAACTCAACCTTTTGACCACAAACAGCATTAAAGTTTGTATAGAGTGTTAACCTGTTATTTTTCATGAAGTATGATGAACCATTGATTATTATTGTTTGCTAACTAGCTAAGAAACTTTCAGTCGATAACTCAATTGGCTTAGGCTTTCATTTTAATCTGTGTTTATGTTGAAAACGTTTTTTACCAGCAAGATTGAGCAAACGTCTGAATTTAGGACATTCTAAATGACTAGGGGCAGGACAATTAGCAGCATGTCTAAGCCCGTCACGCATAGCCGTTAATTGTAGAATGCTTCTATCAAGTTCATCGGCTTTAGCCGCTAATCTTTCTCTATCAATATCAGGTCCTTTAGGAGTTAACATCGTAGCAATATTTTCAAGCGAGAAACCGACACTACGCCCCAAAGAAATTAAAGCAAGCTGCTCCAACACACTGTCACTATACTGTCTGCGTAAACCATTTCGGCCTATCGACTGGATCAGACCTTTTTCTTCATAAAACCGTAATGTTGAAGCAGGTAAACCTGAAAGCTTCACGACTTTTCCAATATCAATTATTTGTAATTTTTTCATTTTCACCTTGACTTCAAGTCAACTTGAACTTGTATCCTACATTGAACAACATCGAAGAACAATATAAATACTAGAGTGATTATTATGAACAAAAATTATTGGTTACAAAAATGGCGAAAAAACGATATCGCTTTTCATCAAAACATGGTTAATCCATTTCTGATAAAATACTTTAATCAGTTGCCTCTAACAATTGGTCAACGTATATTCGTACCACTATGCGGCAAAACAAATGATATCGCCTGGCTACTAACTAATGGCTACGAAGTTGTTGGAGCCGAACTCAGTGAACAAGCCATTAAACAACTATTTCATCATTTAAATATCTCGCCTCAAATATCTAAAATAGGTAATCTATCTCAATACAAAGCGCAAAATATAAAAATATTCGTTGGCGACTTATTTGATTTAACAACGGCAATACTACCTAATATTCATGCCGTTTATGATAGGGCAGCACTAGTCGCACTCCCTAAAGATATACGTATACAATACACCTCTCATCTGACTGACATTACTCAGAATACTCCACAACTAGTGATTACTTATGAATATGATCAAGTCAAAATGGATGGTCCTCCATTCTCAATAAGCGATGAAGAGATTTATTATCATTATGAAAAAAACTATGATCCTATTTTGTTGACAAGTATTGATGTTACTGGAGGACTAAAAGGGTTATGCGAAGCAAAAGAAAAAGCTTGGCTACTAAAAAGAAAATAGTCTTTAGCGCCTAAAAAATGGAACAAAAATAACAAGGCATCTCTAAACCTTGAATAGCACTCCCCGATGAAATATAGCTAAATCAATTATGGGGAGGCACTTTTCATCTAAAAATTTTATTATTAAATAACAAAGCCATACAGGAAACTACACTTCGGTTAATCTTGATAGAGGATATGAAGCTGATAGCTATGCAATTAGATTTTACGTTAAAAATTTATTTGAAAAAGAGTATGTATACCGTTTTGCAAGAGGCTCAGCGGAGATTAGCGCACCAACGACTTATGGCATATCATTAGATTACCGTTTCTAAACTCAATCTGGTAGCTTCCTCAACTTGATTATTACTGCCAGACATTCATGTAATTTTCAATGATATTTCTGTTAATAAAAACGCTAAAGCCCTTTATTAATTAAAGACTGATTATTCAACATTACCGATACACACATAACGAGTTTCAAGATATTCCTCAATTCCCCAATGTCCACCTTCTCTGCCCATACCGGATTCTTTAATGCCACCAAATGGAGCCAGAGCATTAGATAGAACACCTTCATTAATGCCAACCATGCCAAAAGCTAATTTTTCGGATAACCTCCATATACGGTTAGCATTATTGGTGTAAGCATAAGAGCACAGGCCATAGTTAGTTTGATTGGCCAATTGGATTACTTGGTCTTCTTGTTCAAAAGCAATAATCGAAGCGACTGGAGCAAAAATCTCTTGGTTAAAAATATCCATAAAAGGTTTAACACCAGTTAAAATGGTTGGTTGATAGAAATATCCACTGTTTTTAATCTTTTCTCCACCCAAAACAAGTTTAGCGCCAGAAGTAACCGCTTGAGCGACTAGCTTTTCAACTTTTTCGACAGCTTTAAGATTAATCAAAGGTCCAATCTGGGTCGTTTCATCTTGACCATCACCTATAGTCAACTCTGAAACCATCAGCCTAAGTCGCTCAACTAATTCATCATGGAGCGATTGATGAACAAATATGCGGTTAGCACTCACACATGTTTGGCCTGCATTACGAAATTTACTTCGCATAAGACCATCTAGTGCTTTATCAATATCTGCATCTTCAAAAATAATAAAAGGCGCGTTTCCACCAAGTTCCATAGATGTCTTTTTAACTGTAGAAGCACATTGAGAAAGTAATTTTTTACCCACCGCTGTTGAACCTGTAAAACTAAATTTAGCAACCTTTGGGTGAAGAGTTAATACTTCACCAATGGGCTGAGCATTGCTGCCAATCACCACATTAAACACCCCTGGTGGAATACCAGCTTGCAAGGAAAGTTCGGCTAAAGCTAAAGCCGAAAAAGGCGTCAACTCAGATGGCTTAACAATAAATGTGCACCCCGCAGCCAATGCCGCAGAAGCCTTACGTAAAAGCATTGCGCCGGGAAAATTCCAAGGTGTAATTGCAGAAACAACACCAACAGGCGTTTGTTGTACTAATGCCCGACGACCTTGCTGATTATTTGGCAACACACTCCCTTTAATCCGTCTACCTTCTTCTGCATACCATTCAATATAACTTGCGCCATAAGCAACCTCGCCTATTGCTTCATGAATTGGCTTGCCCTGTTCTGCGGTCATAATTTGAGCCAGATCTTGTTGATTATCCCTAATTAAGTCATTCCAGCTCTTGAGAATCACTGCACGCTCGTCAACAGTTTTTGACTGCCATACTTCGCAGGCAGCATAAGCAGAGTTTACCGCCATTTCTAATTGGCCTGGTGTCACCTCACTAACAGTACCAACTATTTGACCATTAGCAGGGTTTTCAACTTCAAAAACGGTTTCAGAAGTGAGCCATTGGCCATTAATAAAAGATGCATTCTTCAAAAGTTCAGGGTTGTTGAGCTGCACAGTAACTCTCTTAAATTATCTGGATTGTATGAGCCTTTTAAATGCAAAAGGCTCTAAATGTAGAAGTTAAGATTCTAGCCGTAAAACCACTTCATACCTAGACAAAAAAGCTAGATGGCCATACTTTTTTGACCTTAATCAATACTTACTTGCTATAAACTCCATCGAAATAATGTCAATTGTAGGCTCAATAGATATTTTCCTTTGCTAAATTCGAACAATATCTCATGTTTTTCAAACTTAATTTTGTAATCAATCGATTAACTCTCTTTGAAAAAGCTGCTGGCTTAGCGTAAAGCAAGAAAAACTAACTGGATTTTTTTATCTATTTAATCCTCTTTTTAGGTTAATTAACAAACAGTTGTACTTTTTACATTCGCTTATAATTTCTAAATAGATTGGTTTATAATAATCAATTAACTGACTAATAAAATACAATTCATGCCAAGATCCAACTTGATTACAGAAGAGGGCGCCACTCGTTTACGTAATGAGCTGGCTGACTTATGGAAAAATAAACGACCCGAAGTAACTCGCGCAATTACCGCTGCCGCTGCCGAAGGTGATCGTTCTGAAAACGCAGAATATATTTACCGAAAAAAACAGTTAAGAGAAATGGATAGAAGAATTCGTTACTTACAAAAAAGAACGGCAGAAATGCGCGTAATCGAACACAGACCACCCGATCAATCAAAGATATTTTTTGGTGCTTTAGTTGAGTTAGAAGACGAAGAAGGCAACCAATTTATACATCGTCTCGTTGGCTCAGATGAGTTCGACTACCGAGCAGAATATATCTCTATTGACTCACCTCTGGCCAGAGCTTTATTAAAAAAGCAGGTCGATGATGAAGTGGTTGTCAATTTGCCAGCGGGAAAAAAATGTTTTTATATCAATAAAATCAGCTACCCACTGTAAATTTGTAATATTCAAATTGTTAGCAGATTTGCAAAACGGTAAAACAAACCTGCCAATTTTTAAAAGTTATCTACTCAGTATTAATTGATTGAATAACTAGGGGGACGATCTTGCAAACCTTGTCCCCAACTTTGCTGCGGCGTATTGCCGAGATCAAACTCTAAAGTCATAGGCTGATTAATATACGATTCGTTTATCCAGCTCTGATTTGAAGGTTTACCATTAACAGTCAAACTTTGGATGTACTGATTTTCTGCCGAAGCATTTTCCGCTTTGATAGTTAAGTTACCTATTTTTACCTGCTTAAACAATGGACTGGTTAATACTAAATCGGCTTTACCTGGATACAACGGATAAATTCCCATAGATGAAAACACATACCAAGACGACATTTGTCCAGCATCATCTTGCCCTGGAATGCCTTTAGTGGAATTATTCCAAAGTTGTTCAATAGTAGCTCGAATAGTCTGTTGTGTTTTATCTGCTCGTCCGGCAAATAAATACATCCAGGGTGACACGATAGAAGGCTGGTTGGATACATCCGCATATTGACCACTATCTCTAAATAACACCCAACTACCATCTTCTTTATGGAAATGCTCATCAAGTCGCTTCACCATTAAATCATCGCCGCCTAATAATTGGCTTAGACCTTGCCCGTCAAAAGGTAACATCCATAAATACTGGGCCGGACTCCCTTCAACAAACAGCGACTCACTAAAAGGATCAAATTTATCTTTCCAACTACCATCCTTATTACGAGCCTGTATATACCCCAATGACTCAGTAGCATTTGGATTAAATAAATTCTTCCAATAGCCCGAACGCTTTAATAATGCATTTGACTCATCTTCTTTATGCAAACGTTTTGCAAGTTGTGCTAAAGCAAAATCAGCAGACACTTGCTCTAAAGTTTCTGAGGCTCCCTCCCAACTGTTCGACTGGGCAGAAATATAATTTAGCTTAAGCCACTGATCTAAGGAAGGTCTTTGACCACGACAAAACACAGGACACCCTACATCACTTAAGTCGAGCGACGTTGGCTCAGTAGCCGCTTGCCATAAGGATTGATAAGCACCATTCACATCAAAATCATTCGCACCAAAAGCAACAAAGTTAGCAATTGCAATTGTTGCTGGATCGCCACTCATCACTCCCGTTGCACCAGAATTATGTGTCCAACGATCCCAAACACCATTATTTTGTTTAGCTTGGTTAAATAAAGATTGCGCAATATCACTGGCACGTTTTTTATCAAGTAATGAAACTAATTGTAATTGTGAACGATAAACATCCCAGCCAGAAAAATTGGCATATTGATTAGTTTGTTTTCCTGTCACTTGATGCTTTTTTTGATCAAACCCCCAATATTCCCCATTAACATCACTAAAAATATTAGGATGAAATTGTGAGTGATATAAGGCAGTATAAAAAGTTTTAAGCTTTTCTTGATTATTAGATTCAACTTGCACTTTGCTTAAAGCAGTATGCCACTGTTGATAGGCCGATTGTCGAATAGTGTTAAACGAACTTGAAGCTTGTTGCTCTGCTTGTAAATTTTTACGTGCATTTTCGACGCTCACATAAGAAATGCCAACACGCAATACAACTTTTTGTTGTTCCTCGGTTTCAAACTCAACCCAAACACCAGAGCCTTTTCCTAGTTCTGGCACACCCCCTGTATTTAACTGACCTTCTTCAGCAGGATCTAACATAGTAGGACCTTTTCCGTATCCCATTCCACCTTTTGCAACAACTTTACCTTTTTTTACAGCATCATCTTCCCAAGCGCCTGTTGCCATAATTTTCTTATCTAGTTTCGCAACAAAGTGTAATGTATAGTAACTTCTCTGATTGTATTGTCCTAAGTAACCACAAAAGTTACCACTCGTTACTGAACCACTAATTTCATTTTTGTCTAGATCAACCTGAGTTTGTGCTTTTTCGCTACCTAATTGCGAATAAGAAGTTCTAAACAGTAGTTTAGCAGACTTATTTTTAGGAAAGCGAAACTGTGCGATCCCTGTTCGAGTGGTTGCCGCTAATTCAACATTAACACCATTATCTAACCCTACCTGATAATAACCCGGAATAGCCGTTTCATTTTGATGACTAAAGCCTGCACTATAATAAGCATCTAAATCATCAGTATCTGGAGAGTGTTTTACCGCATTAGTAAAAGGCAAAATCGGAATATCTCCAGAAGCGCCTAAACAGCCTGTTCCAGAAAGCCGAGTAAGCGAAAACCCCTTCACACGTGTTGCTCCGTAATTATATCCTCCTGCCGAAACAGGAATACGACGTTTCTCATCAACCACCCAGCGCTGAGAGCGTTTACTTTCAGCTAACATATCTGCTGAATAAACATGTTCAGGTCCAAAATTTAACATGCCATAAGGAACCACAGCCCCAGGCACAACATTAGCAGCTTGACGATGGTTATTAACCCCTTCAGTACCAATAAATGGATCAACATAATCGACAGGATTAGCAACCCAATTTTCACTTGCTACACTATTTTTTGCTAAATCTGTATTGGTTTTATCTGACTGATTATTTTGCCAACTACACCCACTTGTTATCAATAAAAGTAGTGCACCGCTCAATTTCAAATTTATTCTATTCATTTTTTATCCTGACTAAGTATTTTATCTAATACTTATTTAATCACTAATTCAATATACTTAAATTTTTAAGCTGCTATTTGAACTTCTTTCATAAACACGCCCTAATCAGAGTATTCTCAAAAACTAGCTACCAGAGCAATAGTTAACATTTCGCCCACTCATTTGGAACGTTCCAAATAAGTAATTAATATATATCATCACATGTTAGGATTCAAATACTTTTCGTTAATTACTTGTTGCCCAACTTTTCGATTATGGCGCTTAAATTTACTCGGTTACATTAATCAAAGCAAAATTTTTCAATTTTCTTTAAATATTTTTCATCCACCTTTCTATTGACATTTGCAGCTATTTATTTGATAGTTCATATTTGGAACGTTCTAAACAAAACCCAACTATAGCGCCTAGGCGTTAATTTTTTACTTTAAAATTGGAACGTTCCAATTATTTTAATAATATCATTTTTTCATTATGGGGTATTAGTATCATGGATCAAAATATTGTTGATAGTCGGGTATTCCGACTATCAAAACTATCAATTTTATTAAGTGCGCTCATTTGCTCTCCCTTATATGCCGCCGACGAAAATAGTGCGAAGAATAAAGAAATTAAAAGTACAAAAGTGGTTGTTACGGGTTCTCGAATTCAATCAGTGAATTCGCTAGCACCTAGCCCAGTCACATCCATCAGTGGTGAAGAACTAGAACTTACAGGCCATGTTAATGTGATGGATGCTCTCATGGATTTACCTAGTATTGCTGGTGGGTTAACCAATGAGACAGGTCATTTTAACTATGCGAATACAGGCATGAATACCGTTAACCTTAGAAATCTTGGTCATGAAAGAACATTGATTTTAATCAATGGTAGACGAGTTGTATCGAGTGATGTCGGTGAACTGTTATCTGACATGAACGCCATACCAACTTCATTAATTCACCGTATCGATATTACTACAGGTGGTGGCTCTGCAACTTACGGCTCAGGTGCAATTGCCGGAGTGGTCAATTTTATTTTAAAAGATGACTTTGAGGGTTTTGAAAGTGAAATCAGACGAAATCAGTCAGGTAAATCAGATAATCAAAGTGATCTTTTACGTTTTACACTTGGCGGTAATTTTAGTGAAAATAAAGGTAATGCGGTTCTTAATATCGAAAAATCAGATTCAGAAGGATTAGCCTCCCGCGACCGTGGTGTAACAGGTGTTAGATTTGATACCGATAAAAATGTTTTAAACCCACCTCAGCTTAGTTCATATGCACCTCACTGGAGATACGATATAGGTAATTTTCAAACTGGCTGGAGAGATGGTCAATTAGTCGATTGGAGTCTAGAAAATGATGGCTATCGACACGCCGACACACGAACAATTTCGACCCCCATCAAGCGACTGATTATTAATGCCACCAGTCATTATTACTTGCAAGATAATATCCGAGCTTTTGCCGAGTTTTCTTATGCTAAAACGAATACAGAAAACCCAAGTGATCTTTATTGGACAGGTTCACTTACTTCAAGAGGAGCCCCTATTTCTATCGACAATCCATTTGTTCCACAGGCGCTAAGAAACATTGCGTTAGCCAATAATGTGACAGAAATACACTATCGAGGACGCATTAATGAATATGGTCCAACGGGTTTTGAAGCAGAAAGAATTGTTACTCGTTTTGTCGCTGGTGTTGATGGCACCATTGCCGATGATTGGGACTGGGAAATAAGCTACAACTACGGTGAAGTGAGCAATGATCAGGAAGGCAAAGATGTTCACTCTCTCGCTTTTAAAAAAGCAACAGATGTTATTTTAGATCCAGTTACCAATGAACCAAGATGTCGTGATCAAGCATTCGTCGATATAGGTTGTGTACCCACCAATGTGTTTGCCCCATTCACGGATGAAGCAACCCGCTTTTGGAGTAATAAAACAACACTAGATGGAAAACTAGAACAAGAAGTAATGACGGCTTCTTTTTCTAATAACAACTTATTTGATTTGCCTGCGGGTAGTGTCGCGATTGCTGCTGGAATTGAGCATAGGCGAGAATATTCTGAAGAGCATCCTGACTCAACCACTTTATCGGGCATGAGTGGTGGTATTCAAATTGATGGATTAAAAGGGGAGTATGAAGTGGATGAATATTTTGTTGAAGTCGATATTCCAATTCTTTCCGATGTTTATCTAGCGAAGTCACTCGGACTTAATTTTTCAGGCCGAGGTTCAGATTATAGCCATACTGGTCGCAATGATAGCTGGCAGGTAGGAACACGTTGGCAAATCAATGATGAAATACTATTTCGGGCACAATACTCTGAAGCTTTTAGAGCACCAACAATTGCAGATATGTTTAATGGTAGTACACGTCAGGTGCTCTCTTTAGCCAATATCGATCCTTGTCATAACATTACAGAAACAACAGCTGGAGCGGGTGTTACGCCACAACAAGCCGAAGCTTGTCGGTTAATACCTGGAGTTGCCGCTGCTATAGCAAATGGTGGTACTTTTAATGGTGAACCTGAAAATGATGACGTTGAAAGATACTCTTATTTTGGTCCCTCTCCAGACTTAAAAGTAGAAAATGCTCAAACTCAAACAATTGGTTTTATTTATTCACCTAATTACATTGAGAATTTTTCAGTAGCAATGGATTACTACAGCATCAGTATCGATAACATTATCACAGGGGTTGGACAACGTTATAAAAATGAGCGTTGTTTAGAAGGACTCAATGAGTTTTGCCGAGCCGTTGAACGCGACAGTGAAACAGGTGTTATTCATACGATGTATAACTATGTATTCAATTTATCAGGACGAGAGGTGCAAGGGATAGATTTAGAACTCAATTATAAATATGACCTCATTGACTACGGTAGCTTAGGATTTAAATTACTTTATAGCCGAGTTGACCAACATAAAACAAAAGCACAACCTGAAGCAGAATGGATTAATGAATTAGATCAGCTCCCCTACTTTAAACAACGAGCTAATTTTTCAACAACTTATAAATATCAAGACTTAACACTAAATTGGAGTATGGTTTACCAAGGTTCAATTTTTGATAATAAAATAGCTAATTATTACAACAACCATGTCGATGCACAATTACTTCACAATGTTCAAGCAAGATATAACTTTGGAGAAGATAGTCGTCATCAGGTTTATTTAGGCGTTGATAATTTATTCGATCAAGATCCTCCATTTTTACCCGAAGGATATGCTAATGGTATTCCTCAGTCTGCGACGGCTGCACCTTATAGTCGAATAGGAAGAATGTGGTATTTGGGTAGCAAATTTTCATTCTAATTTTTATAGCAAATTAAAACAAAAAGAATTTATTTAGAGGACATAATCATGCACAAGACTATTTCGCTTGTTACCGCATTGAGTCTTACATTACTCGTTGCTTGTAACAGCTCAGATAAACCGCTCGAAGTAACACAACGAGAAACAACTGAGGTTTCAACAGAAGCGGCACTACGTAATATGGCCATTGATTCAGGTAATAGTATCGAATCACCCGATGCTGTTAATGTGCCAGATGCAGAACAAGTTGGTAATCTGATTGATGGTGATCTGGGTAGCAAATTTTTATCATTTGCACCGAATGCAACCGTTATATTTAGCGCGACGAAACCGTATATTTTGAAATCTTACAATTTAGTTTCTGCCAATGATGAACCCCAACGCGATCCGGTTAAATGGGTTTTAGAAGGCTCAGCAGATAAAGAGTTATGGATTCAAATAGAATCACAAAGTGAACAAAGCTTTGCTGGACGTACGGTTAAAAATGAATACCAACTCGACTTTAATGAAACAGCCTATCAACATTATCGCTTTTCCTTTACACACACAGGTGTTGATACCTATGGTAATAATATTCTCCAGTTAGCAGAACTTGAATTAATGGTTAAAGCAGATAAACCCATTGTTTCATTTAAAACCGATAAACCTCGTGTTGAAGTTGGTGAAGAAGTTGCTTTTCTCGATCAATCACTGGCTAACCCAACATCTTGGAGTTGGACATTTGAAGGCGGAACACCGGCAACCAGTACACAGCAACATCCGGTAGTAAAATTTTCATCCATTGGGCCTAAAAATGTCACTTTAGTTGCAACTAATGATAAAGGCAGTAATACATTAACTAAAGAGCATGTGATTTGGGTTTGGGATGCAGAATCACCGTGGGCTGGATTCCCTCAACCTGAAGTCAGTTTTAATAAAATTGATCCTGAACATCAAGCTCAAAAAGAACTTGAGCGCATCATGCCAGATCTTGAGCAGGTTATTCATCAAGTGTCATTAGGTGTTGCAAAAATTCTTTATAATGACGTCACGGAAATCAATATTTTTAAAACCTTGTCATTTGAAACGGGACACTATGATTATCCAGCAGCCAAAAGTGGTACTGATACCGATATGATTTTACAAATGGATTTAGATCATATTGCCAATATCTTAAATCAAGGTGACCAAGCATTAAGAAATGAAGTAATTGGTATGCTTTGGCACGAATTAACTCATGGATACTCAAATTCACCGAATACAGGACAGTATGCCACAGGTGATGAGTATCATACTTTTCTTGAGTCTGTTGCCGATTATGTACGCATTAAAGCAGGTTATAATGAACATAAACGTAACGGGGTCAAATGGGTTAACTCATGGAATGAAGATGCTTATAATCAAACATCATTTTTCCTTGAATGGGTACAAAACAGTCACCGAAGTATCGATTTCATAAAACTATTCAACCGAGCTGCCGGCGAACTTCCAGCCTGGAGTTTTGATGCTGCCTTCAAATCAATTTTAGGCGAAGATCGAGGAATAGAAACCTTATGGAATGAGTACCAGGTAGAATATTTGCAAAAAGTATTAGGCATTTACCCACCTTATCCAACACCTGTTGAAGGTTTTAAAAACTTTGCAGTTGATGAAGGAGTCATCATTTCTACTAATGCAACTGATATTGGCATTTGGAATGAAGGAGTTGATAAGTTAATTGATAATAATGTTACGTTAAAATTTAACGCGGTCATTGAAACCCCTTGGTGGATTCCTGAATATGCACCAAGCTTGTTACCGATTAATGAAGTAACCAATGTTGAAGTACTGATTGAAGTTACAGAAGAAACTATTCTTAATATTTATAGCATTTCAACAGGCAATGATAATCCTCAAAGAGATCCTACTTCATGGACTGTTTCTGGTTCAAATAATGGTGAAACCTGGACACAGTTAGATAGCGCACAATATCCAGAAACACCAGCCAGATTAACAACCTATCACTTTAATATTGAAAACAATACAAGCCCTTATCGTTTCTACCAATTTATTTTTGAAAACGCTCAAGAAGGTGATGGTATAGGTGGTGACGATGGACGCCTTGTTCAAATTGGTGAAATTGCTTTATTAACAGAAGAGTAAACAATAATTGAATCATGAATTTGATACATAAAATTTGGATTCATTCATTGTTACTTGATACTTATTCCTCCTTGAAAAATATATTGTAAGGGGAATAGGTATCAATATCATATAAACTAAAACCCAAAACAAATAACTCACTCGATATATTTTACCATTAAGCCAATTTGGAACGTTCCAAACCAACTTAATATCGGTTATCATATTAACTATGGCTCATTAGCGGATAATTGTAATTACACTATGAAGAAACCTATTTTCGATTCTCCAACATTTTTAAGAGAACATATTAAAAGTACTATGGCATTTTATGATCCTATTTGTCTGGATAAAAAAGGTGGCTTTTATCATTACTTTAACGATCAAGGAGAAGTTTATAATAAAAGCTCTCGCCATTTGGTTTCCAGCGCTCGTTTTGTTTTTAACTATGCTATGGCAGCGGTTGAGTACAAGAATGAAGACTACTTAAAACGCGCACAACATGGGTTAGATTATCTCAATTATTTTCACTTTAACCTGACTTCTGGTAGCTATTTGTGGGAGCGAGATAGTGAACGGGTACTTGATGATACTAACCATGCCTATGGTTTAGCTTTTGTATTACTAGCCAACGCAGTATCGCTCAAAGCAGGTATCGATACTAATAAAACAATTGAAGCTACCTGGCAACACCTAGAAGAAAATTTCTGGGAAAGCAAATTTGGACTGTATAAAGACGAGTTAAATATTAACTTAACTCCTATCTCAAATTACCGTGGTCAAAATGCCAATATGCATTTATGTGAAGCGATGTTAATGACCTACGAAGCAACTCATAACCAACGCTATCTAGATAGGGCCTATACAATTGCGAAAAATATTTTACAGCTTTCTCAACAATCAAATGGATTAATCTGGGAACATTATAATCATCACTGGAAAATTGATTGGGATTATAATCGTGACAATCCCAAACACTTGTTCCGTCCTTGGGGCTTTCAACCAGGCCACCAGATTGAATGGGCAAAATTACTCTTAATTTTACATCGCCATAAACCAGAACATTGGATGATAGAGTCAGCTTGTTCCTTTTTTGATCGTACAATTAAGCTTTCTTGGGATCCCCAATACCAAGGAATTTTTTACGGCTTTGATCCCAATTATAAAACTTGTGATTCTGACAAATACTACTGGGTACAAGCAGAAGCGATTGCGGCAGCTGCAATGCTTGCGATTACAACAGGTAATAGTGATTATTGGGATTGGTATATCAGAATTTGGCAATATGTGTGGGAACATTTTGTTGATCACCAATATGGTGCATGGTATCGAATTTTAAGCAAAAATAACCAAAAATATGATAATTTAAAAAGTCCTGCGGGCAAGACCGATTACCATACAATGGGAGCATGCTATGAAGTGCTCAATACAATGCGCTTACATGATCAGGTTAATGAGCAAAATGCTAAAGCCAATAATTTTTCAGGGAATGCTTTATGAGCTTATTAAGTTTTGGAGAAATTATTATCGACTTTTTAGGTAATGATAACCAGCCACCACAATTCACCCAATTTCCTGGTGGAGCACCCGCCAACGTTGCCGTAGCTTATAGTAAATTAGGCGGTAAGGCTGCCTTTGTTGGCAAATTAAGCGAAGATAATTTTGGTCGATTTTTAGTACACTCTTTACAAAATTTTCAGGTCGACACACAGTATTGTCGTTATTCACAAGGCGCGAAAACTGCATTTGCTTTTATTTCACTCGATAGTAATAAGGAACGTCATTTTAGTTTTTACCGCGACCATACTGCTGATATTCAATTTAATAAAAATGACTTTGATATCGAAGCTTTTAAACAAAACCAGTTCTTTCATTTTTGCTCAAACACATTCGTTGATGAAAAAATATTTGATGTTAGTTTATATGGTATTAATCTCGCATTAAAAAACAACTGTATCACTAGTTTTGATCTTAACCTGCGTCCTATGTTGTGGCAAAACACGAACCATATTGCTGAACGAGTATGGCGCGCAATAGGTTTATCGAAAATTATAAAAATGTCTTTAGAAGAGTTATCTTTTATGATTCATAACTCTGATTTTGCGCAATCAGAAGATAGCATTATTGATAATTGTTTTTCATTGGGAGTCGAACTAGTTTTAATTACTGATGGAGCTAATCCTCTCAGATGGTTTACTCCAATTGCCCAAGGAAAAATTAAAGCGCCTAAGGTGCATGCTATTGATACAACCGCAGCAGGAGATGCATTTATTGCCGGCACACTTTTCGCTATGAACCAAGCTTTTCAGAAGAAAAGCAAACATCAAACAAGTCAAAATAATTTAGCTGATTTAATCAAAGAAGAAAAAGAACTCAACCACGCACTTCAATTTGGTATTAACTGTGGCGCTATTTCTGTCACTCGTCAAGGTGCTTTTCCTTCTTTTGCTGAATATTCTGAGTTAATGAGTTTTTGTTAACGTTAAACAACCTGGTCAAAAATTATTTAACAATACCTCCAAGATTTCATACTCACTTTGATTAAACAGTGAGTATGAAAAAACATAATAATAGAAACCAACACTTTTGTATTCACAGAACTGTTAACGAATATTAGCAAACATAAATATTAAAAATTTTGCTACTATCCTGTTTTTTTACTGATATTACCAACAACATCATGCGCTATTTTTGTAATTGCTTCAGCACTACCAGAATCAGGTAAAGTAGATATTGCTTGCGTATGATAAACACGTTCACGCAACCACTCTATATCCTTTTTCAAAACTTTAGCGGGTCTACCTGCAATTAAAACATTTTCTTCAGTAAATTGGCGATTTACCAACGAACCCGTTCCAACAATTGAATAACTCGCTATCGACACTCCTCGAGTAAAAATACAGTGGGAAGCAACCCAAATATGATCGCCAAAAATAATATCCTTTGCATAGTTAGTTCTTTTTCCATTCGCCTTTGAAATAATGGAATGAGAGTCGCCTGTTCTTACATCAATATCATAAGAAAACATACAATCTTCACCAATAATTAACTTTGAACCAGGCTCTGTAGCCGATAAATGCACACCTTCAAAAGTTGTATGCTGACCAATTGAAATAAAACAATCTTTATCTTCAGCCCAAATACTACCTCGTTCATTAAAACGACAGTGTTGTCCAATAAATATTCGATGATTATTTCCATAAAGATTAAACGAAACATTATTAAGGTAAGCATTCGGATGAATAACAATGATATTATTATCGCCTTGGATATTATAAGTTACGTTTGAACAAATAGCTTTATCAGCCTGAATAATATTATTTTGACCCGTAATATTTCGTTTAACAAATTTATAGTTACTTTTTTTGAAGGAAGCTTTAGAAAGGATTCGCATCGTTATCTCCTGAATGTCCGTTTCCAACTGCCAACAAGCAATGACAGTGTTATGGGAAATACTCTAGAAACATATAAGCCTAAGCCTTATATATCTTTTAGTGTACACAAAACAACAATATAACCAAAGTCTAGAGATAATATTTCAAGAAATTAACGGAGATAAATTGCAGATTTGAGATATAATATAACTAATCTGCAATGTATTTTATTTTTTTATAATTTAAATATCTTAGCAAGCTTCTAACATATCATCGTCATCATCAGGTGATCCCCACTCCTTTAAGAGTGATGTATCTATTTCATCCATTACAAATTCATTATCATTGATAGCTTGCATATTTTTTTCTGATTGAATCCAGCTACCAGCAATTGATATTAAGTTTCGTTGGTATGAAATATACTTCCACCACACTTGTGTCTCAAAAGTTTGACCAAACTCCCCCGACTTAAATGCTCTGGCAAAAACTAAATCTTCCGGTGTTGGGTCAAAAACTTCTTCATTGACTAAAGCTTGGAACAAGTGACCTTTAGACTCAAGAAGCTCACTTTCTTTATAAGTAAAAATACCAGAACGAGAAAATCCATATGGAAATTTTTTAGAATCATAAAATGATTTACTACACCAATACGCACGAGTTTTCATTCGATGTAACCTCTAAACATAGGAACTTAAATTTCCCGCAAGGTTACTCCTTCGTTTTGACGCTTTTATGACATAATCATTGAACAGTCGATTATTTTTTGTGCTAAAAATAATAAGTGTTAAATAGAATAATTATGTTAACTCCAACTAATAGGGTAATTGTCGACAGCATTTCTATATTCAATTTACTAAAGAAACATGTTTTAGTTAGAACGAGTATATAACTCATTGATTGGTAAAGAAAACCCATTATCGGTAACTATTCGAGCATGACTTCTATTTAACGCTCTAGGCTCTTTCACGCCACAGGAGTGAGCAATTACTCCAACAGCATGCATCATATTCTTTGCATAATGTGCTACACGCTCTGATTTTTCAGTAACAACCAGGCCTCTTTGTAGTTTTTTATTATGAGTTGTTACACCTGTAGGGCAAGTATTTTTATTGCACTGTAAAGATTGAATACAACCTAAAGCAAACATAAAACCTCTTGCATTATTGCAAAAATCAGCACCTACACATAATGCCCAAGCAACATCTGCAGGATTGACTAACTTACCCGATACAAAAACTTTAATTCTCGCCCTTAAATCGTGTCGAACAAGTGCATCAATTAACATAGGCAAAGTTTCTCGTATAGTAAGCCCCATATCATCCATTAATGTCATTGGCGCGGCACCAGTCCCACCATCTGAACTATCTAAAGTTATAAAATCAGGTGCTGCCTCTTTTCCTCTATTTTTTATTGTCAAGATAAGTGCTTCCAAGTTCTCAGGAGAACCTATTACAGTTTTAAAACCAACAGGCTTACCAGTCACTTCTCTGATGTGATTAATCATATCTAGCAATTCATCATCATTAGCAATTTCAGGGTGACGATTAGGGCTAATGGAATCAACGCCTGATTTAATCCCTCTAATTGCGGCAATTTCAGCAGTTACTTTTTCACCAGGTAAAATCCCCCCTTTGCCAGGCTTTGCTCCTTGCGCTAATTTTAATTCGATTAACTTAACTTGTTTATGGCCTGCAACTGACTTGAGTTTATTGTCATCTAAGTTACCGTCTTCATCTCTCACTCCATATTTTGCAGTACCAATTTGAAAAATAATGTCTGCCTCACCAGTCAAATGATGAGGAGATAAACCACCTTCACCTGTATTTAGCCAAGTACCTGCTTTTGCAGCACCTTTCGACAAAGCTTTCACCGCTGGCTCAGAAAGCGCCCCAAAACTCATTGCCGAAATACCAAAAAATGAGTTAGTTATCCAAGGATTAGGGCAATCTTCACCAACAGTTATCGACTTAGGAGAAACTGCATCTTTTTTTAAAGTAGGATAAGGGCAGTTAACAAATAATACATTACCAACTTTTTTAGTATCACGAGTTGAACCAAATGCGATTGTATTATCAATATTTTTTGATGCTCGATACACCCAACTTCTTTGTGCTCGATTAAAAGGCAGTTCTTCTCTATCCATAGCGAAAAAATATTGCCGAAAAAACTCACCTAAATGTTCAAAGTAATAACGAAAACGCCCTATTACCGGATAGTTTCTCTTTACCGCATGTTTGGTTTGAAATTTATCACTAAGATAAATGAAAACTACCGCAAAAACAGCAATACCTACAGCAACAATAAACAGTAGCGCTGCCCATTGAAAAAAATTAGTTAAAATAGCCTGTGTTTCTGTTGAAAGCATTTTAGTACTCCATAATTATTCAAAAAATAACCGTAATGCAATAAAGATAAAAACTCCTCCCACTATCCAGTCAATATAATGACCACTAGTTTGATACCAATTGAGAATAGATTGACGAGAGAAAAACCACGCTACGAGCACAAACCACAAAATAGCATAAATAATCATCCAAACACCATATAAACCTTGTATCCATACTGGCCTATCGGGGCTGACAATACTCGTAAATAAGACTAAGAAAAAAACGGTAACTTTAGGGTTAAAAACATTCGTTAAAAAGCCTTGTCGAAAAGCTTGAAAACATCCTATTCCAGTCGTTTGTTGCGAATAGTCTTGTGCCGCTTTTTTAGGGCGAGATTGAAAGAGTTGCCACGATAACCACAACAGATAAATTGCACCAATGCTTTTAACGACAGTAAAAACGAGTTCAGACTGAGATAGAATAAGTGCAAAACCGAGTAAAGTATAAAGCAGATGAATTGATATTCCGCAACCAATACCGACCGCAGTCATCATTCCAGAAACTCTACCAGAATTAAAAGTGTTCTTGATGACAACAGCAAAATCAGCTCCTGGACTGGCAACAGCCAAAATATGAGCAATACTCAGTAACAGAAACTCGTTTAGCATGTTTAAATCGACTCCATTGATATCTATTTGCTTGGAGAGGCAGGTTGATTGGCACTTGAAAAACTCATTAATCAAGTACCACTATTCAATATAACAATAGGTGATGAAAACCCTAAAAAGTGATGTGCTTATTTTTCTTATCTCGAATTTAGGTAACTTAATATTTAAAACAAACATTCTTTGGTTCTGTAAAAAAATGCATCGCTTCAAAACCACCTTCACGCCCAACCCCTGAAGATTTAACGCCACCAAATGGAGTACGCAAATCCCTCAAAGACCAACAGTTTACCCAAACAATTCCAAAGTCTAATTTACGAGAAAAATAATGACAGCGTTTTAAGTTATTACTCCAAATTGAAGTCGCCAGTCCATACTCTGTACCATTAGCTAAAGCTAATGCCTCTTCATCGTTATCAAACGGTTGCAAAGTACAAACAGGTCCAAATATTTCTTCCTGATTAGTACGACATTCGATTGTTAACCCTTCAATTACCGTTGGGGCAACAAAATAACCCTCTTTACAGCGACCATCAACATCCACTTCACCGCCACCACAAAGAATTTTGCCGCCTTCTTGCTTAGCTAATTCAATATACGATAAAACTTTCTCTTTATGCGCGCTAGAAACTAATGCACCATGCTGTGTTTCTTGCTTTAATGGATCACCTATTCTTAACTTTTTAACTTTACTCACAAATGCCGCTTTAAATTTTTCATAAATCGGGCGTTCAATATAAATTCTTGAACCACACAAACAAATTTGTCCTTGGTTTGAAAAAGCGGCTCTCGCCACCTCACTAACGGTAGCTTCAAAATCACAATCAGCAAAGACTAAAGTGGGGTTTTTTCCACCCAACTCCAACGAAATTTTCTTTAATAGCGGTGCAGCGGTAGCCGCTATTGTTTTACCTGTACTGCTTCCTCCGGTAAAACTAATCGCTTTAATTTTTTTATGTTCAACTAAAGGCCCACCTATCGATGCACCAGTGCCATGTAATATATTTATAACCCCTTTTGGGATACCTACTTTAATACAGAGTTTTGAAAACAGATAGGCTGTCATAGGCGTAATTTCTGATGGTTTAGCAATCACGCAATTGCCTGTTGCCAGTGCCGGCGCAATTTTCCAAGTAAACAAATAGAGCGGTAAGTTCCATGGAGAAATACAACCAACGATTCCAATCGGATCACGTAAAGTATAATTAATACCAACATTCCCCATACTATGTGATTCACTTGAAAACTGTGTTGTGGCATTAGCAAAAAATCGAATGTTAGCCGCACTGCGGTAACTATCAACCGCTTTCGCAAAAGAGATAGGCTTGCCATTGTCAATAGCTTCGGCCTTAGCTAGTTCATCGCTTGCTGCTTCAATAGCATCTGCCAACTTCATTAATAATGCAGAGCGTTGCTCCATAGGCATCTCAGCCCATTCATTTTGCGCAGCTTCGGCAGCGGCCACAGCAGCTTCTAAGTCTTGTTGTTCTGACTGAGGAATAAGAGAATAAACCTGTCCTGTTGCAGGTTCATAGTTATCAATATATTTTCCAGAAAAAGGTTCGACTAATTCCCCATTAATATAATTTTGAATTTTTTGCATTAGGATATACCAATTTATTAATTTGTTAAGTCAATAACAACTAACTGTTTACTCACCATCATTAAACTTAAAGTGGGCTTGCATTGAAATGTCGTAAAAATATAACTCTAAAATATTATTATTTTAGAGTTATAAGCAACTTGTTCTGCCACCATCCACAGGTATACTTACGCCAGTCACGTAGCTTGCCGCCGGAGAAGCTAAAAATCCAACAACATTGGCAAACTCTTCAGCTTCACCAAAACGACGCATCGGAATAATTGACTTTTCTTCGGCTTCCATTTCCTCAATAGTTAAGCCCTGTTTGGCCGCCTTGTTTTTAATGATAGACTCCAAACGTACCGTGTTAGTCGCACCCGGCAAAACATTATTAACCGTAATACCAAACTGCCCCAACTCATTCGACAAAGTTTTACCCCAACTAGCAACCGCACCTCTCACTGTATTAGAAACCCCTAAGCCCTGTAATGGTTGCTTAACACTAGTAGATATAACATTCACAATACGTCCATAACCAGCCTCTTTCATCCCCTCTATCACACTTTGTGTGATCTGATGATTATTAATTAAGTGCTGGTTAAATGCAGTAATAAACTCTTCGCTTTTAGCCGTATTAGCGGGACCAGGAGCCGGTCCACCTGTATTATTAATAAGAATATGATACTGAGGAACAACGGTTAGCTGCTCTTTCAATGCTCGACTAACAGCCGGGGTATCAGAAAAGTCAGCACAAATAGCAAAGTGCTCTTGAGAACCATTATTGGCTAATTGTGCTTTTACTTCATTGAGCTTTTCCAGATTACGAGCAAACAAAGTTACATTAGCTCCCATACTGGCTAATTGGATTGCAATTGCCTTACCAATCCCTTGCGAACTACCACAAACCAGTGCATTTTTATTACTTAAATTTAAATCCATGTCTTTTCTCTTTGCTTAATAATAATTGAATAATCAAATAAATAATGGAACACTTTATAGTAGCTGACGTCGACTATCAATAAAATTTAATAATCAAACTGCCCCAAATAATAGATTTATATTTATCAAGCTGGTTGATAGAGAATTATCTAAGAATAATTTTTTCATTAAAAAACTCAGAAAAAATTCCATCACGAGTCTAAATAAACTCTATCTAAATTTTAAACATAAATTTTGATTTCAGCTTTCACTATTATTTCGCACAAAGGTCATCACATCAGCCAATATTTTCTTTATAAAAGTGCGACCTGCTCCTCAGGTTGATTAAGCCCAACTCAATAAAAACTCAAATTTTTTAGAAATTTTGTCTAGTTTCCGGACATCTACATATTGAACGATTTACTAAGGCGTATTTATCTTCTCAATATTTTTGTCTAACGTAAAACTTATTTATTTTTAACTAATTATGAGATAACAAAATGAAAAAAGATGAACATACTCAAATGATAATGCAATACAAAAAAATCAAAAAAGCGCTATCAGTAATAAAGCGATCTTCAATATTCACCATAGCCTCTTTAAGCATCGCTCACACAACTGCCTTTGCAAATGTAATACCAGAACAGCTAAATAGACTCAATTCATATTCTGTTCCAAAAATACAATGGCAAACCTGCGAAGGTATTCCTGCTCCTTTTGAATGTGCAACAATTGAAGTTCCCTTAGACTACAGTCAATTAGCCTCACTCCCTTCCCCAGAAAAATTGACAACAACAACCTTGGCACTAGCACGCTACCCTGCATCCGATCCTGATAATAAAATAGGTTCCATCTTTTTAAATCCCGGAGGACCAGGCGGATCAGGTGTTGACCTTATTTTAAATGCAGGCCCTTATTTATTTGATCAGGAAACACGAGCTCATTTTGATTTGATAGGTTTCGACCCACGCGGTATTGCGGCCAGTAGCCCATTAACTTGTTTTCAAACGACAGATGAGCAACAAAAAGCATTAGGCGGCCCAGATAACCCGACAGCATTTAGAGACATTATCGCCAGAAAAAAAGCCGATAAATTCTACGCAAAAACCTGTAAAAAAAATGGCGGCCAAATACTAAATAATATGTCTACTGCCGATGTGGCAAGAGATCTCGATTTACTTCGACAAGCGGTTGGTGACGATAAAATTAATTTTGTCGGCTACTCCTATGGTTCATATTTAGGCATGACTTATGCCAATATGTTTCCAAACAATATTCGTTCTCTAATCATCGATGGCGTACTCGACCCTATCGCTTGGTCTACAGGTCGAAACTATGAAAGTTTCTACACACCAATCACAACCCGCTTAAAAAGTGATATTGGAACCATGGATACTCTCAATGAATTTTTTCGATTATGTGACAGCCAGTCAGACACTTGTACTTTTGCGGGTAATGCCTCACAAAGATATGATGCTATTTACCAACATTTAAAAATCGAGCCATTAGAAATACCAATAGATGAGAACCAAACTTTCCTATTAACAAGTGATGTATTATTAAATATAACGGCAAGCTCAATGTATAACTCGGCATCATGGTCAAACCTGGCTCAATTTTTACTCAATATTGAACTGGCACAAACCCCACAAAAAATCGCCTCCGACTTAGCCAATTTATATGATAGCTTAAACTTTACCAAAGAACTTCGCTTTACTGAAAAGCTTCCACAATCCAGCGAGGGTTTTACCAGCGTTCTATGTAGTGACTCAGAAAACCCCCGCGACTACTTTTTTTGGCCTCTAGCCGCTCAAATTTCAAATGATAAAAATGGATATTTTGGGGCGTATTGGACATGGGCATCCAGTCCTTGTAAGTTTTGGAAAAGCCCGGCAAAAAACCGATTTACAGGCCCTTTTGATCACCAAACAAACCACCCTATACTCGTGGCCAGCACCCGCTTCGATCCCGCAACCCCATATCATGGTGCCGAAATTTCAGCAGAGTTAATGCCGAACTCTCGCTTATTAACAGTTGAAGCTTGGGGCCACACAACACCTTTTCTATCTGCTTGTGCTGACAGTATTGTTTCCAATTACTTACTTACCGGAGAACTACCAGAAGCTAAAAATACAATTTGCCAGCCTAATAGTGTTCCCTTTGAAACAACCAATGTTCAATCATCACTAAGCCCGGCAAAGGGAGAAAAGAGTGCAGAAGAAAAACGTAAAATCTTATTACGCCAATTAACTCAAGCACCTATCAGATAAAACATAAACAAGTCTTCTTATGCTTTTAGGGCGTTTGAACTTTATAGCGATTTATGCGCAGGTTTTGCCTTTAAAAGAGTTTCACAAACGATATATTTTGTGGAACTCTTTTGAGCAAATGACTTAACTAAACACTTTTATTGCTTGTAATATACCTTTTTTATCCAACCCGCAACGGCTCAATAAATCTGAAGGTTCCCCATGCTCAATAAATCGATCAGGAAGTCCTAAATTAATCGTATTCACCAAAAGGTTCTGCTGACAAAGAAGCTCATTCACAGCGCTACCAGCACCACCAGCAATCGCATTTTCTTCAATCGTCACAAACTGCTGATGCGATTTAGCCAAAGTTATAATCATTTCTACATCAAGCGGCTTAACAAAACGCATATCAACAAGAGTAGCATCAATTTCCTCTGCCACCGCTGCAGCAGTATTCAACAAACTACCAAAAACCAATAAAGCCGTTTTTTTCCCTTCTCTTCGAAGTTTAGCTTTTCCAATCGCTAAAGTATCTAAAGAGTGACCAACTTCTGCGCCAACCCCCGTTCCTCTTGGGTATCTAACCGCTGCTGGTCCATCATGATAAAAACCTGTCGATAACATTAAGCGGCACTCACTCTCATCACTCGGCGTCATAATAACCATGTTAGGTATGCACCTTAAATAACTCAGATCGAACGCACCATGATGAGTCGCCCCATCGCCACCAACCAAACCACCACGATCAATAGCAAATAATACATCTAAATTTTGTAAAGCCACATCATGTACTAGCTGGTCATAACCACGCTGTAAAAATGTCCCATAAATTGCACAAACAGGCTTAGCTCCTTCACAAGCCATACCCGCTGAAAGCGTAACAGCATGCTGTTCGGCAATACCAACATCAAAGTAACGTTCGGGAAACGCTCTTGAAAATGCCACTAAATCTGAACCTTCACGCATCGCAGGAGTAATCCCCATCAAACGCTCATCAGACTTAGCCATATCACATAACCACTGACCAAAAATATTAGAGTAAGTCAGCTTCTTTTTTGATTTAGGTAGTTGTGTATCTCTAGGATTGAATACAGGTACAGCATGGTAGGCAATCGGATCTTTTTCTGCTGGCTCAAACCCTTTACCTTTGCGAGTCACCACATGTAATAACTGTGGTCCCTTTAAAGCTTTAATATTTGCAATAGTTGTCAATAAAGTGGGTAAGTTATGGCCGTCGATTGGTCCAATATAATTAAAACCAAGCTCTTCAAATAATGTACCAGGCAATACCATTCCTTTCATATGCTCTTCGACTCGATGAGCCCACTCAGAAATCGTTGGCATATTTTGCAACACTTTTTTGCCACCTTCTTTAATACTGCTATAAAATTTTCCAGATAAAACTTTAGCAAGATAATTATTTAAACCACCAACATTTTCAGAAATAGACATATCATTATCATTGAGTATAACCGTTAGATTAGCATCTAAATCTGCCGCATGATTTAACGCTTCAAAAGCCATACCTGCTGTCATTGCACCATCGCCGATTACCGCAGCAAAACGACGCTCATCACCTTTCGCTTTGGCAACAATAGCCATACCTAAAGCAGCGCTAATCGATGTGCTTGAGTGACCAACCCCAAAAGCATCAAACTCACTTTCATAACGGCTAGGAAATGGATGCAATCCATCTGTTTGGCGAATTGAAATCAAAGCTTCCTTACGACCCGTTAATACCTTATGCGGATAGGCTTGATGACCAACATCCCAAACAATTTTATCTTCCGGAGTATTAAACAAATAATGCAAAGCAACTGTTAACTCAACCGTTCCCAACCCTGCTGCAAAATGTCCACCACATTGACTAGTCGAATCAATCAAAAACTCACGCAACTCAGAAACAACATCTTCTAAAGAGGACTGAGGAAGCGCACGTAAATCTTCAGGCGACTGGATATTAGCTAGAAACGGATATTTTTCTGGATTACATAACATATCTAATATTTCTTTTCTCTCAGGAACAACGAGTTCCATTATTGACTCATGATGTTAATTTCTATTAATAACGTCTTTGAATAATATAGTTAGCAAATGCGGCTAAATTATCACTATTATATGGCAGTTCATGTAAAGCAGCTAAAGCTGTTTCTACAAGCGCTTTTGCACGCTGTTTTGCACCATCTAATCCCAACAAAGCGGGAAACGTTGATTTATTTTTTGCTTGATCTGATCCTTGAGGTTTACCAAGTGTTTCAGTATCGGCTTCAATATCTAACACGTCATCCCAAATCTGAAACGCCAACCCTAAAGATTCGCTATAAGTCTGTAAATTTTGCAAAACGCTTTCGTCTCTCACGTCGCTAGCTAAATAGCCTAACTTAACAGACACATTAATAAGCGCTCCAGTTTTCATGCGGTGCATTGACTCTAATGTTGTCAAATCTGTCGCCCTATCGGTCATTTCCAAATCAATCGCCTGGCCGCCCCCCATTCCTAAAGAGCCACTAGCTTGACTCAGTTCCGCAAGCATTTGCAGGCGAATATCTGCTGCTATATTTAATACCTTCGAGCCAGCTAATAGCTCAAAAGCGAGTGTTTGAAGTGCATCTCCAGCCAACACAGCAGTCGCCTCATCGAAAGCGATATGGCAAGTTGGAAGACCACGTCTAAGATCGTCATCATCCATGCAAGGGAGATCGTCATGAATCAAAGAATAAGCATGAATCAGCTCAACCACTAATGCAGGAATATCTAATTTAGAAGGAGCAGCGCCTAACATTTCCCCGGTTGCAAAAACCAATGCTGGACGCAGACGCTTTCCAGGATTTAAAGCCGAATGTCGCATCGCTTGATGTAAACGTTTAGGCTCAAGATTACCTGAAGGCAAATGAGCCTCTAGTAAAGTGGCAACACGAGACTGAACTTGTTTTAAAAAGTACTGATGTGGCATATAAACTAGTCTTTTGTATAAACTTCAGGTTCTTCACCATCCTGTGTCAGAATAGTGACTTTTTGCTGCGCTTGATCAAGCAATAGCTGACACTCACGAGTCAACTTCACGCCTTTTTCAAACTGAGCTAAGGAATCTTCAAGCGGCAAATCGCCTTTCTCTAACTTAGAAACAATGTCTTCCAATGATTTCAGTTGCTCTTCAAAAGATAATTTTTTCGAACCCATAAAAGTATCTCGACGGATAAATAGGGCGCTATTGTCTCGCATTTTTTGTATGAAAGAAATAATTAGCCATTTAAAAGCAGAATTTAAGTTAGATACTGGAATTGTGACGAATCTTAGCTAACCTTTGAATAGTCACTTAAAAAAATGAGTTGTAGCCAATAGTAGCTGCAACCAATTGAAAGCAAAGGAGCTTTTAAATTTGGATATAGCAACAATTGTCGGATTGCTCGGCGCAATTGCCATGGTTGTAATGGCTATGGTGCTAGGTGGCAGCATTCTTACATTTATAGACGTGCCATCAATACTTATTGTCGTAGTAGGTACTCACTTTGTTGTTTTAATGACCTATTCTATAAAAGATTTCATCAGTGCAGCCAGTTCGGGGATGAAAGCACTGACATTTAAGTCCCCAAACTGTGATGAGCTGATAGAAAGCATTGTAGAACTTGCAGACATGGCCAGAAAAAGCGGTTTGCTCGCACTTGAAGGGGCAGAAATTAGTGATCCTTTTATGCAAAAAGGAATCGGCCTATTAGTTGATGGGCATGATGGTGATGTGGTTCGATCAATTTTAGAAAAAGATGTTCAAATGGCATCTGCACGCCACGCCAGTGGTGCTGGCGTCTTTAAGTCCATGGCTGATGTTGCACCAGCAATGGGAATGATAGGAACTTTAGTCGGTTTGGTTGCTATGTTATCAAATATGGATGATCCTAAATCAATCGGACCAGCAATGGCTGTTGCCCTATTAACAACACTATACGGCGCTATAATGGCCAACATGGTTGGAATTCCCATAGCCGAAAAACTCAAGCTACGTGACTCAGAAGAAAAAGTCTCTAAAAAGCTAATTATCGATGGTTTACTTGGCATTCAAGCAGGACAAAATCCGCGAGTGATTGAGCAGGTTTTACATGGCTATCTGGCAGAAAGCAAACGTCCAGCTGCTGAAGACTAGGATAAAGTCATGAGTAATGAAGAAGAATGTGACTGCCCTCCCGAAGGACTCCCCGCCTACATGGGGACTTTTGCAGATTTAATGGCTCTTTTAATGTGCTTCTTTGTGCTACTACTATCTTTTTCTGAAATGGATGTTTTAAAATTCAAACAAATTGCGGGTTCAATGAAATTTGCTTTCGGAGTACAAAATAAAGTTGATGTAAAAGATATTCCCAAAGGCACAAGTATCATTGCACGCGAATTCTCTCCTGGTAAGCCCAAGCCTACGGTAATAGAAGCTATCATGCAGCAAACTATTGATATTACTAAAGAGACTTTAGAGTTCGATGAACCAAGTGACGAAGACTCCAACGAAGGCGCTGGAGAAAAATCTAACAAAGGAAAAGGCACTCAGACCCAAGACGCTACTAACAATGAAAGCCAAACACAAAGTGATAGCACTAACGAAACTAGTGAAGAAAGAGCCGCTCGCCTTGCTAAAGCCCAAGCCGAAGCCGAAGCTCTCGCCAAATCGATAGCCAATGATTTACAGCAAGAAATTATTGACGGACAAGTCGAGTTATTAGCTAAAGGCGCTTATGTTGTTATCAGAATTAGAGAAAAAGGCTCATTTGCCTCAGCTTCAGATACCATAGAATCTGAATTCATTCCTGTTATCAGAAAAATTGAAACCATATTAAGTGACACCAAAGGAGAAATTCGCGTTGCAGGTCACACTGACAATTTACCGATAGATAACGAATACTTTCGTTCAAACTGGGAGCTTTCAGGAGGCCGTGCTGGCTCAGTAACACGCGAATTATTGCGTAGCGGTTTGTTAGATAAAGGACGCTTTGTCATCACAGGCTACGCTGATACAAAACCCATTGCAGACAACAACACCGCCGAAGGAAGAGCAACGAATAGGCGTGTTGAAATTATTATTGTTCAAGGAGAGCAGCCTACTGGAGAAATTGTTGGTGTGGGTTTAGATACACCTCAAGAGTAATCTAAACAACAAACAACCCTCGCTATGGATTTAAATAAACCAAAGTTTTAGATAAGGAAACGGATGATTTGTTTGTTCAAAGCTCATCTGGTTAAATGGACTTAACCCGTTGTTTTTCTAGCAATAGGTTAAGTTTTTCTATAAACTCGCCTCCCCCTTTTATATAGAGCCTTCTTCGAGATTTAATAAACAGGTGTATTTATGTTTGCCGGATTAGATTTTGGTACTTCCAATTCTGCAATTGGGATTATTTCAAATACCCAGGTCGAGTTACTTTCCCTTTATAAAGACGAAAAGTTTCTACCATCTACTTTGTATACCTTAGACAGAAATGCTATTTGTGAGTTTTTATTTCAAAATTTAACGGGGCAGTTTAAAGAAAATTATAAACAAGAACGTTTACTCGAACTACAAAAATCAGCCGCTAGCAGAAGAACACTCGGTATTGAAAGTGATGATGTATTTCACTTTTTTGGTAAAGAAGCGATCAAACACTATATTGAATTACCAGAAGAAGGAATATTCATAAAATCCCCAAAGTCATTTTTAGGTTCAACAGGTCTATCAAATATTCAAATTCGATTTTTTGAAGACTTAGTGTCAGCGATGATGCTTAATATTAAACAAAACGCTGAGAGCCAAACTCAAAAAACGATTACTCAGGTAGTCATTGGTCGACCAATTAATTTCCAAGGCGTCAATAGCGAAAAAAGTAATCACCAAGCAATTGAGATTATGACCAAAGCGGCTCAACGCTGCGGATACCAGTCAATCGAATTTCTTTTTGAGCCGTTAGCAGCAGGTATCGATTTTGAAACCCATTTGGTTCAAGATAAAGTCGTGTTAGTGATTGATATAGGTGGGGGTACAACAGATTGCTCAATGGTTAAAATGGGGCCTTCTTATATTAACCAAACAGATAGAACAGCTAGTTTTTTAGCTCACACGGGTCAACGTATTGGCGGAAATGATTTGGATATTCAGCTAGCTTACCACGCTCTAATGCCTCTCTTTGGCTTAGGCGGTTTACAAAAAAAAGGGCTCAAAATGCCTAACGCCCCTTTTTGGAGCACAGTATCAATTAATCACGTTGGAGAACAAACGACATTTAATAGTCAATCGTTCACTAGATATTTAAAGACTCTCAAAATGGATGCATTAGCACCTGAACTAATAGAGCGATTGATTAGTTTGCAAGCATCTAAGCAAAATCATCATTTAGTCCACACCGCAGAGTTAGCAAAAATAGCGCTGAGCGACTCACCACTGACACAACTCAACCTCAATTATATAGAAGCTAACCTAATCAAAGAAGTCAACCAGACTACCTTTGAGTCATCGGTTGAACGTCCTCTCAAGCTGATTCAAAACCTTATTAAGGAATGCTTGGTGCAGGCAGCTACAAAACCTGACACCGTTTATATTACTGGTGGTAGTGCAAAATCACCTTCGGTTAGAAAAGCGATTACACAAATCATACCCAATGTAGAGATCCTTGACGGTGACTATTATGGTAGCGTCGCTAGTGGGCTAACTAAATGGGCGTACAAAATTTGGCAATAATTTTTGTTATAGAACTAACGATAATTTAAGCTACTTATTTTATATGTAAAGCAAACCAAACAAAAAAGCCAGCAAATTACTGGCTTTTTAATTTTAATCTATCTTTGTACGAATTAACGACTACTGCTTAGCAATGCGGGCTTCTTCAGAACTTTTCTTCAAAAATTTATTTAAGTAATTATGTGCGGCTTGATTACCAGCCTGTGCAGCAAACTGGCCAATATTCATTCCATTACACGTCACTTGATTAGCAACATAATGATGACTAAACCCACTATCTTCAATCACTTTAATCAGCTGCAACTTATTACCATTAGCTGCTGTCATGCATATTTTTGTATAAAGTGAACCGTCAACAGCATTATACTGCTTATCGGTTGCACTAGCAGACCCAATCACAATAACACTTGCCGTTATAGTAAGAAAAAGTTGTTTTATACGCATTGCAGTATTCCTCATCCTGTTGCAGAAGAACGATTCTAACCAACAGATATTAACCAGTTTTGTCCTAAATACAGAAAAATGTTACAAAACGACTCAATGTTACATTCTATTAACAAGTCATCAATAAATTTTTAAACCGAGAAGAAAACTTAAATGATTAATAGAAAATTAAGAAGGCTGTTTTTCAATAACGATTATTGCTAAACTAAATTCAAGTCATATAGCTAAATCACTATCAATTGGCATAGAGAAAAGTCAGGGATTTTTGTCACTATTAAGGCGTCTGGCTCAGTGCATAGCCGCTCTATGGACAAGTCAGGCAACGAAAAGAGCGGCAAAAATAACGGCTTTTATTGTGACAATTTATAGTGATTGAGCTATATATGAACATACCACTTACCCAAAACCTATTAATACATTATGTACTATACAGAGCCAGTTTTTCGTCCTCCTAGTGAATGGAAATCTTACATTTTACAAATCACCAATGGTTGCTCTTGGAATCAATGTACCTTTTGCGAAATGTATACATCACCCGGCAAGTCTTTCAATTTTAAGTCTCGAGAACAAATTCAACTTGAGTTAAGCCTAGCTTCACAACAGCAAAACTTTCCTAATCGCGTTTTTTTAGCTGATGGTGATGCATTAACATTATCAACCAGACGCCTTATTGAAACATTGCAAGATATCAAACAATATTTACCGAATGTTAATCGAGTGACTAGTTACTGCCTACCTAGAAATTTGAAAAACAAATCTGTCGAAGAGCTCATATCACTTCAAAAATCTGGCTTAAAAATGGTTTATGTAGGTTGTGAGTCGGGAGATAATGAAGTATTGGATAAAGTGAATAAAGGAGAAACTTTTCATTCATCGCTCATGGCTTTACAAAAATTAAAAGCAGCCGGTATTAAATCTTCAGTGATGATTTTAAATGGTTTGGGTGGTACAACACTATCGAAACAACATGCCATTAATTCAGCAAAACTGATGAACGCAGCTCAACCAGAATATCTTTCTACATTGGTCGTTACTTTTCCAAAGAGTGAGCAGAGATTTAGAAATCACTTTCCAGAATTTAATCCGTTAACTCAGCAACAACTATTTCAGGAAATGCAATGGCTCTTACAAGAATTGGATTTGGAAAAAACGATTTTTCGAAGTGATCATGCATCGAATTATTTGGTACTCAAAGGCATTTTAGGTCAAGATAAAGAAAAGCTTCTATCACAAGTTGAAGCCGCATTGACGAAGCCACAAACGATTGTGCTCCGTCAAGAATGGCAAAGGGGACTATAAAATGATTACTTGTCTTACTAGATTAATTTCACATTGCCTCATTAGTTATTTCACAAAAAATAATGAGGCTTCTATGTCCAATTAAAAAATAATACCAATATTATTACTAATAACTTTCACTAATAACACTCTCACTACCTCAAAAGCAAGCCATAAAAAGAAGAGCTTTTACAGCCCTTCTTTTCAAAAGCAAACAATCAGTAAAAGCTATTCACTCGGAACTGCTTTAATTTTTAACGTAACATTAGACGCAGCACTATATCCTCGAACATCAATATACCAAGTATCTGCTGCTGGGTTAGTGAAATCACAGCTTTCAGCATTTCCATTTTTGTATGGACGACAATCGTAAGATGAAGTTGTTGATTCTGCACCTTTACGCACATACAAGTCTGCATCACCACTACCACCTGAAATAGATACATTCAAGTTTGAGTAACCCGTAGGTAATACTTGAGTAAAACGCGCCCACTGACCACGAGGAAGAGAACCAATTGCTTCTGTTCTGTCAATAGGCTCATTACTTGGATCACTACTATGCTCATAACTACCTACTAATGTCACATCATTAAAATCGGCGTATGCTTTTATGCGGATATAATAGGTGCCATTATAGCGATTGCTATAGCAATCTTCACCATTACCATTTCGGTATGGTCGACAATCATAATCAGTGTCTGTTGGCATAGAACCAAACTTAACGTACAAATCAGCATCTCCCGTACCACCATAAGTCTCAATTTTTACATTACTCCCATGGTATGGAACAAACATCGTGTAAATAATCTCTTCTCCTTTATTGGCAGAAAGACCAGTTACAGGCACTTCATCTTCTAACTTGTTTCCTCCAGGCGTTGGTATTATTTTACAAGTAGCGTCGCTAGGGTTTGAATTGATTCCCACAGATACCAACGAGAGCATAACTTGATTAACATCTACACCAAGTTCACAAGCTATATCCAAAATACCGTTGCCTGCTTGATCCCAGTTAGTGCTAGCGGTCCAATATTTTTGATTGGCTTTCGCATAAAGCTGAAAAGCTTTTTTAGTATCCCATCCTGGCGCAGTTGCTAAGTTGTAAAAAGCTTTGTTAAAAACACCCGAGCTATAATGAACATCCATACCATCGGTGTAGTCCGATTGTTTATCGATAGACTTACCGTCTTTAGTGGGATCATCCATATGTCTCATGCCACCAGGAATCGCATCAGCCCCAACTTTCCAATCATTTGTCCCTTTAAGAAAAAATTCAGCGGCTTCACCAGCCATATCAGAAAAAGCTTCATTCAAGCCACCCGACTTATTTTTATATTCAAGCCCAGAGTTCTGCTCGGTAAAACCATGGCTCACTTCATGTGTAGACACATCTAAAATAGTTAGCGGCATTCCACCATCGCCAAATGTCATTTGTCGACCATCCCAAAAAGCATTAGCATAGTTGTTGCCATAATGAACTCTCATTTTTAGCTGAAAATTAAGTGGTGCTGTATTAACATAATCGTTATACATGTCGTAAATAACTCCGCCAAAAAAATGCGCATCATTTAACGGTGAAAAAGCACCATTGACCTCTCTACCTTTACTCTCTGGACAGACAAATTGATAAACGGATCCCCCCGAAGTCTGGTTATTCATATCGATGGTTTTAACATTGCTATTTTCCATCAAACACATATTGCCAGATTGAGTAACATCTAATTTATCGAAATCGACACCATAATAATACTTACCAGTAATTGTATTACCTCCAGGGCCAGTACCAATTTTTACCGTTTGCAAATTATCATAGCGTTCAAGAATTTCACCAGTTATTGCATCAATAATAGTTATCGGACGAGAAAGCTGATCCGCCAATTGAACATAACTCACTTGATAAACAAGTTGGACCTTTCCTTCATGATATCGAATACCTAATTGACTTTGTTCATTTTCATAATGGACTAACTGAGTAGAAACTAGCTCGTTTTCAGAAAAGTCGACAGCCTTTGCTTTTTTAATAGCATCTTTCAAAGATATTTTTGGCGAGACAGATATCAGATCGGCTTCAATTCCACTCACCATCGCCCCGTGAGCATGCTTAAAATGATTGCTCGCATCACGAGTAAGGATAATATGATCATTTAAAATAGGTAAGCCTTTATACATTTGCTGATAACGCACAGTTGTATCACCATTAGCTTCAACATAGGTTTTAAAAACTTGAAGTGAATCTTCCGCAGAAAAACCTAACATTTGTCGAACATTATCACTGCTATCCATTACAACATTAGTCGTAACCGTAGTCAGCTTTTGATTCAACTCTGATAGATATTGCCTTTCTGCTGCTTGAAGCATTGCCGAACTAAATAAGCTGATTGTAATAGCACTAAGAGTAAAACTGATTTTATTCATAATAATTTCCTTATACTTAATATTTAAATTTTATTAACGATCACTATTGTTGAATATTGAGATTATGATTAGATTTTGATAGCTTCCAAAAAACTCAGATAAGAACTACAGCCACACTTTAATAACACGCCATATCTAGCTACAAAGGTTGAGTAAATGGCGAACTCATACGGTCAAATGCTCACTACTCATGAACAAACCTAACAAAATAATGATTAATGAAATGATAAGTACTGATGACTAAAAAGCCAATAATCACACTCTATAAATAAAAAAGAAGGGCTTTACAGCCCTTCTTTTCAAAAGCAAACAATCAGTAAAAATTATTTACTAGGTGTTGCTTTGATACTTACAGTAACGTTAGACGCTGAACTGTATCCACGAACATCAATATGCCATGTATCTGCTGCTGGATTATTAAAGTTACAGCTTTCAGAGTTTCCATTTTTGTATGGACGACAATCGTAAGATGAAGTTGTTGACTCTGCACCTTTGCGCACGTACAAGTCAGCATCACCTGTTCCACCAGAAATAGATACATTCAAGTTAGAGTAACCCGCAGGTAATACTTGAGTGAAACGAGCCCACTGACCACGAGGAAGAGAGCTAATTGTTTCTGTTCTATCGATTGGATCAGTACCAGTTGAATCGCTGTAACTACCAGTTAAAGTCACACCAGAGAAAGCAGTGTAACCTTTAAGACGTACATAGTAAGTTCCACCAGTTTGACTACCAGTACAAGTTTCAGAGTTACCATTTTTGTATGGACGGCAATCATAGCTTGTATCAGTTGGAGCTGAGCCAAACTTAACATATAAGTCAGCATCACCCGTTCCGCCAGAAATAGTGAATTTCACATTAGAAGCGCCAGCAGGAACTTCCATAGTGTAAACCACATCTTTACCTTTAGCCGCAGAAAGACCAGTAACAGGCTTACCGTTTTCTAATACATCACCACCTGGAGGAGGAGGAGGAGTTGTACCACAGTTGTCATTACTTGGGTTAGAGTTAATTCCAACAGCCGTTAATGAAGCTTTAACTTGATCAACATTAAAACCAAGTTCACAAGCAGCATCTAATACACCGTTACCCGCTTGATCCCAGTTAGTGCTAGCAGTCCAAAACTTTTGATTCGCTTTTGAATAAACCTGGAAAGCTTTTTTAGTATCCCAACCAGACGTTGTCGCTAAGTTGTAGAAAGCTTTGTTGTAAACACCAGAACTATGATGTACATCCATACCAGAAGTGTAATCTGATTGCTTATCGATAGAACGTCCATCTTTAGTTGGGTTGTTCATATAACGTAATGCACCAGTCCCTTTAAAGATTTGAGAACCAACTAACCAATCGTTAGTTCCGTTATTGAAGAACTCAGCAGCTTCACCAGACATATCAGAGTAAGCTTCATTTAAGCCACCTGATTTACCAGAATATACAAGACCAGAGTTTTGCTCAGTAAAACCATGAGCTACCTCATGAGCAGAAACGTCTAAGCTAACTAGTGGGTAGAAAGTCGTACGACCATCACCAAAAGTCATTGCTGAACCATTCCAGAAAGCATTCTCGTAGCTGTTACCGTAGTGAACTCTCATTTGCAACTGAAAAGTTAGCGGAGGCACACCGACATAGTCGTTAAACATTTTATAAACAACGCCACCGAAGAAATGCGCATCATTTAGTGGAGAGTAAGCACCATTAATTTGTTTTACTGTATTTTCTGGGCAAGTAAAGCTATGAACAGAACCACCAGATTGAGCATGGTTTAAGTTAATAGTTTTAACATTCGTATTTTGCATTGTACAAGTGTTACCAGATTGGTTCACATCCATTTTGTCAAAATCTGTACCATACTCATAACGACCAGTTTTTTGGTTTCCGCCAGGGCCTGTACCAACTTGTGCATGTTGAAGATTATTGTAGCTAGAAAGGATTTCACCAGTCATAGCGTCAATCATCATTGTAGGACGTGAAGGCTCATCAGCATATTGTACATAACTTACTTGATAAACAAGTTGAGCTTTACCTTCATGAACTCTAATACCTAATGCGCTTTGCTCATTTTCGTAGCTTACTTGCTGAGAAGTTAAACCATTTTCAGAAAGACTTGCAGCTTTAGCTGTTTTAACAGCAGCAGCTAATGAGATTTTTGGATCAACGCTAGCGATATCAGCAGCAATACCATTAAATACTGCACCATGTGCTAGTTTGAAGCTGTTATCAGCATAACGAGAGATGATTGCGTGATCACCAAAAATAGGTAGACCTTTGTACATTTGTTGATAACGAACAGTTGTTCCACCATCAGCATCAGCATAGGTTTTAACAACTTGCAGTGACTCGTCAGCACTTAAACCTAAGATTTGATGTGCGCCATTTGAGCTAGCTAATGAAACATTTGAAGACATAACAGATAGTTCAGAACTCATCTCTTGAAGATAATGTCTTTCTGCTGCTTGTACCAACGTCGAACCTAGCAATCCGATAGTAATGGCGCTAAGAGCAAACTTAGTTTTTTTCATAATTTTTTCCTTGTGTATTGGTGTATAGTTTTATGAACAACGATCTAAATATTAAATAACACTTAAACCTATTGTCGTTTTTATTAACTAATTTTTATTAGTACCTCTGAATTTCAGCTTCATTCCAGAGGCGGCATCAACATATTATTTAATTATGCAGTTATAATGAAACATTCTTGGATCCAAGGACCACCTGTTGAAGCAGGATCATCTTATTTAAGCAGTAGCAATAAAACTGATAACAGGTTCACAAAGTTTATTTTTTGAATTTATCTACTTTTAGGATTTTTTTTTATCTATTTTTCGAGTTGCTTTAGCAAACGCTACGGAAAGGCTTTATATAAAGGACTATATTTTTTATTACAACAATCTAATAACTGTAGATTATTTCAACAGTGTTAATTTTCACACTTTTTAATTATTAATATTAGCTAATTTTATAATCAAAAAACACAAATAACAAAGAAGCATCTCATTGCTGGTAACATATAATAAATATTTTACATAACTAATTTATTGTGAAAAATCACACTTTTTTGTGCTCAAAAAAAGAACACAAACGATCTTTTATATTGATTATTCGATTTTGGCTAAACAATTGGGTAAACGATAAAACACTATCGACAGTCATTATTTCAATTTAAAAATACCATTATCAATGCCATGTTTTAACCTGGTTGTTTTCTTAGTCAATAGCGCTTTTTTAAACTGACAGATAAAAGCATGGCAACGTTCAAATAACCTATCACAACTTTAGTTTTAACGTAAAAAATAGTTTACAAACTAAATATTAAAAATATAACATTCATTCAATACTCGCCTCATCAATCATCTGTTTAAACTGATTGAAAGCAATTGTTAATTCCTTAACTATTTCGCAATTTATTGTTTGTTCCGTTGGCTCAATTAAGTTAACGCCAAAATTTATTTTTAAACGATCATTTATCATTTGTTCCATTTGTGCGTAACTGAGCGCGAGTGAATAAATGATGTTTTGATGGTCGTGGCTGGATGAATGTTTAACTAATGAACATAAAAAACGAGCGGTCATATCCATCACTTCTCTAGCACATAATAAAGTACTTTCAACTTCTTGTTGTTGGAAGAATATTTTTTTATTGGACTGTTGTTTCTTCATTAGTAACGCCCTCGATTGGGTGAGCGAATAATCAGTGGTTGCTTTCCACTTTGTACCGCTTCTAAAAACTGATTCACATAATCGATAAAATCATATTGAATGAGTGGTGTGTTAAACAACATATCAGTGTTGTATTGGTAGTTGAGAATATCAATTCCCATTTGATTGAGTTGTAAATTAAAACGTTTTTCCATTTGAAAAAAATTACAACATAAAGAAAACAGTTGGTACTGTTGTTGAGTATTTTTAAAGTGAGGTAAATAAATACCAAGTAGTTCACCAGAAAGTCCGAGTAAGTTTCTTGTCTCTTTGAATAATTGTTTGGTTTGTTTTTGATTCAATGGATTGTTGGGTGGTAATAACATCTTTTAAATTCCTTTTGTGTTTCTTTTGCTAACAGTTTTAAGTTGTGATTTTAAAAAACTGGTCATACGGCTTATGAGTTAGCTTATGAAAATAACCATTTCCAAAAACAAGCTTTTCAACTGACCAGAAAAACGCCTAAACGCTTTTTTTTGCACTCGATATCATTCATTGGGTCCCATTAACCATGCACTTACCCAGCTTCTCAAACTGGGTTATGACGGATTGTTTAAGGTTGTTTTGTGTTTTTTGGGCACAAGTAAGCCTTATTTGAATATCTCAAATATCAAACAATCTGTCTGAAACAGGTTAAAACGGGGTTAAATAATGATTTTTTTCTTTAAGAAACAAAAAGTTAAATGCAAGGCATGGAGATTAGTGATAATGAAAACACACCTAAGGTGTTTGAAAAACTGGGCTCGCGCTGTTAGCGACAAACCTTTATAATAAAGACAAGTCATGGTTACTCTCCTGGAGTGACTGTGGCCTAGCTCTGGGTGGTAGGTGGTACTACTGCCCGGGGCGTCTTAACGGCCAACTAACTTTTAAGTTAATGGTTTTAGTTTGCAACTGACAAATCGTTCAAACTTTATTTTCTCATCACCTGTTTTTACAAACAGAAAAAAATGCCATTCAAACATTTCAGTTCTTGCAAAATGACCGACTAAACAACAGTCGATTGCAGGAGAAATACTATCATAAAAAAGCAGTAAAAACCTAAGAAAAAATAGGAAAAAACAACGTTTTTATTTTGGATATTAACGTGCAATTTCTTATGCTCTTTTTAAGCAATTTGATCTGTTAGTAGGTAGATAGAATTGAGCTTTATTAAAAAATAAAAATAGATAAATTAATTGGTGTATTTTAAGATAATTTTGCAATCCAGTTTTTTTATGATTGATAAAAACAAAAATATTATTAAAGCTTATCTAATGGACTCAATGTACCAGAAGAATTTCGGTTTAATACATGCGTATAAATTTGTGTGGTTCTTACATCGGTATGCCCAAGTAATTCTTGAACTGTTCTAATATCGGCCCCTGACTCTAATAAATGAGTGGCAAAAGAATGTCTAAAAGCATGAGCCGTCACCTTTTTGTTGATACCCGCTTTTAAAACCGCTTTCTTTACCTGCTTAGCAAAAACGCTTGGGTGGCAGTGATGTCGGCGAATAATAAAAGTTCTTGGATCGGTACTAATGCGTAAACTAGGAAATACCCATTGCCAGGCAAAAGTTTTTCCGGCATTAGGTTCTTTTCTTTCCAAAGCATAAGGTAACTCAACCCCATTGATATTTTCTCTTCGATCTTTTAAGTGTAATTGTTTTACAAACTCTAATTGTTTCTGCAATTCATCCCTGCAAGCTTCAGGCAATGGTAGTGGCCTGTCTTTGTTTCCTTTTCCTCTTTTCACTGTTATTTGGCTTCTATCAAAATCAATATCTTTTACTCTCAAACGATGCACTTCACTCTTTCTTAATCCTGTTCCATATACCACTTGCGCTATTAACTTAGGTAAACCATTCATAACACCAAGTAGTCGTTTGACTTCAGTAAGGGATAATACAACAGGTAAATTACGATGTGTTCTGGCTCGTACAGCATTGATAGAGTTTTCACCTAGCGGTTGTTCAAGAACCTGTTTATAAAGAAAGACCAATGCACATAATGCTTGGTTTTGAGTGGCCGGGGCTACATTTTTTGTGACAGCCAGATGAGTTAAAAACTGATTCACTTCTTCAGAAGACATGTCTTTGGGATGGCGAAGCTTGTGAAAATGAATGAAATATTTAATCCAATAAACATAAGTTTTTTCGGTTGCATATGAATATTGCATGGTTCTAATTTTGGCTCTAACCAACCACATTAACTTTGAGTTTCTTTTCATTTTCTCATTCTCCTCCTTGATAATGACGTTAAACCATACTACTCAAACAAGTAGTTCCAGTCAATAATTTTGTTATTGAGAAGCTTAATATTTATAACTCATTGATTTTGAAAAGGAATAAAAAGTGCACTTGTATTTAATTGCAGTTAATCTTATTAAATACGGAGCTTGACATAGCTATGAAGTTAGGTAAGTATTTGATAATTATTAAAAAGTCGAAATGCAGTTAAACGGTCGTTTGAATATTAATGAGATTTACTGCATTCAATCAGCTGTTCTTGGGCATCAAGTCAGAAACCATTTTATGGCTTATAAAATACATAAATGGGATTGAGCCACTGCAACAAGAAGCAGTGAAATTTGTAGGGATTGCGCCCTAAAAAAATAAAGGAGTTGACGTGCCAAATTTTCAGCGTTACTGTAAAAGCGAGAGCGGACACGTTGAAGCTCGGCTTGCTTCCAAACTGATCCGAAATCGCTTTTACAGTGAAGCCTGTCTCGTCGCCGTATTTTCTTTGTTTTCTTTCTCGCGTAAACTCGTTGTAACTGAATGGTTAAGTAGCGTGAAAAGAACCATCACTCAACTTATAGATATGACTAACTCGCCAAGAACAAGACGCAGTAACAGACAAAACAGAAAAGCGTTTTGCAGTTATGCTCGGCGTTAGTGTAGCAAATGAAACTATCTGTGAAATACTCAAAATTATACTCTAAAGGTTTGCTTGGGCTTTTCCTCGGATGCGTTGTTGGTAGTACTTTTGCAGGTATTATTGAAGTGTATCCGTCTTTTGAATACATGAGAGTATTTAGCTTTCTGATTAACGGCACGTTGTTTGGTTTTCTTTTGGGCGGTATTGTTTTAGGACTATATGGTTTACCTGTGTACATCGCCCTTATTGATAAAAACGTGGCAAATTTTTTGACGGTAATCGCCGCTGGCTCACTTCCAGGAATTTTGGCTTTCAGTATTTCATCTAAATTGGGCTTGCTTGTCTTTCTTTTTGGTTGTCCAACTGCACTATTTATGCACATACTTTGTATGCGCAGTGGGCTTGTAGAAACACTAACAAGGCAATGAAAGTTGAAGCATTGAAAGACATGCTCAATTTATTTTGGCGTTAGGCATCCATAGGGAAATAAACCATGAATAGACTGATACGAATTTTATTAAGAGATAAAGACACCATACTGTTGCCTATGATGGTAGTTGCTATGACTATATCTTTTGTTCCTTTTCTAACGGACGAGTTTTCTGGCTTTGATAAAAACAAGGAGAGTGTGTTACTTGCATTGGTAACGGTAGGTGCTGTCATGGCACTCGTTATGGTTCGTTTCCTGAGTGGTACAAATTTGTCATCCTCAAGGGACGAGATGTACAAATATGAAATTGACCATTTGCGTCATGAGTTGAAGACAAGATTAGCAAAACAAACATCTCCAGTATCAGAAGAAGATGAGAAGAACATAACAGATGAAATACTAAATAGGATAAATGCAGAGGCAAATGCAAGCTACATTGATAAATTGAAGGATGAAATCAAGGGCTCTGAGTATAGGCTAGATATATTTAAGCGTGGAAAATCAACTTTAGATCGCATATATAAAGAAATAGATGCTCTTGGTAGGCGAGGCACAGTCAACTTGGTTCTGGGCGTAATTACAGCACTATCTGGTGTGGTAGCTTTATCTTTTTTCGTATTAGCAAAAGAAGGCACTCATTCGTCGTTAGGTGATTTTGCAATGGAGTTTCTACCTCGATTATCTATCGTTCTTATCATTGAGGTATTTTCATATTTTTTCCTAAGATTATATAAAGCCAGCCTGGCTGAAATAAAATATTTTCAAAACGAAGCTACAAATATTGAGCATAATTTTGTCGCATTGGAAGCAGCGATTTCCATTGATGACAAAACACTGATAGAAAAGTGCGTCCATACTTTTTTGGCTGTAGAAAGAAATCCGATTATGACTGATGGCCAAACGACGCGAGAGATTATTCAAGAATCTGCAACCTCGAAAGAAACGCCAGTGTCTCCTGATTACCTTATAAAGGTAATTGAAGCAGTAAGGAAAAATGAAAGTGCCTAATCGGGTAGCCGGAGGTCTCTAACCTCCAGCCCCCACACCACCCTGCATGCGGTTCCGCACAGGGCGGTTCACTTAACTTACCCGTTAGGGTAATGAACTTTAATCCATCCTGTTCTCAACGAATATAACCCCTCCTTAACTAAATAATCGTTACCAATTGCTTGATTGATACCCGGTGTTTTGGAACTACGCCAAGGGCCTTTGCTTGTGATCCCACAACCAACAGCCGCTTGGAGCCTGACACCACGTTTTAATAGATTGGCGACCTTAGTTCTTGGTTTTCGCCACTGTCTCCAATAACACATTCGAACTCTGCGTCTTATCCAGTGATCAAGATCGACACAATCTTGGTAAGCGTTAGCGATACCAAAGTAGTTAATCCAACCACGCAGATATAAACTCAATTTATGCAACTGATAATGCATACTGACGCCCCAGTTTCGGTTTGTCAGAACACGCACTTGTTGCTTAAATTTGTGTAGCGTTTTCGGGTGCCATTTGATTTTACCGTTGGAAAAAGTAAAACCTAAAAACTGACTTTGGCTCACTTTAACTACTTGGCTTTTATCGGGGTTTACCACCAACTTTAAGCGGCTTTCAAGATATCGAGAAACACTGGCAAGTACTCTTTCACCAGCACGCTTTGACTTCATTAAGATAATAAAATCGTCAGCGTAACGAGCAAATTGATGACCACGATTTTCCAGTTCTTTATCCAAACTATCGAGTAAAATATTCGACAGCAAGGGTGAGAGTGGACCACCTTGCGGCACACCTTCAGTGCTTGGCAATAGTTTTCCTTTATCCATAATTTCCGCTCGAAGATAATGACCAATTAATGCCAGCAACCTTTTGTCCCGAATACGAACAGCTAGTTTTGACATCATCAGATCATGGTTAACCCGATCAAAGAACTTGGATAAATCGACATCAACAGCAATACGCCGTTTCTGTTTAATCAACCTTTGAACATGTTTGACCGCTTGGCAACCACTTCGGTTTGGCCTAAAACCAAAACTATTTTCTGAAAAGGTTGGCTCAAATATCGGTGAGAGTATTTGTGTAATAGCTTGCTGAATAACTCTGTCGAGAACAGTCGGGATCCCGAGAAGACGTTTACCGCCATCCGGTTTATCAATCTCTACACGTCTGACAGGACTAGGACGATAACTTCCATTAATTAATTGAGCTTCACATTGTTTCCAGTGTTGTTTCGACCAATCAATAAAGTCATCGAGCTGCAAACCATCGACACCAGCCGCACCTTTATTTGCACGAACTTGTTTCCAAGCCCGCTTGAGATTGTGTGCTGCTAATATATCATCGAATAGATTGTTGTTTAAGGCTGGTTGCACATCAGCACGCTGCGCAAGATAATCGCCGGACGGCGTAGTTGAATTGTTCAAGTGAGACATGACTCCTCCTTAGGTTAAATGTTCAGCCCTTCGCCGTGTCATACCCATTACGGTAAGCGTTTGACTACTATGGCTTCTGCTGACTTCTGAAAGATCACCATTTCAATTTCTTGAAATAGCGCTTCCGCACTAGGCTGGGTTGCTGCTGATTTGCTCGCTTTCGATTGCAACAAATCGAAGCGCCAAGAGTTGACCAACCAGTCTCTCACTGGTACCCTCCGCAGCGTTAGCGCAGGACGCGTGTCTTTCAGATCTCCCCGAATAAGAATATTAACTTTCCCTGCGCAACTACATCATTTACGGTGGCCGTTAAATCACATGGCTTCGTCGTCTTGTGCCAACTCGCCTTCAGCCTACGCCTCATATGATGTTCTTGTTCATTAGCTCGCAGTTTTGCTAGCGGCTTCCTTTGGACCGTTCCTCACAGATTAGCCCTTGCCATTCACTAGTAGTTATCGTCTAATTACATCAAAGTGTTCGACGGTGATTTTCCTACAGAGGACTTGCACCTCATTAGTTAATACCCATGTCGGGCGTACACAAACAAAGTCACTGCGACCAAATACTCTCCACTTCGCTTTTGTGCGGGGAGATACTCGCACAAAAACAAAGCTCCGGTATTTGGCGCGTGCTTTGGGCGTTAGAACGTACTTCCTCAGATTCTTAAAAAACATGGCATTAAGGGAAGCCGTTTCATGTGTACATCACAACAAAAATAAGCAAGGAAACAAATATGGGCGCGAAATCAAAAATTATTCAAGTTGTATATTTCGTAACAATAACATTGTTGCTGAGTTTCAATGTAACTGCGAATGATGACGGTAGTCTCTTTAGAAAAGTATCTTCAATAAGAGGTCAGTTGGAAAGTGAGGCAAAAAATGTACTTATAACATTGGGAGTTAAAAACAAGTTGCTTTTACTTTGTAAAAAGAGTGAAGGGTATACTTTTAATAACGAAGACGGAGTTTTAAAAGCGATCCAAGTAGTATTTGGAAAAAATAGTTTTGATAAATCGTTGTATATGGGCGAGATTCAAAGTCGCATAAATGAAATCACTAGAATTAAAGAATATTGCAATATTGAAGAGTCAATATATGATACTGAAACTGATTTTGAGGTTGCTGGAGAGGAAATGGTCAGAGGCCTAGAATATTTGAAAAGCCTTATGAGAAATACTAACAGTAAGACTCTCACCGCTCTAAACGCTGCTGCATTTAAATCATTTTATGATTGGGCCAATACTATTGCAATAGCAAAAATCAAATCTACTAAATCTCTTCCAAAATACTTCAAAGATAAATATAGTAGGGCCGGATTTACCCATGCACTTAACATTATTGAAGGATGGAAAGCTGGCAAGGTGAAGTATTTGCCAATACAGTATTTGCCAGCAGAATTGTCAAGTGAAGTAAATAAAAGAGTAGTGGTCGTCATTGACGACAAAAAGGTAATCCAATATATGAAGAAAGAGAGACTTGCTGCATGGTTGCTATCTGGACTAGGCAAGCCCGATTGGTTTTTAACCAAGCATGGTGATTTCGTTAAGCAAAAAGTGAACTAACAAAGAGAAAGCTCTAATAGACAACCATTCTGAGTGATAAGGTAAGGTAAACTACAATGACCAATGGAAATACGTTATTGTTTACCAGTAATCTAACAATTAGCTACATCAGATAAACTGATGAGCAAGGCGTTACTTATTAAACATGACTACGAGTACAAATTGCAGATTGGGCTATTTAGTCGTCCCAAAACCAGGGCTTTTTAAATATCTTCAGAAGAACAACCCAGAACTGATTGAGTATTTTAAAAAGCATTATTCGGTGGTAACTGAAGAATTAGACTATGAAGAATATTTCGAAGGGCCGAAGGGGCACATTATTGATGCTTGTAAGAGCTTCTTTATCGAAGATACTATTGGTACTGTTGCTTGTTCAGGAGACTACTCCAAAGGTGAAGTAGAGAAGTTATTTGGAAATTTTGGTTCACCGGTTGAGCTTTTTGATAAGTGGTGGAGCTTTGCTGAGATGGATTGTAGTCAAGTACCAACTAAGAACTGGCTAAATAAGTAACAAGAGTTTGCATTAAATTATTACTCGCAAGCTCACACTAATAAATAAAACAAGCGCTATGAGACCGTTTGAAAAAGTTCGCTCCAGAAATGAAATAAGATATGAAAAAACAACAAATAACACTAATAATCAGGATAGTATTACTCACTGGAACTGTTATTTCCCTGTTCTTCGTACCATGGATATTGGTAAAAGCTTGGATATTACCGCTACCAGATACAGTTCAAGAACAAGTCAATGAAGCTATTGGTCATGGGTTTGATGGAATCATTGTTTATGTTGACCAAGCGGGTAAACGGCCAGCATTTTATACCGGAGGCTGGAAAGATCGAAAAAATAAAATACCAGCCGATCATAATGCCTTATTCAAGATTGCGAGCATCGAAAAACTGTATGTCGCGGTTTCCATCACCAAACTAGCTAAAGGAAAGCGTTTATCTTTAGATGAAACTGTCTCTGACTATTTTCCGGAGCTTGTGGGTAGAATTAAACATGCTGAAAAAATTACTTTGAGAATGCTGGTCCAACATCGCAGCGGTATCCCCAACTTTACTAGTAATCCTGCTTATTGGGAAAATGAACAAAAAAACAGTAATAAAGCTCTTGAATTTGCTCTTGATTTACCAGCCAGTTTTGAGCCTGATCAAGGTTATGAATATTCGAATACAAATTATTTGTTGCTAAGTCAGCTCATTGAAAAGGTGGTGGGCTATAGCTACCATCAATATATTAGGGAGAAGATATTGATGCCGCTCAAACTGAACAATACATTTTTTTCGCTTAAAGAAGTGGCTTTAGACGATGTTATGAGTGGCTACTATGTTGGTATTGAAGATGACTTTAAAACAAATGAAAATGGAATGTTGGCTACTGCCGAAGATGTAGGCATATTCTTACGGGCTTTAAATGATGGCTCAGTATTTAATAAAGGAGAACAGGAAATCTACTCTTCGATTTACGTGTATGAACATGGAGGTCTGGTTCCCGGCTATCAGAGTCTCGCAGAGTACCACAAAGATATAGACACAATTGTTGTTCAGTTTGTGAATACAACCAATTTTAATGGGTACGAATGGAATTTATCGGAAATCATAATTAATCGTATCGTAAAAATACTAAAAAATGAAAAAGTTGTAAAAAATTACGCACCCCAATAAACAAATAAAAATCAAAACAGAGAAATAATGGTTAACTAATTAATATGAAAGAGATGGTATCTACCGATAAGTGAGTCAAGCCAAGCCCCCCTAACTTAAAATAAGAGTTTTTGAGCTGGGAAGTGAATCGATATTCAATCTTTTTTATTTTTTATAAACACGATAAAATTGGATAGCCATTTCTTATATTAATGTTCGTGGAGCCAATAGTGTTTATTGAAAAGAAGTGGAAAAGATAATGTTTCTTTTAAGACAAAGTACCCTACCCCCCCACTTGACATAAGTCCATTTTAAGGAGCATTAGAACAAAAATGTTCAATATTTTAGAAACTCAAGAACACCAGCTTGTTGGTATGATCTCAAATAAAGACTCTAATCAACTCCCACCTTTCACAAAAGGGCGATTGATAAATAAAAATTTTTATGAAGGGCAGTTAAAAGTAGAGTTCGAGTCAAGTCATGGATCTTTGCCTGATTATTTTGAATTGGATGCAATACCAATTGTCAGCGATAAGTTTGTTGATTTTTGGCAGGACTTACCAATTGATAACTATCAATTGTTTCCTGCCGTCATTCGGTTTCCTGACAAAGAGTTTGCGGGATATTCTATTCTAAATATTGAAAAATAATTACAGACAGTCACTTTTCTAATTTGAATATTAATGAGGCTAACTGCATAGAATATGCTGTTATAAATATAAAGGATCATTCAATGAAAATTTTAATCGGTTTACTTCTACTTCTTGCTTTTCAGGCATCGGCTTCTAGCCAAGATGGAATCGTTGTGCATATTCTTCCTGATAAATTAGTCCTGTCGAGCAGTTGTGTGGCAAGGGCTGACATACAATCTAAAGAGTTCTCAATTATATATGCTTGCAAAGACTCGAAAAATACGATGTATTTTTATAATTTTCGTTTAAATAATGTTGATTTAGTTGCTGATTTTAAGAAGAACTCAACTGAAGTTGTGATCAATGAAAGTCAGTTTAATTCCTATACTCTTTATGAATTAACAGCTAAAAACTCAGACAATAAGCCGATAAAGTTTGTTTCCTATTGCACAAAAAAACTATGTCTTGATTTGGTTAGTGATGATGAATATGAAAAATCAATCCAAGACTCTATAACGTCTCAATTACGAGGCTAGTATTTATAACAAACGCCAGTAAACCGATATTTATTCCGGTGCTTGCTTTTTGTTGGCTGCGCTTATAACAAAAATCAATCCCTTCCATAAATACGATTGTGGCGGGCATTAAGCACTTAGTGTCCATTGCAAGTTATACAAAGGAAAATATGTCAGAGTTCCAATCTAAAGAAATAATCATGGACAGTCATTTTTTGGCTAAATGTTTTAAACAAGGATACTCAAGGCCTTATGTCAGATTGAATTGTGATGATTATGAATCAGTGAATTGATGAAATTTAGTGTTGCTGTTTGAGTTTCCTGAATTAAGAGCAGCCGAAACCGCCATCGGTGTGGCTAGCGAATAGTTGGGGGATAGGTTTTTATGTTTTCACTTTAGACTGAACTAAAAAGTTTCTGTAATTGTTGACTCCCTTGAATCCATCGTTGTTCTAGTTCCACTACCTTGGCTTTAATCGAGTGAATACAACCAACAAATCGACCATAATTGGTGCCGTAATGTTGAATTTGGCTAAGCCAGTGAGAGTGATTGATATTCAACTGGGCTAATACCGATTGAATATGAGAAGGCATTACGGCTTTATTGGGATAAACAATCTTTTTTCCTGTCCACTCCACCAGCTCAATATAATCGTTGAGTTTCAAATTCAAACGACGCGCTTTTATGTTTCCTGCTATTGAAGTGACGGCCTGATTAAGTTGTCCCGGTGTCATGCTCTCAACCCGCTTTTTAATACTGGTGTGCTCACTGGTTTGCAACGACTGACTCATTCCTGCACGAATAGGGTTTAAATCGACATAGGCCATACAAGCCAGCGCAGCAGACTCATCCAGTAGTGCTTGTGAAGTAAACCGAGACTCCCAGAAATGTCCTTTACAGCCATCTTCTAAATTGGCCAATCGAGCCAAAGGCTCATTTAAACGTCGCATTAACCAGGATATGTCCCCTAATCGTTTTCGATAGGTGGCTAATAACTCTTTATCATTAACAATTGCTTGTAAACGTAACTGACGTTGTTGCTGAAATTCTGGTTTATCGAGTTTACCAGGAAAAGCCTTTAACCAACGCTCTGCAACCATTAAATCTGACCATTGCTCAGGGGCTTTGGGATTGGAGTAAACCACTAAGTGATAATGATTACTCATTACGGCATAGGCGTAGACTTCAATGGCAAATACATCAGCCAATTGAAGAAGACGGTTTTCAATCCATTGACGGCGATGTTCATAGTTAATCCCTGTCTCGGCATCAAACCCACATAGAAAGCTTCGTCGTACACAGCGGCTGATTAAATGATAATAACCGGGATTTTCGGAGTCAATTTGTTCTCTTCTGGGAATAGCCATTTATCATCCTTGATAAATTGAAAGGAGGGTTATTGTTACAAATCGCAAGGTGTTATTGAATCAGCAATATAGGAAAAGTCATGCAGCAATTAACCGTTGAGTGTGTAGGTGATTGGCTGTAAAGTGACTGTCTGTAATTGGTTGTTGAGTGTGTAGGTGATTGACTGTAAAGTGACTGCTGAGATGATCACCCTGCTCAGACAGCGGTGTGCCACAATTAAGTTGAAAAGTCATAATTTAAACAAGGTGATCGTCATGAAACATAGCGTAATAGGTATCGATTTAGCAAAGAATATTTTTCAAATCTGCGCACTCAATAAAAATAATGAAGTTGTCTTTAACCAACGCGTTAAAAGACATCGGTTACTGCATGTCCTTCGTCAATTTGAACCTACCTTAATTGTCATGGAAACTTGCTATTCATCCAATCATTGGGGGAGAGAAATGACGAAACTAGGCCATCAGGTTAAACTCATTCCTGCTTTTCGAGTCAAACCTTTTGTTGTTGGTAATAAAAATGATGCCAATGATGCTCTCGCCATTTGTGAGGCCGCTCTACGTCCTCAGATGAAATTTGTTACAGTAAAAACTTTAACACAACAAGATATCCAAACCGTTTATCGGATCCGAGAACGTGAGATGAAAAATCGAGTGGCTCTCATCAATCAATTGAGAGGCTTGTTGAGTGAGTATGGGGTCTTTTTTGCCAAGACACCCCGAGCATTGAAAAAAGCCATCCCGGAATTATTAGAAGATGGTGAGAATCAATTAACGTCAATCGCTCGAGCGATGGTTTATCGTCTTTTTGAACAGTGGGAAAGAAGGGATAAGGAAATTAAAACACTTGATAAACAGCTACTGGACTTAGTGCAACAACATTCAGATTATACTTTATTAATGAGTATTCCGGGCGTTGGCCCTATCGTGAGCGCATTGATTATGGCGAGTGTTACTGAGCCCAATCAATTTAAAAATGGCCGACAGATGGCGGCCTGGGTTGGTCTCACACCCAAGCAATTTGCCAGTGGTGAAATCAATCGTCTGTCGAAGATAAGTAAACGTGGCAATGTTGATTTAAGACAGATGTTGATCCATGGCGCTCGGACAGTTGTCAACTGGTGTCAGAAAAAAGACGATGCTTTAAGTTTGTGGTTAAGAAAACTCATGGCTAATAAACATTCTTGTAAAGTCACCGTTGCTTTAGCCAATAAAATGGCAAGAATAATCTGGGCGGTATTAACCAGCCGTCAACCCTATAATAGTCAATTAGCTTGCGCATAATTATTGATACTTTTATTGGCGTTTAAAGAACGGGGAATGCACTGACGAATTAAACGGTTTGTCCGTCCCAGAGCCTGAGTGTAGACATGGCCACCAAGGCCCGGTGACTGCGGAGGCGGGATGGACATCATTAATCTCATCAAGGTACAAGATACCGGATATATGTCAATGACCGTGATTCTTTCAAGCATTTCTGTTATTCAGGAAAAAATAATGAATACATAAAAGAGTTGTCTTTTATCGGGTAATCATATATGTCTGTAATTGGTTGTTCTGTTAAAGTGCAAAGGGAGAGCATGCGTAAGATAATTGGCTTTTGTGGAATTGTAGGGTTTATCGCTATTTTTCTAGTGTTGCATTTTTATCCGTCAATACCACGTTCAATTTTAGGCTGGGTCGCTTTGTTCATGCTAGGCATTCCTGCTTGGCTCTTTCTTGAATGGCTAGGAGAGGTTACGCTTAGTTCGAGTTTTTTTCAGAATCGCTCAAGGTCGGTTCGTATAATGTTAGGTGTTCCAACGGTCATCTTACTAGGCGGAGTCGCACTTGTAATAATCTCGTTAGTCCAACACTTTATTAATTATGCGGGTGGTTGAGATGCACCTTAACCATTCATTTGAATCGACGCGAAAAACACGCGTCTCAATTTTGCGTTACGTACTTAAATTATGAAAATCGCAATTTCCATAATATTATTACTTATTTCGAATGCTGTATTGGCGGGTCTACCAGAGTCCGTAATTGCTCAGCATAAGAATGGAGCGTCGTATCAACTATCTGATGAAGATACTCAATTTACTTTTATTGGCTCTTTTGACTCGATATCAAATGAATCATACATGACACCACATGGTGAAAGCTGGTCAATATCTTTGAGTATCGAGAAAATGCTTATGGGATCTCATGACAAAAGAGCTGTGCAAATCGGCACTCACGATAGAAATGATTCTACATTCAAGCTGAATACGAAGTATTACATCACTATTGATTGGGGAAGGCACGGCATGATGTTAATGGGGTATCAAGAAGTTGAGTAGATACGTAACCAGAAATCGGTGGCAGACGCAAAACACGCGCTGCACAATTAAGGCGTTAGACACGACAAACGAAGCATGGATAAAAAAAGTTACAAAAAGCGACGAGCCAATATTGATAAATTCTTCGAGGAATCAAATCTTATAAAAGATTCAGTCGAGGAGCATATTTCGCCGTCAAAAAAATATAGGTTGATAATCCAGGAGTACAAAACCGGCGAAGGAACCTGGTCTTATACAAGAGGCATAGTCAAAAGTATCGAAAGTGATCGAATTGTTGCCGATATAAAAAGAAACTATTCACATTTTTGGCATGCTTGGTGCGATCACGATAATGGTAATGAATACTTGCTGTGCGGTGAAGATTATCAAGGACAAACCATAGTCAATCTAACAGAGAAAAAGATTACTAATTACTTTCCTGATGAAGGGCATAAGGGATGGGGATTCTGTTGGGTAAATGCATACCCCTCCCTTGATTCAAAACTACTTGCCGTAGATGGTTGTTATTGGGCATGTCCATATGAAATAGTTCTGTTCGATTTTACAAATCCCGACAAGCTGCCTTATAAAGAATTCCATAGAAGCAAAGGTATACTCGAGGTAGAAGGCTGGAGTCCCAACAATAAATTTGTATTTAGCAGAGAAATCGAGGTCAGGTCATCCGATGGGATTCCCTATGATTCATTGTCAGAAGAAGAACAAAATCAAATAGATGATGGCAAAGTGGAGTCGAAGGAAATAATACAACAGATAAAAATCGATGCTCAGAAGTATGTATAGCAAAGAAAAATACGGTAAAGAATTAGCCGCAAATATCCTTGGGTATTTAAAAAAGCATGAGAAGATAGATTCAAACCATTATGGTTATTGTGGTGTTGGGTTTGTTTTAAACGCAAGTGGAATTCTATATACCCATTTTGATGAATGGTTAACGTATCAACATGGGAAAGAGTACATTCCTGGTGAAGAATATCTTGGTATCATTAAGAAATTTGCAGATGAAGAAGAATTCATAAACTGGTTGTCTGAACAGAGTGACTATTCTCTTTCTGGAATAGAAACAAATGATCAATGGTATATAGGCAACCAAAGAATTACCAAAGCAAGATTAGAAAAGCTGTTGGTGAGAGAATATGCCTAAGAGAATGAGCCAGACCCCAGTTTAAAATAATAATTTTTGAGCTGAAAAGTGAATTCATACTCAATCGTTTTGCGAGCGCGAGTCATATTAATATCCTTATTCATACTTCATCCTGAGGACTCACTTAACCAACTACCACTTGTTTATCTAGCAATTATTTGAGAGTATGGGCAAAGAATCAGGTGTCCTGTTTCTTCAATAAGAGCTGAGTTTACATAGAGACTACGTAGTCCAAATTAAGAAGAGCACTAAATATGAGTAATGAATCAGAGCAAGAAAAATCAAGTAAGAAAAGCACGATCATAAAAGCAACATTAATAGGTTTCGCCGCAGGTGTGGCATTCATGCTGGCCGCAAAATTCGTAAACTTCGCTATTATGTAGCTGTCACGAGAGATTCCAGACAACTGCAAATTATCAGAGTGTTGTAAAAACATGTTTTGGATAGTTAGAACTTAACAAGCGAATTCTTTAGACCGGTATTTGCTCCGCCTGAATAAGCTCAATGGTTAATTTAAAGAGAATGGATGCTACCTCTCTACAAGTAACCACACTTGTACAGTTTAACTTATAGATTATATCAGGCAATATAATATGAAAAAATTAAGGTAAAACGAATATGAAAAAAATATTTTTTTTAACGTTTATACTCATTCTTACTAGTAACATTCACGCAGAAACAAAACTGAGCTCTCATAAAAATGTATTTCCTTTCAAATATAGCCCAACCCCAGCTCTGGAACTCACCTTAACTAAAAAAGATAATGTCATTAAAGTAACCTATCCAGAAGGAAACACCGAAGAAATAACAACTTTAGAAACAAAAAATTGGAATGGTAACTATAACATTACTCAAGATTTAAATTTTGATGGTTATGTTGATCTCGGATTATGGGTTAGTGTCAATCCGAGAGGACTTAATGAAAGTTATGACATTATCTTATGGGATGAAAACACCCGCAAGCTTAAGAAAGTTGCGAACATAATTAACCCCGAGATTGAGTCTAACTTTTTAATTGAAAATATTATTGACACTAGCTCAATCTGTCCAAACGAAGACTTTCTGTGCGCACATTCAAATCGTTACCGATGGAAAAATGACAGTTTAGTTATTCATAGTACTTTAATTCCCGAAAAAAATAATCACACAACGATTAAGTTTTATAAAAATGAAAGAATTGTAAAAACAGTTACCGTTCCTAATAAACAAATAAAAACTAAAATAGAGAAATGGGATTTAGCTAATTAATGTAAAAGAGTTGAATAACCATGACTTACAACTATAATTCAATATTAACAAAATTATCATTACAGGAAAAATAATGAATAAAATGGTCTTTACGCTGATTTTGCTTACTCTATCTGGTTGCGCAGGTTTTTATCAACCAATACCCAAAGATTACAATGGTGAAACATCAATAATTAATGACTCATATACCAACAAAGAGCGCACAAAAGCCCATTACTTTATTTTATATAAAATTGATGATAAATACGTTGAAAATAGCTGGGGCAACACAAGAAAATTCAATCAAGGTAGAGGAATGCGTTTCACACCGAATATTACTTCTAGAAAAGTAATGCCAAGAGAACAGAAATTCACTTTTCAAGGTCTAGTTTTTTTCCCAACGGATGCACAAGCATTATTTGGTGATAATATGATTATCACAAAAGACTTTGTTTTTACACCTAAAGCTAATGAAACTTACACCATTCGTGGTAAACTAGAAAAATCAGGCTCTAGTGTTTGGTTAGAGAACTCTGCTGGTGAAGTTGTTGAAGGAAGCTCATCTAAAGTTAATGATTGAATACTATAATTCGATGCAATGTGGAATATTATTTTTATAACTTTTTAATGATTAGTTTCTCAAGAAACATTTTTGAGATTACAACTTTCTACCTGTGAAAGCTGTCTTTTAAACTGTGCGGAACTTATTATGTTATGTTGCATGCATACGTTAAATATGATGGCTTTAGCTAAAGTAATCAAACTGTTCTTTGTAAGTCAATGTGTGAAATACACTATTATAATTCTCTTTGGGTATTAGTGAGTAAATGAAAACAGAATATACCGCTCGTATTAATCGAGTTCTTCAATATATTGAAGATAATCTGCCTAATAAAATATCTTTAACAGAGGTTGCGAAAGTCAGTCACTTTTCTGCCTATCACTTTCACCGCATTTTTACCGCGATAGTTGGCGAAACAGTTAATGATTATATCGCTAGGCGAAGACTTGAAAGAGCAATTAATCAGCTGATTTGTAAAACAGAATTATCAATTACTGAAGTTGCATTTAATAATGGCTTTTCTTCAAGTGCTAACTTTTCTAAAGTGGTAAAACTTTATTTTGGTTTTAGCCCATCAGAAATAAGAAAGCCCGAAATAATCAAAAATAGCAAGATTGGAAAAATAACTAGCAAATATGGAAAAGTATTTAATCCTTTTGATTTGTATCCTAGCCACATCATCGACAAAACGATGAGACAAACTCAATTAAAGGATTCAAATATGAAAATTAAAGTCAAAAAATTAGAAAACCAACGAGTCTGCACATTGACATCAAAACTTGGTTATAAGCCAGAAGGAATATACAGTACATGGGATCAACTGATCGACTGGGCTAATAATAACGGAATAAGAAATGAAGAACAGAAACGTTTTGCATTTGCTTATGACAACCCAACAATTACACCAATTGACAAATGTCGTTATGTCGCATCAATTGTGATTGATGATAAGTTATCTGTAAATCTCCCTTTTGAAACATCAATTATTCCTCAAGGTCAGTATGCTGTACTCTATTATAAAGGCAGCCCAGATGAAACATTAACAGCTCAATTGAGCATATACTCTGACTGGTTACCCAATAGTGGATTTGAGCCAGATAACTTTCCAATGCTTGAGCATTATTTAAATGATGCAAGAGTTGATGGTTATCTTGAAATGGAAATCTATGTCAAATTAAAAGAGTTGTAAATTTATCATGCATCTGTATAAATTTATCAACATAAACTCTAGATATGAACCAAAGTTGCATTGCTAATGCTTAGTCATTTTACCGAATTTAATAATATTACAGTTAACATATTAAAAATATTTTTTGAAAAATAAGAAACTTCAACGACTCTGTTGTGCTGCTAGCTAACACAACAGAATTCTTTATATAGCCAATATAATATAGTCTCTACCAACTACCTTTAAACTCAAAAATAAATTCAAGATAGTTTTCCTTTTTACCTATACACCCAAAATGAGTACTTTCCATTTTAAACCGAGACATTAACATCATGAGCTGCGCGGTATTTGAAATAGATCGTACTTGCTTTCCACACACATCACCTTTAACAGATACACTTAAGTCATCATTAATCTCAAAAACTGCAGGAGAGTCAGGTGCCCCATCATTTTTGAATAATATACAATGAACATAAGAACCAGGAGCCAAATGCCTTTCCAATAATTGTAACAGCTTCTCAATTTGCTCTATTTGTAAAAAATTAAAAAGATCCCACAGTAAAACTAAATCAAAAGAAACATCTCGAGCAAATAACAAAGTATTTTCACTAAATGAAGTAGTACTATTAATCGCAATTTTTTTATGCCAAGTCATCAAAGAAAAAACATCTTCAACATAAAAATTATCTGTCATAGCACTTAAAAAATTCATCCTGCGTCCATTTTTTTTACCCGCTTCTAAAATAGTATTTTGAGGACGTTTTATTGTACGTTGCAAAACTTTAGAAATTCCAGGCATACTGATATTGTCATAAGCCACCACTTCACTCATGTAAGATCGAGAGCTCGATTGAGTATCCCGCTTAAGATTTTTCGCAAAAGCAGCAAAACCATACTCTAATAAATGCTCAGTCACATCGCTCTGCATACGCTCTTTATTCATCATGGTTTTACGCATAGTAAAAGTGCCCATATGTTTGAGCAATTTGACCATTGATAGCTGATTCGTAGGGACTCGTGAAACTGAGGGGTCGTGTTCCATATGAAAATTAAAGTCGCTTAATATTTTAAAATTACCAGGCCGTTTTGGCATTGTTGCACCAACATATCGCATGGTATGCAAAATAGTTCCTTCTCTAAAATGCGGACTGAGTAGCTTCATCAGATATTCCAAAACATCCGTAGATAGATAGTTTAAAATATCCCAACACAGCACAAAATCAAATTTTAGCCCTTCCGGTTTTCTAACAAGATGTTCTTCAAGCCGTTGACATGGATCTCCCCCGTACAACTCAAGCTCTTCCAGGTACTCGTTTAAATCTTCAACATAACAAGTACACTTCAAATCAAGAAAAGCCCCAGTAGAACCAGTTGACATTGAACCAAGATCCAAAATTACGTTGTTTTCTGAGACCATTTCATTAATCACAGTCGCCAACGCAAGCGAGTGGTGAACTATCATTAAACTCTCTCTAAATCAAAAGGCAAGAAGTAAGCTCTCGCTCACTTCTTGAAAAAATAGTGGGGCTTGAGATTTTTGGGGAATCTTAAAAAGAAAACTATTTCTTAAAATGACTTTTCTTTTTATCATAGTCTTTGCGTGAATCCTGTGATGAGTTGGAACTACTTTTGTCAGAGCTCGCTTCTACTTTTGTAGGATTTTCCACTTTAGTATCACTTTCTGATTTTTCTTTTTCTGACTTAACTGGTTCAGCTTTAACACTACCATCATTTGAAGGTAAGTCTGGGTGGATCAATTTTTGTTTGAACTCTTCATGACGCTGCTTCTTTTCTTCCTCGGTATCAATCATATCCATAGAACCTCTAAATTTACCACCGTCATCTAATTGAATTCGAGGAGCAATCAGGCTACCTTTGACAACAGCCGTTTTACGGATTTCAATAAGTTCATCAGCTAGTACATCACCTGTCAGAGAACCATTGATCACCAAGTTTTGTGCATGTATGTTAGCATTCAAAACACCTTCTCTTCCGATAGACAAATTTTGCCCTTCCATTATAACTGTACCTTCAACAGTACCTTCAATATGAAGATTTTCAGTGCCAATTAATTCGCCACGAAACTTAATGTTTTTTCCAATTACTGATTGCTCTTTCACTAATTCAGATTGAATTTCATTCGTTTGAGGATATTGCTTAGGTTTCTCTTCTTTAGTACTTGAAAAAAAAGGTTTGCTCTCAACACTTGAGGCTGAGGCAGAACCAGATTCGTTTTTACTTCCCAATATTGTATCGTTCATTTTTACTCCAAATTAAATACTTACTAAAGTTTATCAGACACATCAAAGAGATCAGCGTGGGAAAATCACGAAATCCCTTTTCTAAAAAATAGCTGTTTCATATAGGCGGTCATTTTTCAATGTTTTAAGTCACAATACAACTATTTGTTTGATTTATTTTCTTCGGCGTGATGTTGCTCACAAAATGAATTTTACTTATAAATTGCAGTAAAAATGTCAACAGATAAAGTATCTATTTTATTCACCTTTTTTGACATAAACATTTCAAGTAACAAAAAACAAAATCTCAATATAGGATAAATAATTTACTGTAGGATAAGAATATTAGACTCAAATATTTTATGTTACTTTGATATCTTAAAAGGCCACTAAAGTAACCAGTTAAACCCCTAAATAACTTAGGGATAAAGTATTGCTTAAAAAACTAACTTTATTCAAATAAATCGGGTGATTAATCAATGAGAAAAATAGATAAAAATTCGCTAGGAGTCGCTTCAACTGAAATCTATTATATTGTACAAAAGAAACATAAAGATTTTTATATGAATATCGCATCTTGCAAACTATAGTAATTTTCCAAACTCTCTTTCAGTTATCTGTATTTATGGTTTAAACTCGACACGTCCACAAACAGATAAGGAAGGTTTACAAGTCTGCTCAAAAAAAGTTAGCATCAACTAATATTTAGAATATACAGAAACATATTTATTTTGATATTGAAAATAAGCTATGGATTGAAAACAACATTCAGTGCTCGGTATGTTCGCACCGACTCTTTAATTAGCCTAAGAACAGATTAATTATGTATGGTGGATTTATATTTACCCAAATTTTAATATACTATTCATTCCATAATCTACCTTTCAAGACGAAAATAGATATTTGTTCGCACAGCTTTTTCTATTAAAACACTAGTCTCTAATGGTTTTAATATAATCAATAACAGCATCAACTTCTTGCTGACTTAATTGATCTCCCCAAGGTGGCATATGCTTTGAACGACCAACGGCTTCTCCACCGCCTTTAATTATTTTTTGTAGATATTCATCAGGTAATCGACTTGCAGTTAGATCAAAAGGTGGTGGAGATTTTAATAGTTTTGACATGCGTCCGTCACCTTCACCTGACTTACCATGACATAGAGTGCAACGTATCATATAAATATCTTTACCTTGTTTAACTCCCAAGCTCTCAGAATTAGATTGTTTTTGTTCTTTTATGAGTTGCTGTGCAATGACAGGTTTGTTTCTTAAGAAAAGAATAAACTTCGAAACTGCAGCAATTTCAAGCTGAGTGAGTTCCTCCTTAAAAGGCGGCATAAACAAGTTTTTTCCATTACTTTTTTTCCCAAAATGAATAACTTTTTGAACTTGTTCTTGAGTTTTCTCCTCACTGTGAACAAAAAGATTAGTATTAGGATAGTCGCTCACTTTCAGCGCTAATATTCCTTCCCCCATGCCTTTCATTCCATGACATAACGTACAATATTGACTAAAGATCTGAGCACCAACAATAAACTCTCCTGTATTTTGAGCACTTGTAATCTCTTTTTGTTGTTGCTTTTCAGAAGTACTTGACGAAATAATGGCTAAGTTCCAGGCAAGTGATAATACGATTGCATAAAAAACACTATTCGTTTCTAACAGTTTCAACCCGAGTAAAATTAATTGATTAAGTCGCATCATTAAACTTTATTCTTTAACTTGAATAACCATAAGCATATCAGGATGAATAGCACACTCAACTTCAACTTCGCCAACAGCCTCAAATGTTACTTTTCTTGATTCGCCCTTAGGAAATGATCCTAAGTCGAATAGTTTTGCATCAGATAGGCTAAATACATTATGAAAGAAAGGATCTTCATTGATAAATTCAACCGTATCTCCTTTTTTAATCTCCAGTTTTTTTTGAGTAAAAGCTTTATTTTTTTGGCCTACTTTATAACTTTCTGCTCCAAGTAATGGCATAAAAAATAAAAGAAATGAACCTATCAACAATCGGAAAAATTGATTTCTCTGTTTCATTATTTTCTCCTAAAATTCTGTTTTCGGTAAAGTGGGTAACGTAAACTCTTTAGCTGGCGTTGAAAGCGCATGCATAAATGCAACTATATCTGCTTGTTCTTTAGCCGTTAATGAAAGCGGCTTCATATTAGGGCTAATATCTTTTTTAACAACGCCGCCAGTAACATAATGCGCGACCACTTCTTCTAATGTTTTAGCTGAACCATCATGAAAATATGGAGCGGTATGTACAACTTCTCTTAACGTGGGCGTTTTAAAGGCGCCTTTTAAAATACGGATAGGTTTAATTGCGTAACGTCCAAGATCAGGTTTTTCTTTTCCATAAGAGGCTAGCCCAACATTGTTAAACCCATTATCAGTAAAATTAGGTGCAGAATGGCAAACTTCACAGTTGCCTTTATTGGGATCGACAAAAAGTTTAAATCCATTAATTTGTTGGGCTGTCATTGCTTTTTTATCACCTTTAACCCAACGATCGAATGGAGAGTTATTACTAATAATAGTACTTTCAAAATTAGCAATCGCTTTCGCTAAAGTTTTTTCGTTAACAGGTTCATTAGGATAAGCTTGATTGAAAAGTTTAACGTATTGTTGATTGTTCTGAATAAAGTTAACAGCTCCTTCAATACCAATATTCATTTCGTCAGGTGACACCATCGGACCTAAAGCTTGTTCTTCAAGATTTTTTTTACGGCCATCCCACATTTGTAACGTTTGAAAAGCGGTGTTTATAATAGTAGGGCTTGCTCGGCCTAGGGTTTTACTTTTAAACCCTTTTGCCGTTGTCAATCCATCAGACCATCCAAACATGGGATTGTGACAAGAAGCACAAGACATGTTTTGATCTTTACTAAGCCGGGGATCAAAAAATAACTTCTTTCCCAATTCAATTCTCAATGCTGTTGGTTCATTACCTTTAGTATGTGGAACTTTTTTCGGCATTAACCAATTCTTAAGAGAGTCATGTCCGGCTTCAAAGATTAAGTTGGTTGAATTAACTGGTTTAGCTAATACTAAGAATAAAACTATGCTAGTTATAACAAACAAAATTTTTGCTTGGAAAGGTTGTTCACTATGTTTTGGCATGTTATTCCTCTTGATTTGGTATGAGTGATAAAGATTGACTATTAGTTAAGTTGTTAAACTGGGCTATATGAACATTCATCTTTTGAGCAATTCCTTGTAAGTCATCTGACATTTCAAATAAATTTCTTGAGCGTTCGGTTGATTCTTTTACTGTATTAACAAATTGTACTGCAACTTGATTAACATCAGCCAATGCGTGCACTTGAAAATCATTTGATGCCATAGCGTCTTGTAAAGTTTTATCGCAATCAACCGCTTTATCATGACTGAGTTGAGAGTTACTCTGAGTATCGTTCATTGCGTTAATACTATTTTCCATTAGCTCTTTTGCACTTGATAACTTATCAACAGTTTTGCTAACTAAGATATTCATTTTCTGTGTAATTTCCGAAACTTCTTCTGTGGCCTTGCTAGAGCGATGAGCTAAACTCCTAACTTCATCTGCAACAACAGCAAAACCTCTACCTTGCTCACCAGCCCTAGCGGCTTCAATAGCAGCATTGAGAGCGAGTAAATTAGTTTGTTCTGATATTGATTGAATACTGCCAGTGATTATTTCAATATCACTTGATGCTTTAGCCAGATCACCAACTTCTTTTTCTAAAGTACTCATTTCATCACACAAGTAAGAAAAATTATCGATACTAATTTGCAAAGACTCACTCGCCTTACAACTCGCTCCTTGTGCTTGTTTAGTGGCCTCAACTCCTTTGGCAACAATATCTCTTGCCTGTTGAGCAGAGCTTTCAACTTCTAGGATCTGAGATGTCATTTGATTGGTGTCTGTTAAAAGTTTTTCGCTTGAACCTGATGATACTGAAGCGTTATCTGCCAATTTTTCTGCCCTCTCAAGTAGAAAGTTAGCTTCTTGTCTTATGCCCTTTACCATTTTTCTAATACTATTACTTGCAATATGAAGATCGGTAGAAATAAGACTAAGTTCTCCAGAATTTTTTTTAGGAATGGGTGGGGATAAGTTTCCTTCCGCAAACTCTCTAATCGCAGCACTAATATTATGGATATTTTTTAATAATTGACTACTAAATGAAAATGCAATGACACTAACTATAATTATCGCTATCGCAAGTTTAGCGCCATGTTGAATAATAATATAGTTCCCTCGTTTTTTATTTTCTAATGCCAGAATTTCGAGTGATCTTTGCTCACTTTCAAGTAGAGCTTGCGCCTGATTAACAATATCACGAAATCGACTTTCTATTATTTTAAATACTTTTAACGCTTTATCATCTCTATTGCGTTTAGCATGTCCGATAATTTTTAGCTGAAAAGGTTTTAAGTCTGCTAATTTTTTTTCAAGCTGTTTAACACTTATATTATTCGGCATTGTTTCAGATAATTTTTGAACATATTCTTCAAGAATAGACGAAGCTTTGAGTGATGCTATAGCAAATTTACGGATATCAGTTTTGTCTTCAGCTGAGATCAATGCTTGTAGCAGATATTGCATTTCCAGAATAGAAATCAGATTAATTGCAGCAGCAGATTGACGTTTTCCTGATTCAAGTAGTCTTTCTTGCATAACAGAATTCTGTTGCGAAAGGGAATGACTAAATGCAATCCATAAATACAAAGCCGTCAGTATAGGTAGTAATGCAATAATACCTAACTTGATACGCCATGATAACTTACGATTTAATTCCGCAATCGACATTGAATAACCTAATAATAACCATCTATTTCGGCCACAAAAACTTAAACTGAGTATCTAAACATGCCGTTCAATGTCTATATGCCCAAAATTTAGCCTATTAAATCTGATTCTAGACTATCTAAGCGGGTTTGCCAGTTTATCTATTGCTCTTAATTAAAGATATGGATGAAACCTTCACATCACAAATATCTATAAATAAAGATATTTTATGTTGTAAATGATGACTAGCGCATTAAATTAGTATCGCTTTCAGATGTTCTTCATAAAATAAGAGCTTTTCAATCACTTTATTATTCGAGTATTATTCCTGTTTTTTGTCATAATAAGCGAAGGGCTATGAATTTAAACCAATTAATCAAACAAATTAAGACAACACCTAACGATATAAATTTTATTGATATCATTCAATGCATTGATACATATTATGATTACACCCCGACAAGCTTTCAAAATGGCGCATTAAAAAACGAAATGGGCACTAATGAAGGTTCTTGTAAAATATTTTATTTTGCAGATTTAAATAAATTAAACCAACAACAAACACTTGCCTGTTTTGGTCACTATTATCGAGAAGATGTATTGGAAAACCCTCAGGGGGAAGATCATAAAAACATCAGAAATTTTATGAAAACTGGTTGGACAGGTATTCAATTTGAAGGCGAGGCTTTAGCGCTGAAATAGATAATTATACATCAGGTATTTTTTGCTTTTTAATAATGAAGAAAAATGTTTGAGTTTTCAGTTAACAATACTCTTATAATTCACTAAATGTTTAAACAAGATAGATGATTGAAATAAAACATCGCAAAGATCTAGCTCGCTTACGCCGCTTAGCTTTAGGCTCTCAGGGGTTATTGCAAACTCAACCTTACGGACGTGGTTTGGCGGGGGCAGTTAATGCTATTAATCATATAGGATATGTGCAAATTGATACCATATCAGTCATAGAGAGAGCCCACCATCATGTATTACATTGCAGAGTACCTCAATTTGAGCCAAGTATGACTAACCAAATGCTGCTTGATAAAAAAATCTTTGAATATTGGACACATGCAGCATCTTTTATACCGATTAACGATTTTCGTTTTTCTTTACCCTACAAACATGCAATTAAAAATGGTCAAACTCATTGGTATAAAAATCCCGATAAAAAACTAATGAATGAGCTATTAGCTCGTATACGCTCAGATGGTCCCTTACGTTCTCGTGATATCAAAAATATTTCCTCCAAACGAGCAGGTTGGTGGGACTGGAAGCCTGCTAAAAGAGCGTTGGAACAATTGTACATGGAAGGTGAGCTAATGATAAGCAGTCGAGAAGGTTTTCAAAAAACCTATGATCTTACAGAGCGAGTATTACCCAATCATATTAATACCCAAATGCCTAATATAGAAGAACTTGCTACACATATTATTACTCAGCAGTTACGTTCACATGGACTCATTTCACTTAAAGGATTAACTTACCAACGTCGAAATACCGAACTCCGTAATACAGTAAAAAGCTTAATAAACGAAGGCTTAGAACAACGTAGTTTAGAACAAATAAAATTAAATAATAGTGATATATTTATATTAGAAGCGGGGGCATTTGAACGTTCACTTCCTCGTCAAAATAACCGCCTGCTGATTATTTCTCCTTTTGATAACAGTGTTATACAACGTGAACGACTCAAAACACTGTTTCATTTTGACTATCAACTTGAGTGTTATCTACCTGCAACCAAACGTCAGTACGGGTATTTTTGCCTGCCATTACTTTTTCGTGATGAGTTTGTTGGAAGAATGGACTGTAAGACTCACCGCAAAAATAGTCATTTAGAAATTAAATCACTCTACCTAGAGAAAAATGATCTTGAGGAAGATAAAGTAATTAGCGCTTTTATTGATGCTATTACACTATTTGCAGATTTTCAAAAATGTCAATCAATCTCTTTGAATAGCGCTTATCCTAAACGCCTAACTCAATACTTACAAAAAAAATTAAAAGCGCTAGGGTAACTGTTCAGTTAAAAGAGCTAAATGCTCTTTTAATCCTAGAAATTCAGTCTCAATAATCGGCAAACAGCAATTATTGAGACCTCACAAAAGCTTATATAAATTACACAAGTAGTAAAAAAGTAACAAAAATTTTATAACAACTTAGTATTCAATAATTGTTTCCTTTTTAATTAAAAGTAAAACAGTTTATTTATACTTTATTAATTAGTTTAATCACAGTCTTTACTTAGAAAATCAATCATTATCAAAGTTACAACCAAATAAACCAATACAATAGCTACCACTTTCAACACCTTCATTAACATCTTTAACTAAAATAGTTCCGGCCTCAGTTCCATCGGACTTCCAAAGCTCTCTACCATGTACTTCATCTCTCGCATTAAAAAATAAGATATTGTTAAATACATAAAGTCCATCAGGAGACGAATCTTCTTCACCAGGTTCAATATCTTTAACCATTATCGTTCCTGCACTCGTACCATCCGTTTTCCATAATTCACTACCTTCATTTTCGGTATAAGCTGGGAAATATATGTGGTTATCAAAAACGGCATAAGAATATAAATCAACGCCACCAATTGAACCGAAGTTAGTTACTTGCACTGTACCTTCAGTAGTACCATCGCTTTTCCACAGCTCAAATTCTTCAAACTCATTATATACATTAAAGTAAATGCTATTATTCCAAGTAATCAACCGAGAATTATTATTACTCATTCCATCTTCAGTACCGTTAAAATCAATAACCATTTGGGTATTTTCTTCTGTACCATCTGTTTTCCATAATTCATAACCATTGACACCATCATCCGCAATAAAATAGAGTATGTTTCCAAGAGTAGTAGCAACCAAGTTGTGACGATAAATTCCACTTCCGTCAGGGTTAATATCTTTAACAACATGAGTACCAGAAGGCGTTCCATCAGTTACCCATAATTCATAACCATCAAGAGCTTTTTGACTAATTTTTTTATCATCACTTACAGTGGCAGAAAAAAACATTTTATTACCAATAATATAAGATTGATTACTTTCAGGAGAGACAAAACCTGCAATAGAAACAGAATCAACTGTACCAGTAGTTTTTAATAATAAGTCGTAGCTATTCGCCGAAAAATAAAGTACATCATTAAAATCCTGGATAAAATTAATACCACTGCTTCTTTCTCCAGGTTCAAGGTCGTAAAATAACTGGGTATTTTCTAAGTCACCATCACTAACCCACAATTCATTACCATGAGCGGTGTCTCTTGCTGAAAAATATAGTCGACCATTGGATTCTGTTAAATGATAAACATTACTCACTCCTTCGGGGGTGACTCTCTGAGTTCCTTCATCTGTACCATCCGTTTTCCATAAAATGTACCCATCTATACCATCTTCAGCAGTAAAATAAACCGCATCTTTAAACACAATTGATTCATAAGGGTTGCTGCTACCGCTAGGGACATCATTTATATCTAATAATAGTTTTGTGCCTACATCAGAACCATCTGTCACCCAAGGTTCTCTTCCTTTTCCGTCTTTATTATCATAAGAAAGATAAACTTGGTTAGTTCCGTTATATAATTTTAAATAACGATCATCCTGTAATGTTTTAAAACTTTCACCAACCATTAAGCCATCAGATAGTTTTAACTCATTATCTTCTTTATAAATAATAGAATCCCCTAAAGTCACAAAACTTGTTTGTGTTGTAGTTAGGCGTAACTTTTCTGATGTTGAACTAACCCATAACCCTCGGCGAGTACTAATAACGGTTTTTTCATCAGCGGTTTGCTGAACCTCATAAATATCAACAAGAATATTAGATGAATCAAATTCTTTTGTTCCTACAGAACTACCATCAGTTTGCCATATATGATAACCACTATAATTGATAAAATAGACATCACTATTATCTGCCTGTCTAATATTGTTATGGTTATAGGCTCTAATAGCAACTGGCGTTGCATCGTCACTCATTAATTGTACGGTACCAGCCTCTGTACCATCGGAAACGTAAAGATTAGAATGGTAATTACTATCACTAAATACTAATTTACCCTTAACATTAAATAACTTATTGTAGTTCCCAAAAAAACTAGAAGTACCAGCACTCAAATCTTTCACTAATTGAGTACCAGCATTGGTTCCATCAGACGCCCATAGCTCATTTCCTGTTGCAGAAGAAACCGCAGAAAAGTATAACTTGTTTCCTACGGCAGTTAATCGAGCAACGCTACTAATAGCAGGAGTAGGAGAAATCACTGTTTGATTGGTTCCATCATAGCGATACAATTGATCTGAGATAACATAATAAAGGCTACCGTCTGGCATAATAGTTAGGTCACTAACATTGCTCTCTGTCGTCACTTTAATAGTGCCTGACGAAGTACCATCACTCTTCCATAAACTATTGTTTGTTGTTGAATCGTTGGCAGTAAAGTAGAGCACATTATCTCCCGCCACCAAATTTTTGGGGTGGCTATCACCCTCGGGATAAATATCTTTAACTAATGCAACCCCATTGGCATCAGACTTCCAAAGTTCTACACCACTGGTATAACTTTTTGCAGTAAAAAACACAGTTGTCCCCACTTCGGTAAAATGCTCGGGATCACTGTGACCAATCACATTAATTTCTTTGACCATCGTAGTGCCAGCCTCAGTACCGTCAGATTTCCATAGTTCAGTACCACTGGTTGGAGTTGAACCAGCAAAGTAGTAGTAATTGAGCTCATTGGTAGTAACGGTAAAGTCTGCTGACAAAGTACCAACAGTCAAGGTCGCTGTAGTCACTGTCGAATATTGATCCGATGCAACAGATTTAACAACAACGCTCTGATTATTACTAATGGTGCCAGCTTGATCGGTAAATGCTCCACCATCAATTTGGTAGCTACCTCCACTCACACTAATTGCAATAGGTGTATCGATTCCAGTAATCGAAATAGGTGCTGAAGTAACTTCTTCGTTAAGTTGAACCATTGATTGGGGTGACAGAGAGAAGTCATCAGGTACTGGGTCGTTAGTCGTCACACTAAAATCAGCACTAACACCACCAATTGTAATTGTAGCCGTTGTTGTTGTTGTTGTTAGTTCAGATGATATGACTCTTACTTTTATAGACTGGCTATTATTAACGGTGCTCGCTTGGTCACTAAACTCACCATTATCAATACTATAGCTCCCACCAGTAATACTAACTGAAGCGGCAGCATCAATCCCACTAATCAATACCTCCGCAGACTCTATCTCGGTACTACGCTCAACACCAGTTTTTACCTCAAAAGCAAATGAGTCGGGTGTGGTATCAGTAATAACAACATTATTATTCTGATCAACATTATTTCCACCTCCACTACCACCACAAGCAGTAATCGCACTTAGTAAGCTGGCAAAAAATAGCCCTTTTAGATCAAATTGTTTCTTTCTACTCATACTATACACCTTGGTTTATCTATATATTTTCCTTTTGATGAGTTATGAAAACATTGAAACATCTGAAATTAATCACTTAACAAGTTATCTTAAATGGTTAATTAAAGAAAAAATGTTTTACGTTTGTGAATACTTACTTTCAATAACTCATTACATTTGAATAAAAAACTTGAGGAATATCCATTTCTCTCAAGTAATAGCTAGTGAATATACAGAAAGAGAAAATTTAGAGTTTGCACATTTTTAACAAATGTTTGTACAAATTGTATAAATAGCTACCGGGTAGCTATAGAGGCATTTATTTTTAGGTATTCTGAAGGTGGATGTTGAAACTCCTGGCTAAAGCAACGACTAAAATACGCTAAACTTTCAAAACCGCAAGCATAGGCAACTTCACTAATAGTCCCCTCACTGCTACGTAACATTTCTAACCCTGCCAATAAACGTTGTTTGCGCAATAATTGAACAGGTGTACACTCAAACACTTTTTTAACGCGTCTATTGAGAGTTGCTTGATGAACATGCAAATATTGACAAAGCTTAGTCACATCAAAATCAGACTCATTTAGGTGCTCATTAATTGTATCTAAAACTTGCTGAGGGAACTCTACTACCAAAGTTTCCTGCGGCTTAGAGTCTTGTTGCTGAAATTGATTAAAAAGAGCATTTGCCTGTCTTTGCTTTTGTGCTATTTGGGCTGCAATACGAGCTGCCAATTCTGCACTATCAAAAGGTTTGCTTAAATAATCATCTGCGCCATGTTGGAGTCCTTCGACTACATTAGACTTAGCTGATTTAGCAGTAAGTAATATTAATGGGATATGTGACGTTTCTACCGATGCTTTCAATTTTTGTGCAAGTTGAAACCCATCCATCACAGGCATCATAACATCAGACACAATAACATCAGGTAAATAATCAATTACAGCTTGAAGCCCTTCCCTTCCATTGTCAGCTTCAACAACATTATAAATATTTTTTAATGTGCTCTTAATAAATGCTCTTAATTCAGCATTATCATCAATGATGAGTAGTGTTTTCCTATGATTTATAGTTGTATCTAATGACTTAGCAGACGAGCCATCCAAGGCTGGCAACTCATCGAATAAGGGTTCATTTAAATCAGTAAAATGACTATTTGTTTCTGCACTTAACAAATAGTCATACTCAGTATTTAAATGATAATGCTCTAAATCAGTTTTCAAAAAAATTGTAAAACAGGCTCCTGCTCCAGGCAAACTTTCTACCGTTATATTGCCGTGGTGTAGGTTAAGTAATTCTTTAACTAATGCCAAACCAATTCCTGTACCCGGCTGGCTTGTATAAGATGAAAACTTCCCTTGGTAATAACGATCAAAAATATGTTTCTGATCAGAAGAGCTAATACCTGGACCTTGATCTTTTACCCAAATTTTAGCCGTATTTTTTATTTCTAATCCAACCTCAATAAAGCCGCCAGTAGGACTATACTTAACCGCATTTGACAATAAGTTCAGCATAATCTTTTCAAAATGTTCAGCATCAAAAAAAACATCAGCATTAATAGTACCCTTATCTTCGAGTCCTTTTGTCTTAAATAAAATAGATTGTTTTTCTGCTTGTAACTTAAAACGTTCGATACAATATTGTAGGCTTGTAACTAAATTTATTTTAGAAATATTAATAGGCATACCACCTGCTTCTAAACGATTAATATCAAGCACTTGCCCTAACAAATCCATCATATGCAAATTATTTTTTAATGCGGTTTTAATGTATTCTTTGTCTTGCTGCTCTGGAATATTATTATGTAAGATAACCTCTCTTAGTGGGCCAATGGCTAATGATAATGGCGTTCTAAATTCATGAGAAATGTTGGTAAAAAATCGATTTTTTGCTTCATTAACTTGCTCTAACTGACTATTTTTGTCTTGAAGTTGATCTCTTTGTTCTTGAATAAGCCTTGTCCTTAATTCAACTTGCTCTTCTAGTCGGTCAGCACGACGATTAGCAGCATGAATTCGGTAACGAATAAAAAGCGTGACAATCAATAAAAATAATCCAGCATATGCTGTATAAGCCCAAGAAGTTAACCACCAAGGGGCAATAATTTTAATTTTAATTTGAGTCGCTTCATGATTCCATACACCTCGAACATTCGCAGCTTTAACATGAAAAGTATATTCGCCTGCCGGTAAAGACGTATAAACTGCTCGACGGTTTGCTGCATCAGTATAAATCCAGGCGTCATTATACCCCTCTAACTTATAGGCAAATTGGCTTGATTCTGCCGAAAAATAATCTAAGCTGCTAAACTCTAAAGAGAATAACTGACTTTGCTGTGAGTTTAAGACAATTTCTTTTTGAAAATTCAATGAACGAGTCAAAATGCTATCTTTAGTTTGCTTAACTGGTTGAGGTATATTATTAATAAGCAATGATGTTAGTTGCACACGCGGTTTAAATCGCGTAGCACTACTCAGGGTATCAGGATGAAATACCGTTGTTCCTTTAACCCCCCCCATATAAATATAACCATTTTTATCGACATGTGTCGCAGGATTAAATTCATTATCTTGCACACCATCATTGATAGTGTATTGGGCGACTGATTCCGTTTCGATGTTAAATTGCCATATTCCCTGATTACTACCAATCCATAAGTTTTTATCTTGGCGGTTACTAGCAATAGAGAATAGTATGCTACCTTTAAACAAAGAACCATCCAGCGACTTAATTACTTTTCCCTGCGCATTGAGCTTATGTAATCCGTAGTAATCAATAATCCAAAGATTACCTTGAAAGTCTTCTGTTATTCCAATATATACTCGCCCAGTATTATCAGTAAAATCAGTTGTGTGCAGTTTATTCGATTTTTCATTGAGATAAGCAATATATTCTAAACCACAAACCCACAGTCTATTCTTTGTATCAAGAAATGCACAAAATTGCCCTCTTGATAACAATCCCTTAGGGGTTTCATTCGCAAATAAAACTTTTTCGCTTTTCGTGAGATCAGCTTGCAATTTCACCATAAAATCATGTTTTGAAGAAGGTAAATACAAATCACCTAGTTCATTTCGGTAGGCGTAAAAAAAGCCATAATCAGAGCGTTTTTGTTCCTTTAATTGTACTTTTACATTAATAATGCGATCTTGTTCGTAATCATAATAATTCAACCCATCATCACTCGCAATCCATAAGCGTTGGCTGGAATCTTTAGTTAAACTAAAAATATTATTTGAATCTAATCCTGTTAAATCATTTTTTTGATGTTGATATATTTGAGTTTCTCTATTTTGTGCTAATTTAACCACACCATTGTTAGTACCAAACCATAAATCATTATTTTTATCTTGCTCAATATTTTGAATAAAACGATGTGAATGTTCAAAGCGTATAATTTCAAATGGATGTTCTGGTTTAAAATAAACCATACCTGTTCCATTAGTGCCAAGCCAGATAATTCCATTTGAATCTTTATATATAACCACAACTTCTTTCATTTTAGTTTGATTCAGTTCCGGCTTAAAACAATGCCAACTATAATTTATTAACTTAAAATTACACACTCCTTTTGAATTTACTCCTATCCAAAAGTTATTATCAGAATCGATTAAAATATCATTCATTTCATAAACTTCTTGATTGAGTAAATGTAATTTAAACTTTTGATTGTTAATATCATACTCAACCAGGCCAGCTTGAGTGACAATCCACATTCTATTTTTTGAGTCAACACTAAAAGAGTTAATAAAATTTGCACTAACGCTATGATGAGGCAAATCTATTTTAACCGTATTAACAGCCCCCTTATTCTTATCATAGGAAATTAAACCGGAATTATGAGTTACCATCCATAATAGACCAGACTGATCTTCCTTGATATTCGCAATACTAAGAGGTACATTGTTCTGAGATAACACTATTCTTTCAAAGTTATCTTCAACTGGATTATAGCGGTTTAACCCCCGACTAGTACCGATCCAAAGCGTACCATGTGAATCTAAGTGAAAAGAACGAATAAAATTACTATTAATACTATTGTCATTATTTTTTTCAAAAAAATAATGTTTAAATGTTTCCGTTTTTTGATCAAATCGGTTTAAACCCTTATAGGTACCAACCCAGATATTTCCATGTTTATCTTTAGTAATTGCATTGACATTTGCATGAGTAATGGAGCGGTTATCTTTGCCTACCGGATAACTTTTAAATTCATAACCATCATATCTATTTAGACCACCAATGGCACCAAACCAAATAAATCCCGCATCATCTTCAATAATATCTGAAATACCTAGATGAGACTGCTTTTCACTTTCTTTAAACTGTTTAAATACGGGAGAACTAAAAGGATTATCATTTACGCTATGTACTATCAGGCTATTACAAAATAATAATGTCAGTAGTAAGATCTTAATGAAAGAGTAAACCGTTGTTTTAAAACCTATAAACAAGAGCAATATTTATCCTTATATTAATTGACCAACAAATTACCATAAAGGCATTATGGATAACTCAAGTAGCATTTTATTCTAACCTTAATAGTTATTATGAAGCAAGAATGTGCTCGCTATTACAATAGAGAATCAATAAAGGCCCATCCATCAGTAAATGTATAACAGCTTACTTTTACCTTCCTTAAGGCATTGCCGATAACACTAACCATAATATATACTTTTCTAATGCTCAATCATTCCAATATTTAAGAAAGGTAATATTTCTAGTGATTCATGATACCCAAACTATCAATAAAACACGCCAAGACCTCACCAACTACCAAGAAATTTGGCTGTTTGGGTATGGTTCTTTAATTTATAAAGTAGACTTTCCATACATTGCTAAAGCAGAAGCAGCTATTCAAGGATGGGAGCGTCGATTCTGGCAAGGTAGCCATGATCATAGAGGAACAATAGAAAATCCAGGTAGGGTATTAACACTTATTCCATCTCAGAATCAGAATTGTTCCGGGGTAGCTTACCAGGTCAGTCATGAAGTTTTTGAACATTTAGATCACCGCGAGAAAAATGGCTATTTACGTTATGAAATTGATATAAACCTACCAAATAATCAAATTAAAAGAGGGCTCGTGTATATCGCACCAGAAGGAAACGAAGCCTATTTAGGTCCGGCTTCAGAAAAAGATATTGCAAAACATATAATTAATAGTAAAGGCCCCAGTGGCGAGAATAAAGATTATGTATTGAATCTAGCAAATGCTTTACGAAAATTAAATATTATTGATGAACATACGTTTAAAATTGAAAAATATATTTTAAATATAATACAAAGCTAACTTCACTCATAAATTAAACTAGATTTCCTAATCTTAAAAAAGATTATTCACTAATAATACCTAACGATTTAAATGCCTTAATAATATCTGTCATTCGAACAGGTTTATGTAAATAGTAATCCATACCAGACTCAAATGCCTTTAGTTGATATTCTGCAGGTGCATGGGCAGATAAAGCAACAATATAAGCATTAGGCTGTTGTTTTTCTTTTTCATATCGCCTAATTTCTTTACATGCCTGATACCCATCCATTTCAGGCATCTGACAATCCATAAAAACAAAGTCATAATGGTTAGATGAGTCAATAAAAGTTTCAACAGCTAATTTACCATTTTCGACAATTGTTGCTTCAATATCTAGTTTTTTTAATAAGCCATTAATAACTATTTGATTTACTTTATTGTCTTCGGCGACTAATACTTTCAAAGAAGGAAAGGTATAACCTTGATTAAGAGAAGTGTTTTTTTCATTTGAATCCAATACAAATTCAGAAGAAACTGTTTTTGCTAAATTGAGTACAAAGCGACTAATAATCAATGGTTTTATCAAAACCTTATTAACTTTTAATGTTTTTATTTCAGACTGACTTATACTCTTTTTTTCAAACTGCCCTAAAAAAATAGGGGTTTGATAATTTAACTCCCCCCTTACCTTTTTTATCATCATACGAGCAAATTGATTATTGGCAGAATCTAAATAAATCATATCAGCAATTTTTAGTTGCTCTTCGAAATTGTTCCAATCTAGCTTACCTTCAAAAAAACCGGTACAAATATCTATTGCACACAACCATTTAGATAAATGTAATTTTATCAACGATGCAAACTTTTCATTTTGACTAACTATTAATAATTTTTTATCATTTAAGGTGCTAATTAGCTTTTCATTTTGCTTATCAATTTCATTAAGTACTTTGTTTGTTGCTATAGGAAGCTTAGCAGTAAACCAAAATAAAGAACCTTCACCAAGCTTACTCTTTACACCGATTTCACCGCCCATTAACTCTACGAGCTTTTTAGATATGGCAAGCCCTAGCCCACTACCACCATATTTTCTATTTGTATCAGCCTCTGCTTGAGAAAACAACTTAAAGAGTTTACCTTGTGAACTTTTAGGAATTCCAATTCCACTATCTTTTATTTCAAACTTAATAATTTCACAAGACTTTGTATATGAACTAATAGAAACCATAAGATAAATTTCTCCTTGTTCAGTAAACTTAAACGCATTTCCTAAAAGATTAATTAATATTTGTCGCAAACGAGTAGCATCACCTTTAACATAGAGTGGAACATCAGGGCTAATGACTCCAATCAAATCAACCAGTTTATTATTGACGCTAGCACGAAATGTTTGAATACAATCTTCAATGAGATCTTGAATGGAAAACTCTATTTTCTCTAACTCTATTTTTTTAGCTTCTATTTTTGAATAGTCTAATATATCATTAATGATATCGATTAATGATTCACCTGAACGTTGTATAACATCAACGTAATATTGTTGTTTTTTATTTAACTTACTATCTTTCAACAGTTCAACAATACCAATAACCCCATTCATAGGAGTTCTTATTTCATGACTCATTGTTGCTAAGAATTGGCTCTTACTTTCTGTTGCTTTTTCAGCAAGTAATTTTTGCTTCTCTATTTCTTTTGATTTTTCTTTTTCTACAGATATAAAGCGCTCATGCATACTGGCATTTTTTAATGCAATAGCGGTATAAGAAACGATTGATTGTAAAATACTTAAATGTCCGGGTCTAAAAAGTCCGGTTTCAAAACATTGTACGCTTAAAACACCAAGTATTTCATCATTGGCTATAATTGGAGAATATATCATTGAATGTGGTGTTTTAGCTCTTTTACCATCAATTAAATCAAATTCACCCTCTTCAGCAAAAGAGAAATCCGGTATATAATCCCTCACTTCTTTCTTAATATCATTAATAAATATTACCTTTTTATTTTCAACACACCAAACAGGCAATTGTGTTTTGTTTGTCATATATCTAACATAGGGTTTGTATCTAGTTTCACCAGAAATACAAAAGTCATATCTTATTTCTGCTTTACTTTTTTCATATAACCCAACCCCAAAAATATCTACCGGCATCAACTCTTTTATACTTTTATACACAGTGTATAACGTTCTTTCTTTATCAAACCCTGCAGTGATTAAGCGGCCAATATCAGCTATTGCTGTAATGTTTTTATTTTTTTGTAATACTTTTTGTTTAAGTACTCGGTTAATTCTTAATAGTTCTAGATGCATCAATACTCTAGACACAAGCTCTTTTCTTTCTATTGGTTTACATATATAGTCATTGGCGCCAGAACTAAAACATTCAACTAAATCATCAATTTGGCTTTTTGCTGTTAGAAAAATAATTGGTAGTTCATGAATAGAGTATTTTTTTCTTATACGACTACATAATTCATACCCAGACATTTTTGGCATCATCACATCTAATAAAACCAAATCTATATTTTTATCTTTATCTAGCAACGATAGAGCAGAACTCGCTGAATCAGCATCTAATAATTCAAAAGGTTGACCTGTAAGCTGGTTTCGAATCACATGCCGATTAATTGCATCATCATCAACCACTAAGATTCTTGTATTAATAGCAGCTGTTCGAGAATCAATAATGTTGTTTGAATTAACATTAACAATAGTTTCATCTAACTGTTCATTTATATCCATACCTTTATTACTTTCTATGCTTTCATATTTTAATATTTTTTCTTCATTAACAAGTTCATCTTTCTTTCTAATTGACGAAACAGTTGCTTTATCGATCAAACTGTCGGTTGTTAAATCAACTGATTTTGTTTTAACACCTAAATGATTTAATAAATCTTCATCTGCTATAGATAAGCGAATAGAAAATTCTGAGCCATAACCATGTTTAGAAACAACATCAATAGTTGTATTATGTAATTCAGCTAACTTTTGTGTTAGTGCTAGGCCTAAGCCTGTTCCTTCAAACTCTCTTTCACAGCTTCCATCACCTTGTTGAAATGAAGTAAATATATAAGGCAATTCTGATTCACATATTCCTATACCAGTATCTTTAACTGTTATTTTCACTTTTTTATTATCTTGTACTTCTGCTGATATAGTGACTTTACCTTGTTCCGTGAACTTTATAGCATTGCCTACCAAGTTATATAACATTTGTTGTAATCGATCTTCATCAGCGACAACAGGAACCAAATTAGGATCGACTAAATTAATTAATTTAATTGGCTTCGAAAATAATAATGGGTTTGCAATTCTGAGTACAACATCAACTAAACTATATAAATCGATAGGTGTTAAATGTAACTTTACTTGATGTTCTTTCATTTTAGAAAAGTCTAAAATATCATTAACTAAATGCGCGAGTCTTCGACCACTTTTCGCCATCATTTCCAAATCGAATATAACATCCGCATTAAGTTCCCCTTTGACACCATCAACTAAGGATTCAGCCAACCCTACAATTCCATTTAATGGAGTTCTTAGCTCATGTGACGTATTAGCCAAGAACTCATCTTTGAGACGATCCATCTTAACTAGTTTATTATTTATTTCACGCTCTTTCTCAACTTGAATTCTTTCTTTAATTACTTTTTTGCGTTGACTTCTAATAAACCAAATAATGGTTATCATAATAAAAAATAAATAAATTATTTGAGCCCACCATGTTTCCCAAGGAGGCGGATTGATTTTAATTCGCAAACGTGCACTTCTTTTATCCCATTCACCATATCGACCAGCCTTAATATTTAAATAGTATTCTCCTGCGGGTATATTAGTAAAGGTTGCTCTTCTTGATAAATAGTTCGTATAAAACCATGTACTATTCCAGTTTTCTAATTGATAGGCATATTGAATTTGTTTAGAATTAACAAATCTCAAACTAGAAAAATCGAATGAAAATTGATTTTCACGATAAGACAGTTCAATTTCATTTAGCATATAAATCGCTTTTTCTAATTTAAACTCATCGTTACTACTTTTCTCTTTATCTAATATATTTTTTACTTCTCGATTAAAAACTCTCATATTAGTTAACGTTACAGGAGTATCTATTTTTTTTGTTGCTAACTCATCAGGAGCAAAAACATTAAAGCCATTGATACCACCAAATAGTAGCTTTCCATCGTTGGTTTTAGCATAAGCTCCTGAATTAAATTCATTACTTTGCGTACCATCTTGTACATTATAATTAGTAAACTGATAAGTTTGAGTATCTAACTTTGATATGCCTTTATTGGTACTCATCCATAAATTACCTGCTTTGCTTTCTAATATGCCATATACAACATTATTTGCTAAACCTTGTTTTTCACTAAATTGGGTAAATGTATTACCATTTTTTTCTAGTAAATTAATACCACCACCGAGCGTTGCAAACCATAATCGTCCTTTTTGATCTTCATGAATTGCGGTTACCATTTCATTAGATAAACTAAAAGGATCATTTTTATCATAATGGAACTGTTTAAAATTACCTGAAGTCGGATCAAACCGATTGACCCCACCACCGTAAGTTCCTATCCATAAATAATTTTGACTATCTTCATAAATACTTAAAATACTATTGTGACTAAGACTATTGGGATTATTATCTTTCGAATAAAAACGAATAAAACTATCATTTTTTCTATCATATAAGTTGAGACCATCCATAGTCCCAATCCAAAGGTTATTTTTACTATCTTTAAAAAGCGTTAAAATCCAATTATGGCTAATACTTTTATTGAGTTTTTCTTGTTGAATATAACGCTTAACTTCGCCTGTTTTTGTATTTAATTTATTTAAACCATAAGAATTTGTACCAACCCATAAGGTATCGGCTGAATCTTCTAATATGCTCCACACTCTGTTGCTAGATAAGCTATTCGGATTATTTTCTTCATGTTTATAAAATCTAAAACGACCTGTCTCAGGATTATAACGGTTTAATCCACCGCCATCGGTGCCTATCCAGTATTCTCCTGAAGAACCAACTTGAAGAGCCCAGATATTATTTGCATTTAAACTCAGTTCTGTATTTCCTTGTTTCTTAAAATGTGTAAACTGTTCTGACTGTACATTAAATTTATTAAGTCCTTCTGTAAAAGCGCCTATCCAAATTACATCATCTTTAGATTGATACAAAGCAGTTATAGAGTCACCACTGAGAGAAAAACGATCAAGTGCATCTTTTTTATAAGTAGTAAATACTTGTTTATTTGTGTCTAAAATATTCAATCCACTTTCTGTACCTATCCATAATCGCCCATGATGATCTTCAATTATCGTTGTAACAGCATTGTTGCTGATACTATGATGATTATTTCTATCATGTTTAAAAATGGTAAAGTTATTAGAGTCTGCATTATAGAGGTTGAGCCCTTCGCCTTCAGTGGCAATCCAAAGTCGGCCATTTGAATCATGCATTAGATCAAGCACTTTATTGCTACTTATCGAGTCAGTCGCTTCAGCTTGATGGGTGTAATGAGTAAAAATATTCTGCTTGATTACATATTTGGATATTCCCCCGCCATAAGTTCCAATCCAAATATTTCCCTCTTTATCTTGGCTTAAAGCGTTAACAATATCGTGATTTAAACTGTTGGCATCTCCTTCAATATGTTTTAAATATCGAAATGAATTTGTTTGAGTGTTAAGAATATTTATCCCACCACCATAAGTGCCAATCCAAAGCTCATCATGAGCAACCTGTATAATAGAAGTAATTCTATTATTATTAATATTATTAGTACTGTTTGTATGATGGGTAAATTGGGTAAAAGTTTGAGAAGCAGGATCGTATCGATTTAACCCTCCGTTGCGGGTCCCCACCCATAAATAACCATCTGCATCTTCTAGTATCGTAGAAACAAAACCATCAGAAATAGTGGTTACATCATCTGGATTTGGTACAAAATTTATAAAACGATAGCCATCAAAACGGTCCAAACCACTTCGAGTACCAAACCACATAAATCCATAGCGATCTTGATATATAGCCTCGATTGTATTTTGTGACAAACCATTTTCAATGGTGTAATGCTCAAAACGCTTATTTGCTTTCAACTGTAGAGCAAAACAACTTAGTCCTAACAAGAGACAACAAAAAAAAAGAAATCTTGATTTTTTAGCTGCAAAATACATTAAGACAAAGTTACATATATAAAGGCCCGTCATTAAGTATAGGAAGATATGGGGTTTAATCAAGCAATGCTGATGCCTTAATTGAGACAGTGTGGCAATAAAAAGGGCAATATAAACGTCCTATAAGAATAACTTATACTTTTTATAGTTCATGAAGAAGTGTTAACCAATTAAATACTAAGCAGGATTTTAAAAAGTGATACATGGTTGAGTAAGCAACTAAATTACTTTAAATATACATCATAACGAAATTTCTTAGCCGTTATTTCATGGCTGGGATTTTTTTCTGCTAACACTGGTGCGCCTTTTGGTCTTTTCACCACCACTCGTTTTACATTGGCTTGCAATGCTTCCTCAAGCAATTCATTTGCATCAGGATCTTCCCCAACCAAAAGCTTGAATATCCTCATCTCCTTTTTTACCAAAGCTGATTTTTTTCTTTCTGGAAACATTGGGTCTAAATAGATCACATCGATATTTTCAGCCTGATTAGTAATATGGCTGATAGTTGTTAGACTATTATTATTGGCTAACTTAAGTCTTTCTGCTATTGAGTTAAAATTGGTATTTTGAGCAAGTCTTTGTAATGCATTATTTAATAATAAATAAACGGCTCGGTTTCTTTCATGCATAAGAACCTGACAGCCTAACATTGCCATCACTAAAGCATCTCGCCCCATTCCCGCAGTTGCATCTAAAACCTTAGGCCGATAATGAGGTTTGCAACCAATCGCTTTAGCAACAACCTCATTCGATTTACTCACCCTGCAAGCACGGAACCCAATCTCACCATCAACAAGATCAAATTTTAAATCACTCAACTTATCATCTAATAATAAACTGAGTGATAAATCATTATCTAGATATTGGAAATAAGCTTCTTCAGCTTTTAGTAATGCTAAAGAATCAACAACTTCGCAACCTAACTGATGAGCTAGTAACTGTGTATTTTTTAGTGTCAACTCATTAGCATCAGGAGAACAAACTAACTTAAAATGATTAATCATTATTGATTACAATTAAGACTGAATACCTGAGTGTCGTAGCAAAGGCTCGATTGATGGTTCTCTTCCTCTAAATGCAACAAATAAGTCCATAGGTTCAGCAGAACCACCTTTTTCTAATATGTTTTTTAGAAACTTTTCTCCCGCGGCTTTATTCATCACTCCCTCTTCTTCAAACAAAGAAAAAGCATCCGCAGAAAGCACTTCGGCCCATTTATAACTATAATAACCCGCAGAATAACCACCAGCGAAAATATGTGAAAAGCTATGCTGAAAACGATTAAATTCAGGTGGCTGCATGACTGCAACTTGCTGTCTAATATCATCGATAACTTGTTGAATTTGACCACTAGATAATGGTTCACTCAGATGAATTTTCATATCAAATAAAGAAAACTCTATTTGCCTTGCCATCATCATTGCCGATTGAAAATTTTTCGCCGCAATCAGTTTATCTAATTTGTCTTTCGGTAAAGGCTCACCCGTTTCATAATGCTGACTCAAACGATTAATAACATCTGGTTGATAGCAAAAATTTTCCATAAATTGGCTAGGTAACTCAACAGCATCCCACGGTACATTAGCAATACCCGACGCAGACAATTCATCAACTTGAGTTAGCATATGATGGATACCATGACCAAACTCATGAAATAAAGTAACCACCTCATCGTGAGTTAGCAATGCGGGTTTATTCTTGCTTGGCGCAGCAAAATTACAAGTCAAATACGCAATTGGAATTTGTGTCAAGGTGTCATCAATTTTAAAACGCCCTTGATAGTCATTCATCCAAGCTCCACCACGTTTGTGTGGCCTTGCATAAAGATCCAAATAAAATTCAGCAATAACTTGATCATTTCTTAATAATTGAAAATGCTTAACATCCTGATGCCAAACTGCCACTTGTTCTGTTTGCCGAAAAGATACATTAAAGTGATGTTCCGTGAGTTCAAATAATCCTTGAATAACTTTATCAACTAGAAAGTAAGGACGAATTTCTGATTGAGATATTTGATAGTTTTGCTGCTTTAACTTTTCACTATAATAAGCAACATCCCATGATTTTAATTCATCAAGTCCCAGCTTTTTAGTAAATGCTTTAAGCTCTTCTAGCTCTCTCACCGCTTGTGAATGAGCTGCCGAATTAAGCTGTTCTAAAAAAGCGACAACCTTTTCAGGGCTTTCAGCCATTTTTGACTCCAAACTCAGCTCAGCATAATTTTTAAAGCCTAATAATTTTGCCTTTGCCTTTTTCAAGGCTAATAACTCAACCATAACTTCACTATTGTCAAACTTACCATTATCTGGACCAGTTTCCGATGCCCGAGTAACATAAGCCGAATACACTTCTTCTCGAAGTTCACGATCATCAGCATAAGTCATAATAGCGATATAACTAGGGATCTCTAAAGTAATTAAATACCCTTTTTTACCTTGTGCTTCGGCACTTGCAGCAAGCATGGATAACTCAGTTTCGGGCAACCCCGACAAGGCTTCAGGTTTATCAAGCAACTTTTTCCAACTCATCGTTGCATCCATTAAATTTTGTTCAAATTTTGACGTAAGCTGTGCCAGGCGGTTTTGAATCTCTGCATACTCTTTTTGCGCCTCAGGCTCTAGATCAATACCTGATAACTTATATCCTAGCAGTGAGTCTTTTAATATATGAGCCTGAACATCCGTTAATTGAAGTTCGCTTCTTGAATCATAAAGCCCTTTGGTTGCCTTATATAAACCTTTATGCTGTCCAAGCTTGGTAGAATAATCGGTTAATAAACCAAGCGCTTTGTCATAAGCTTCTCTTAACTCATTGCTGTTACAAACACTATTAAGATGGGAAACTGGTGACCAAGCTTTGCTCAGCTTATTTTCAAGCTTTTCTAGTGCCAGCATAAAATTTTGCCAATTTAAATCGGGTTGTTTAACAATTTGCTCGATTTCAGTCAGATTCTCGCTAAGTATCTGACTAATCGCAGGTTCAACATAGCTAGGGACTATTTGATCAATTTTTTCAATAGGATTTTGTAATAATAAGGGGTTAGTTATAGTCATATTGGAGTAGTATTTAAAATTGAATGGTTGCAAACTAGCACCAGTTTAAATTGTTGTACGATTAAGTAAAGTATCGTTTTCAATTCAAGGCATAACAAAGTCAATATCTCAAGATATTACTTAACTTATTGTCAGGCCATATTGGGCATCAAAAGCCCAACAGGTCCAAATGAGCTTTTAGTGTTATGGATTAATAGTACTAAAAGTGGATACATTAACTGACTACCTTTTCTAAGGTACATATTTATAAGGTTTAACATGGCTAAATTTGATTATGATTATATCGCGATAGGCGGCGGCAGCGGTGGTATTGCATCAGCTAACAGAGCTGCAATGTACGGTAAAAAATGCGCTATTATTGAAGCAAAAGCATTAGGTGGAACTTGTGTTAATGTAGGGTGTGTACCCAAAAAGGTTATGTGGTTTGCTGGCCAAATTGCAGATGCGTTTAAATTGGCACCAGATTATGGCTTTGATGCAACGCTTAAAAATTTAGATTGGCAAACTTTAGTGACTAATCGCGAAGCCTATATATCTCGAATTCACCAATCTTACGATAATGTGTTAGAGAAAAATAAGGTAGATGTTATTCAAGGTTACGGTACTTTAATTGACAAAAATACCATTAAAGTTGGCGATAAATCATACACTGCTGAACACATTTTAATTGCAACTGGTGGTGAGCCAGTAATACCTAATATACCAGGTAAAGAACATATTCTAGATTCTGATGGTTTTTTCGCTCTCAATACTCAACCCAAACGAGTAGTTGTTGTTGGTGCAGGCTATATCGCAGTTGAAATAGCTGGCGTTTTTAATGCATTAGGTAGTGAAACCCATTTGGTTGTTAGAAAGGAACACCCATTACGCGAATTCGATGAGATCATTTCTTCAACTTTAACAGAGCAAATTCAAGCTGAAGGCATTCAGCTACATAATCAAACTCAAATTACTCAGATTGAAAAAAATGCAAATGGTAGCTTAAAGCTAACATCTGAGGGTCAACCGTTACCCGACGTAGATGCCGTTATTTATGCAATTGGGCGTAAGCCCCATACTTATAGCTTAGGTTTGGAAAACGCAGGCATAGAGTTAGACACTAAAGGTTATATAACAACCGATGAGTATCAAAACACCAATATTGATGGCATCTACGCTGTCGGAGACAATACAGGACGAGCTCAATTAACCCCTGTTGCAGTTGCTGCTGGCAGACGTTTATCTGAGCGCTTATTTAATAATAAACCCAATGAAAAGCTCGACTATGAGAATATACCTACGGTTGTGTTTTCACATCCTGCTATTGGAACCATTGGTTTAACAGAATCAGAAGCCCGAGAAAAATACGGTGATAAAGTAAAAATATATACTTCAAGTTTTACTGCTATGTATACAGCGATTACCAGCCATAGACAACCAACAAAAATGAAACTTGTTTGTGTCGGAGAGGAAGAAAAAGTCATGGGTATTCATATCATTGGGCTAGGCGCAGATGAAATGCTTCAAGGATTTGCTGTGGCCCTAAAAATGGGAGCAACCAAAGCTGATTTTGATAATACTGTTGCTATACACCCAACCTCCTCAGAAGAGCTGGTTACTATGTAGATCAATCTCTGGAAAATGTAAACTGTAGATTTGTAACTTCTGGAAAACCTGCTAGCCTGAAATGTAATAATTATAACTTTTCGGCGCTAGCATGGTTTTTATCGTTCATTCAAATGACTTTGAAGTTGAACTCTACAATTATTCTCGACAAAGGACTCGCAAGGTTTCTGCCAAGGGGTTTCCGACCTTTTATTCCTCAAAAGGCCAATATATCTACCCAGTTAATTTGTGGCTAAATTACTTAGTCAATGTCAGAAATGATAAAGATATAAACTCAAATGTTAGAGCTTTAAAACGCTACTGGAAATTTCTCGAAAAACATGAACTCGAATGGAATCACTTTCCAACAAGTAAGATGCTTAAACCTACCTATAGGTTTCGAAACGACGATCTACTATATTCGGCCAGACGTGGTGATATTCAATTTTCAACTGCATCGATTTATATTAATCATGTAGTTAAATTCTACGAGTGGGCTGCAAGTGAAAAGCTGATTACATTTAGTGGTGAAAATTCTCCCTTTGAGTTCGAAGCTGTCAAAGTACAGAACAAAGGTGCTTTAAGACATATAAATAGTCATTTCATAGTCAGAACAACAGATTTAAGAATAAAGAAGCCTGCTCGTAATGAAGAACAACAATTAAATCCCTTATCAGAAGATGAGCTGCTCGCTATGGGCAAAACACTAAGTGGATTCAGCGAAGAATTTATCATTCATCAATTACTCCAATTGCAATCAGGCCTTAGGGTTTCCGAAGCTAGCACATTTCCTATGAATCTTACCTTTAATCCCTCACCTAACAGAACAAGATATGAAGTAGAAATTGGACCTCATGCTGGAGTGCACACAAAATATGGAAAAATACGTAAGATAGAAATCAATTCAAACTTGATGAAACGAATGTATTTATATTCTATTAGCGAAAGAAGAAGCAAAAGAGCAAGTAAAATAGTTCAGGAAAATAAGAAGTTTGAACCTCTATTGTTAAATCAACGAGGCCTACCATTAACTTCGAATAATATTCAACAGTACTTTAGGAGATTACGGATATCAATCCGTGAAAATTATAGCCTGCCGTTTAATCATAGAACACATGATTTAAGAGCAACCTATGGAACCTATAGACTCGCCTCTTTATTGTCAGAGCTTCAGCCCGATGAAGCTATGGCTCTAATTATGGGTTGGATGGGACATAAGAACGAAAAAACAACTTGGATGTATCTAAGGTATCTGAACAAAGATAAATTACATCAGCAGGCTATTTTCATGCTTGATCAATTACTCGATGAAGCGATCAGCGAAGGTTTATGATGATTAAAGATGATGCTGTAAATCTTCGAATATCCCTTAAAGTTGGAATTGCTAAACATGTGGCTTTTGACTTTTCGCGTTTTTTATATTTAGGAGTTCCCAATAGCAGCGATATTAAAAAATCAAAATCTGCTGGGCGCGATACTTTAGTCAAGAAATGGTTTGAACGCTTTGATTCAAACCAGGAATACACAGATCAAACTAAACATGGCTATATTCATGACTTCGTGAAATATGTACGCCTTATAGATAGTGCTCAACTGTATCCAGAGTCACGGGAAGCTGTGGAGCTTTGGGAACAACACCTAGTAGAAAAGGTTCGCTTAAGCCAAATGCATGTCAATAGTGCCCGGAAGCAACTAAGCAGTACTAAGACCATTCTCAATATGATGGAATGCCCGATAGAAGAATGGTTTTCAAAATTCGGGCTGTTTCGTTCAGAAATTAATCCGACAAGCAGCTATTCAAATTCAGAAATTAAACTCCTCATAAAAATACTACACTCCTTTTTTCGTCAGGTTTCAGGACAAATCATAAGGTCTCCAGCCTTACACAAAAGCGCTACAACTACTAATAAGACAGCCACATTTAAATTTGGCGGTAAAACAGTTGCCGTGGCAGCGGCTATTACCAAGTGCTTTAGCGCAGGATATTTTCTTTTAGCTTATTATACATGGGCAAACAGTAGTACATTACTAAAGATGACAAAGCCTAGTGAAAAAGATTCAACTACGGGAAAGTGGCATAATCAGCATGTGTTAAAACCAAGGGCTAATAAATATGTAACTGTTTCACTTGGCGATAATGGCTCTTATGATGTGCCCAAGTACGCACTCAGATTTATAGAGAAGTTAACTGAATTGAGCCATATAGTTGGTAACCAAAGCAACCACCTTCTCTTTCAGTCTCGACTGAATGTTGTAGCTCCTTTAGAAGCACCACACCTTCGCGTTTTTACTAATTGGTTGCTAAACCATTTCAACTTGCTATCAGATGACGGTGCGCCTTTAAGACCACAAGCAAAAAGGTTTAGAGCTAGTGGCAGCCACAGATATATTATTGCTACAGGAAACAATCTGGAGGCTTCAATTCTTCTCGGCAATACCCCTAATGTCGTCAGTAAACATTACAGCTCAGGCAATGAAAGTGATAATAACCAACAATTGCAAGCGGCTCTATTTACTCTTGAAGGTGTAGTTAATTGCACGGATATTGAAGCCGCAAAAGAGCGCACAAAGAAGGAGATGAATGTAGAGGTACTACCTTATGAAGAATTCTTATCCAAATACTCTAATAATTTCAAAAAACCACAGAGAACAGTTCTAGGAACGGGATGCAAAGATCCTTATGGAAAAGAAGCTGATAGGTATAGAAGGAAAATAAACTTTAGCCCAAAGTCTTTGGAAGTCGATCATCTAGCATGCGCCGATATATTGAATTGCTTTTTCTGTTCTAATCAGGTTTTTATTGAGGAAATAGATGATATTTGGTGCTTGCTAAGTTTTAAGGACTCACTGGAGGAATCCAGACAAGATCATATAGATAATTCTCAATTTATAAGAAATTTCTCTGAAATTTTGGAAAGAGTTAATCAAGCAATTTTTCGCCTCAACACAAAATCTCGAAGAATAGCTCAAAAAAAACTGAGCTCCGAAGGACGCCATCCACTGTGGCCTGAAGGAATGAACTATATATTCTAGCGGAGAACAATGTGCGAGTTTTACTAGAACTACCCGGAAAAGTACTAAAAGAAAATCTAAGCGGTTATAAAGAGGTTATTTCATTTTATAAGAATAAGGACTGGTATTCATTAGAAAACGTGATAGTTACTAAAGACTTTTCAGGAGAAGTAAAGAGCTACTTTGGAGATTTTGAATGGGATCTATCTGCATACGTCGACAGAAAGATAACCCATAAGACAAAGTTAAATTTCTCCAATATCTTAAGCGAGAAGCTCGTTAGAGAAATGAAATTAATTTGTTTTATTTGGATGTATATCGCAGGAAACTCTCGAAATAGTCAACCTATTAAGCCAACATCATTAATGGAAAGGCATAGCCGATTAATTCAGGTTTATAAATACTTAGACTTGCATGAATATCAGTCTATTGAGGATTTGTCACACCCGATAATTTTTAGCGAATTTTGTCAGTATATTCAAGACCTTCGATATAGCTACAGCACGGCCAGTCACACATTTGGCGTTTTAAATCATCTTAACAGAGCAAGGGATCTCTTGCCTTTTAAGTTTACATTTCCAACGGACCAAAGTACTGAACAATTAGCCAGAGAACATGCTTCAATTGATAAGCTCTGTAAAGATCAGTTTTATGCGATACCAACTCGAATAATGGAATTAATTTACAGCGAAGCTATCTCTTTAGTGAAAAAAGTGCATCCTCACAAAGAACTTGTTCATGAATTGCTTTTCGAGCTTCACAAGAACTATCAACTAGGTAAATCGTATGTAGATAACAAAATCGAAAGTGGTCAATGGAAGTGGATAACAAAAGAATCTCAAGACTATCGAATTGAAGTAAACAAACATAAACCAGACAAATATTCAGATATCATAGAAGCCTATATCGAAGGTACATCTTTAGAGACCGAGATCCCCCGTCATACAGGTAGATTTCAAGGTTGGGTCACAAAGGTACAAACAGCTTGTTTTGTACTATGCGCTGCTTTTACAGGCATGAGAAGAAATGAACTATATGGTCTTCACCCTGATAGTTTTAAGAGAAAAAGCATGGGCTCTCAAACCTTTTATAGTCTTCAATCATTTCACCACAAAATGGTTCAAGGAAAAGCTCAGAGAACAGAGTGGCTCACAATTCCATTGTGCAAGGATGCTATTGAACTAGCCGAGGCGATTTCAAGGCATATGAGAAACCAGCTGCTAGTAGACGAAGACCCTATGAAGGCCAATATTGCAAGTTGTTTGTGGCTCAATCAAGCCAATAAATCAAAGCCTCCTAATGTTAGATTTGAAGGAAGTTTGAGAACTCATTTTAATAAAATTGCTACTGATGCAAATGCCTTTATTAAAGATGAAGACTTGGAGGAATTTAAACTAATTAATCCTAATAACAACCCCTTGCATGCTGATAGAAAGTTAAAAATTGGTAGCCTATGGCCTATAACAACCCATCAATTCAGGCGCACTTTTGCTGTATTTGCGAAAAGGCACTCTCTTTGTTCAGATGTGGCTATAAAGCAACAGTTCAAACACCTGGATTTGCCTACATCTGAATGGTATGGAGAAGGAGGTGTTGCTGCAAAGCTGAAAGAAATTGAGTTCGACAGCGAGCTTAACAAGCTACTTAATGAAGTTCAGCATGAAATTACAACACAGAAGGTCTATAACTGGTACAACACTAGTGAAAAACTCTATGGGAAAGCGGGATTGTCTATTGCTAAGGAAAGAAAAAACGATGCTCAAATATACTCTTCATGGGATGCAATTCACGAACATGTTACTTCGGGAAAGATTACCTTAGTTGGAACCCTTCACTCATATTGTTTGGCAGGGTATGAATGCCGCATGAATAAAGTCACGTCTCCAGTGAACTGTTTTAAATGCGAAAACGTATTAATCGATGAAGAGAAGTCTTTAAATTGGTCTAAACGCCATAAGTGGGTGACAGAGCAGTTGATATATCTCGAAAGAACTAACAGTCTTTCAAAATCGGCGTACAGTCACTTTATTACACAATTAAAAGCTGCAGAAAAGGTTATGAAACATTTTGAAATACCACATCAGCCATATCAGTCGAATAAATAAATTAGTATGAGTAAATACGACAGTACAAAACAAACGCTCGAAACAGCTTTAGAGCGTTTGAAATCGGGGAATACTATACGAGTTCCAGCTTCTAGGAAGTTGAGCGTTCGTGCAGTAGAAGATGAAGCAGGACTAGGAGATGGATCTGCATATTATTATCCTGACATTATTTCTCTTATCAAAAAACAAATTCAGAAAAGCAAAAAACGAAGCAATCCTAATTTAAAGAAAATGGACGAAATTTCAAAACTAAGAGAAGCACTATCAAAAGAAAAGCGACTCAAAGACAAATATCGTCTAAAAATAAAGGAGCTTAAAGTTGAGTTAGCTCAGTTAGCAGCCATAGAAAATAAAATGGCAATTAACGAGCAAATTAATAAATCTAGAATTGAAAGCTTAGAAAACGAATTAGAATTTCTTAAGCAAAACGCAAAGTAATGATATTTTTGAGCGACCACAATACTAGTGAGCACAGCTCTTACCTACAATTATATCAAGTTTACATTGCATGAAACGAAGCTTTGAGTGGTAAATAACTATGAAAAACAGATCCAAAACACTTAAATCACGCTGAACAGCCCAAAACATCTTCAAGTGCGGACTAGGGATGTTATGTTCAATACCTTATGTCGTCAACAAACCATCTAAACTACCCGAGAAAACGTGCTAAGAATCAGCTTAGCAGCCAATTAGAACTAAATAGCTCCAAAACTCTCGGTTTTCTGTCGAGAAACTCACTTTTTCTATATGTTCAGGTTTATTTATTGCTAAATATAAAAAGGCTTTTATTCACCCCCAATTAACCGCAAACCTAAGATTTTATAGGGTAGATTTATAAATAACAGGTAAGACGGACAGAAATAAAAAGGTTATAGCTTTTGTAATCTAGATCACAAAACTATAGATTTATCCATAGCCACCACAAAAAAACCAAAAAAAGGACAAAAAAGAATACGATTTTTGGTTGATTTTAATTTCAGTATTTGTTTAAATATCTCTTATGCTTTGGGGTTATTATGGAGAAGATGTATGAAAGCAACAAAGTTTGGGTTGTTTATTAGACAATCTCGATTAATTAAAGGGGTAAACCTAAAACAGATGGCTGAAAGTATGGATATGAAACCATCATTTCTTTCGGCTCTGGAGCTGGGGAAAAAAGCAATATCAGATGAAACGATTGAAAAAATAATCAATTATCTGGAATTAGATGAAGTACAACAGAAAGAATTAAAGGAAGCTGCAGAAAGGTCGCAACCAATAGCAAAAGTTAATCTTACTACAGAAAGTGTTAGAGATAGAGAGTTGGTACTCATGTTTGCAAGAAAATTTAGGGAAATATCTGATGAAGAAAAACAAAGACTAGAAGATCTATTATTATGATGTAGGAATAAAATGTATAAGCCTAAAGGTTATAAAGTAGAACGCTTAAATCAAAAAAATATCATGCAAAAAGCAGCTTCTCTAAGGGGGGCTGCTCAACACTTCATAACTCTTGATACAGGCTATTTCGACTTAGGGGAGTTCGTTTGTTATCTTTTAGATAATAATGACATTCTCTTTGAAATGCAGATTGTTGAAGATGAGTTAACTCAAGAGGAAGGAATTGCCATACCTTCCAAGAATGGCATAGCCATGCCTGACCACGTATTTAATTCCTTAATGGATAATCAACCAAGAGCTAGATTCACAGTTGCCCATGAATTGGGTCATTTAATGCTTCACGAACAAAAAGTATATTATCTTAACGGTATTGATTCATGGCACCATCACGAAGAAGATAGTGAGTGGCAAGCAAACATGTTTGCGGCTCATTTATTAATTGATTTTGAAAAAGCAAAAAACTTAAAAACAGCAGACCAAATTGCAACTCAGTTTGGCGTTAGTATGGAAGTAGCAATGATATATATGAAGAACATAAAGAGAATGTAAAGTAGAGGAAAATCCCCTACTTACACCGGAAATTGGCTGGGAACATCGCCCCCTAAACCAAACCCCTTACATGGCTTACCATGCTGATTCGCACCTTCATTGTAGCCTATAAGTCGGTAATGTCAATTGGCGACCTGATAAAGGAGGCTATAACAATGTCAAAAAAAGACACTGTGGTTATCTATCGTCCCTATATCACCAGAAACGGTAAGCGTATTTTCCGTAAAAATGGTGGTATGTGGAAAATTGAAATCCCTGCTAACAAATACAAAGGTTAGCTCTTAACAGAAAGCGGTGGTCGCGCCGCTTTCATAAAGCTATAAGTCATTCATTTGGACATACCTAAAACTAAAAAGAATTAAATATTCTTCTCAGATATGAGTATGAGTTATCAGTTGGATTAGTCACAATTTGATTTGACATTTCCGATGATAGATCAGAATCAGTTCTGACAGTCGCTTCTGCACGTAAAGCAGCCTCTCAGTAACCTCACAGATAAAGGATAACAAAGGGCGAAGGTCGGACATTAATAGTTAGCGAGAAACTGACAAAAGTAGTGCCTATTAAATATAGCTTGCTGTTAAACCATGGAGCAATAAGTTCAGTTTTCACCGTATCTTCAATATTAGAAATTGTAAATTCATTGTTCCGCACCGTTTTTCCTTTTGATAAATTCACATCCGCGAATTATTGCTTCGTATATGCAAGCATCTTTTAAGTCATAATCAGTTTCAAATACAGGTCTAATAAAGATAGGATTGTAACATTTTTTATACAACTCTCTTGCAGAAGCACGACTTATATCCCTACCAGTTTTTGCAAGTGACTTTGATTTTATAGATCTTACAATTGGCTCGTTTAGAATACCTTCATAACCTTCCTTATTCGAATACCAAAAAACATCATTAGCTAAATATCTGGCGTTCATTATTGTAGGAATACTTAAATTTAATGGAGCAACATACTCACCAAACAATGACTGATAAATGGTCACAGGTTGAAATAACTTCGGTTCAACGGGAACTTTTTTCAATGTCCTATAATCTTGTGCTACCAGCCTACACTCTTTCGTGGATATTGAATTAATAACTCCACCGCTGTTCGGAAAGACACTACTGACCGAAAGATTTTTAAAAATTACAGCATTTGCAGACTCACTTTGATAGTTTTGATTGGCAAGACCAAAACAAGCAACGTAAAGGCCTATCAACCACGCAACCCCTGAAGGAGGAGATACTTCATCTGATTTGAGAGTAAACTTGCTCACCATCCATTTCAGGCTTGAGTAAACATACAGAAAGTTAATAATACTTATTAAGAATGCCATTAAAGTATTAAGCATTTTAAATTTAAGATTTTTCACTTCTCACCAGTGTATAGTAAGACTACATGGTCTCGTACTTGCACTTTAAGCGGAGATTCTTTGCTTGCTATAGTAAACGACGGTAAGTCGAAATTACCACTGCCACTAAGCTCCGGCGATTCGACAGTAAATTCATTTCCTAAAGGGGGAAGAACTTGCCTTAATGGTATTGTGATTGGGGCGACTGCTACCCCAACTACAGGACAAGCCATACTCATGTTTGTAGAACCCAATATTTCTAAAAGTAAATTTGCAGGTGGTGGGTCGAGAGCTAAATCCACTTTAATTGGGTCAACCGTATATTCATAGCGACCTCTGCTACCATCAACTTCCAAATTCACATTACTTTGAATAGCGAGCGATTGCGCTTTCATTGTTGCAGTAACCTTATAGTCCTCAGTCCATGGGAAAGGACATGTTAAATGACCAATAATATCAAGAGGTGTAAATTCAAAATCTACATTGGTTGATAGACGACCTGATACACGAATTCCTGCATTTATTTCTGACATTTGCGGATCAAAGGTCGTATGTGTGAGGCATAACTTGGCATCACCTTTGATTCCTATATCTGCTTTGACATTAGCAAAATTTCCAGTGCGACCAATTGCATTAAGCGCACCTTTTGCAGTCTCACACAGCCCTTTTTCTGCCGCTTTTTCGGCTTCACATATCATACGATTCTGTTCTTTAATGCGTTCACAATCAAGTTTACGTGCTGCTGCATCCGCCGCATAAGCTGCATTCTGAGCTGCCTTTGCCGTTTCGCAAATAGGATCGTTGCCGCGCACTATACAGCCCCCAAAAGGATTTTTTACTAAACACGCTCTGCAATTACGCGAGTCATGGCTCTGATGTACGTCGCAGTTTCTGGATTGTCGGCAGTCGCGATCGATTGTGCAGGACATACCTGCACCATCGGGCATGTCAATTTTCTCGCTGAATGTTTCTGTCGCGCTCGTGGTGACTTTACTACAAAGTTGACCTTGCTCCACCACTTCACTAACGAACGTAGATATCACGCTTTTACTAACTGCTACCCACGAAGCGCCGGGGATTGGCGTTTCACTCAGCATGTCCTTAAGGGCTAAATTATAAACGTCATAGGGGGATTCGTAAGTGCTATTATATTTTAGTGCTTGAGATAAGGAGCCTTCAGCCTCATATAGTGCTGAATTATAAAAATCTACTATTCCGCCTAGTTTATCGCTGTGCAGTGAAAGAACGAAAGTATTGAGGGCGTATTTGAGGTCGATTTGCTTGTCTTCGAACTCAATTGAAACATCGTCGCCAAATTTAGTATCCTTTAGTGAATCAGATAGAGAGAAGCTCTTAGTATATTCAGAAGGAATTGAGATTTTCATAATATCAAGTCTGGATAATTCTCCACTTATATTGTCGGCATATTGTGTAAGTGCAGAGGCAATAATGTTTCCTACGACGGTGACATCAACTGAATCATCTATGATCACTGCATCAAGCTTAATCTGGGATAAATTGGGGAGTAAACGAATATTCATCATGCCGGTTTCATGCGCGAAGTCTATTGTCGCACCAAGATATATAGATAGCTTACCTATCACTCTTGGACTTAGTCTTGTAATGATTTCATGGTCACTGTGTTCAGCCAATGCAATGTCAAAATCTATCATGGCATTTAAGAGTTGTTTATCAGAGCTTAAGGCTAACGCGGTTATGCCTTTATCTGACAAAACCTGCGCCATTAATTCATTTTTGATTGTGTTTAAATCTGCTTGGAAGGCAATCGTTGGGTAAACCAACTTGTCGATATTGGATTGAAAGTTAGTGATCGCTTCAGCACGTTGATCTTCTATAGCGATAGCAGGGAATTTAGTGTTTATATAGTTCTCTATTGGACTAGAGCAGCCAAAAAGAATAGAGGAGCATAGTACAAGATAAAGTCTTACAATTGCGTTCATCGTCTTACCTTTCGCATTTTCTATGAAAATTTATTTAATTCAGGCAAATCGGCGGTAATGACAACTCTGTTTTATGGGTAGCCTTGAGCCTAAGTATTTTTGCTTTATTTACTCAATTGGGAAATAAAAAAGTTTAGACTGAATGAAAATTTTCACCTAAAAACACTTTCTAAGTGAAAAAATAGATGCATTCCCAAATGTCTACGCTGTCTCCCTCATAAAGCTTTGATATAAAAGTGTAGTCAGAAGCTCTTTTCTCTCACCACTACAAATTTATAAAGGGCATGCACATCAATTCAAAATTGCCCACCTTTTGAATTACAACAAAACGAACTTATCTTTATAAATTCACGACAACAAACATGCGTGTATTTAATGAAGAAATAATGAGACTATTAGTTTCTATTAAGGAGTTGAATACCCGAATTCGGGTATATTTTGATATTTTTTTGAACTGAAACTATAAAGTCACCCCAAAAGCTTCTGCATAGCGAATAACATCCGAAAACTTATTGATATTCAGTTTTTCCCTAATGTTCTTTCGGTGTTGGTCTAACGTATGTATTGAAATACAAAGCCTATCAGCTATCTGCCTTCTAGTATTTGTTTGAGCAACTAATTTTATAATTTCAACTTCTCTTTTAGTTAAAGCAGCAAATTTTCTAAAATTCTTTCTTATAAATATATTATCATCCAAGATGTTTATTATTTTTTTTGAGTAAGTATCTATCGAAGCAACTGGTATTGAGTTGTATATAATTTCATGCTTTTTATAAATCTTACAAACACTTAAGAACCAATCATAGTAAGTTGTATCTGGACCAGGTCTTACTTTTTCAAAATAGCAGAATGTATTACCTTGGTGTGCTTTTTGAGCAAACTGGATTACCTTTGGGTGTGCGTACATAGTAGCATCAGGATGTATAAAATCGGAAAGAAACGAAGCCCCAATTTCTACTAACTCACTTGAACTCTTTCCAAGGTAATGACAACCAGACTTTCCCATATATTTTAGAACCAAGTTTGATGCATTATTAATATGAAAATGACCCGGTATGAAATCACTTATTGAGTCCATGGAGTCGTTTCTCTTTTGTATAGCTTGCTCAACAAGTAATAAGCTTAAACGATGCTCATCAATAGTCTCTAATTCTGCCCCATTCATATTCAAATCTCCCTTTCGGCTCAATGTTTGATTATAGAGGGTCAATCTAAATAATTACCAGGGTTAAGAGACTGGGACGGAACGAATTTATCGAAAAGGCCATTTAAAATAGAGATATAGAAAATATATTGTTTACAGCAACCTGATATTTAAATCTTTTAGAAAACCTATAAATTCTGGAAAATATTTCTCCAGAATACAGTTTTTTTGCAAAAAATTGATTATTATCTACTTTTTCTGGAAATTGCTTGTAAATACCTAGTAATAAAGGTTTCCAGATTTTATCCAGAATATTGTTTAAAAGGTACAGTAATACTATGCGATAGTGGTCTTCCGAAATAATTAGTCACTGTATTAAGTTATTTCGGGGTAATAATCATTAAGATTCATTATCTAAGCCCATTAAATTACGCTAAAATACGCTAATTATTATGAATAATCATTAATCAGGATTTTTTATGAGCGTCCGATCATTTGAAAGTACCCACCCCAAAATTGGCGATAGAGTGTTTGTTGACCCTACGGCATTAGTAGTTGGCGATGTTGAGATTGGTGACGATAGTTCGGTTTGGCCAATGGCAACAGTTAGGGGTGATGTACACTCAATAAGGATAGGTCAGAGAACTAGCATTCAAGATGGTTGCGTATTACACGTAACCCATGCAGGCCCTTATGATCCAGAAGGCCATGACTTATTGATTGGCAATGACGTTACTATTGGCCATAAAGCGATGATTCACGGCTGCACTATTGAAGATCATTGCTTAATAGGAATGGGGGCGGTTGTAATGGACAGTGCCGTTATTCAATCTCAGGTTATTTTAGGTGCTAACAGTTTAGTACCACCCGGTAGAAAATTAGAAAGCGGTTACCTTTGGGTTGGCTCACCAGCTAGAAAAATCCGTCCTCTTAATGAAGAAGAGAAAAAGTTTTTTCAATATTCTGCTGATAACTACGTTAAACTGAAAAACCGTTACCTGGCCGGTTAAATGACTCTTCCTACTAAGCATTAAGTTCTGAAAAAGTCAGATAAGGCTTTTTCAGAATTCTACTTTTTCAACGCGAACATTTAGAATATTTTATCAATGCTCTCTAATATTTAACTTGGAATTTTTACTTGATTGATATTGGGTAAATGACCGGTCCACATTTGGTAAGAGTATGCAGCTTGCCCCACCAGCATACCTAAACCATCAGCAAAAGCAGTACAACCTGAGCGCAATGCAAATTGGTAAAAATCTTGCGCCCTAGCAGCATAATTTAAATCATAACAAAAGGTTTTGTTACCAATACAATTAGCGACAGGTTTCATCAGTCCAGAATTAAACTCAGTTACAGCACTAATTACTCCATCATATTGCTCATCACGTTGAAAAGAGTCAATATCACCAACAACTGAGAACTGTTCAATTAATTTAGTAATTTTATCTTTATTTCGATTATGTAAACGAATAATTGCTCCGGCCTTTAGCAATGCAACTAATATGGATTGACTAGCGCCACCAGCGCCAATTACTAATATTTTCTTTTGTTGAATATCAAAGCCATGTCCATCTAAGTCTAATAATAAACCTTGGCCATCAGTTGTATGCCCAACTAGTTGCCCTTGCTGATTTTTCAAAATAGTATTGACTGAACCTGCAAACTCAGCTTCTTCAGTTAAGCTATCGATACACTGAATAACAGCTTGCTTATATGGTAAAGTTACATTGAGTCCTCTTCCCCCTCCATCAAAAAACTGCTTTACAAAATTAGATAAATTATTTTCTTCCACCAAGTACTTCTGGTAGTCGATATCATCTGCAAATTGCTGAGCAAATTGTTGATGAATAACAGGTGATAAGCTGTGTGTTATCGGATTACCGATAACACCAAGACGTATTGTAGTTGACATGAATAAATTGTAACTAAGAAATTTGGCTACAATTTAACATTTACATAAAGAATAAACAAACTACTTTTGCTACTCACAAGATAATACAGCTCCAGTTTGATACTCTGTTACCCTTGTCTCAAAAAAGTTTTTTTCTTTACGCATGTTGGCTTGCTTATCTAATCAGCCTAATTTTTTTTTGGCTCCAGAAAAAAGTTTTTCAATATTTAATTGTTTCACTCTTCGATTAACAATAAATCGAAATTATTCTATATGGTCGTCTGCATAGTAACCTAATATTGGATCTTGAAGTATATGTTGGCATAAGCAATTTCAGCGACTTCACACTCATCCCACATATCTCTCAATCAAATTTCATCTTAAAGTCAAAGATTCTCCTTTAGCAATTTCATTTACAACTCTTATACCAAATGCACAATGCAAAACTTCATCGCGCATAATATATTGCAACTGTTCTGCGGTTTCTGTTATCAGACCTCTACGCTGAAGAGAAAATATTGGAATAAAACCATTATAAAACCAACAATCTTCAAGACCATTCACTATTTTTTATCGAATACTTTTATTGGCTTTTTAGGCTCAGAAAGAGCATCAATCAAATCACTAGTTTGAATTTTAATATTTTCCTGAGTGCTTGCAATTAATGTGTTACTGCTCTTAAATTTTCCAGCTGGCTCATTCCGATTTAACATCACTTTTTCCTCACCAACAATTATTGACATGCTTCACAATCAGAATCCAAAATAGAACAGACTGATGAAGTAACAGTGGTATTATAAACCGACTCATCGTGCTCACGATTCTCCACTTAAGTGACCTCTAATGTTCGCAAATAATAAGTCGTTTTTAATCCTCTACCCCATACAAGTTTATATAATTGGTCGAGTTTTTACCCGATGCTTCAGATAAATAAAGATTTAGGCTTTGTGCTTAATCAATCCACTTCTGTCAACGCGAAGCAGCTTCCATTAACCAACGTGAGCCTAATTCAAATGCCGCGGCAAAAATATTTTTCAACTCATCAAGAATGCTATCAATAGATTGCACAGAGCCATCGAAGAACTTTAAATCATTCACCATGCATCCCAAACTCCTTTTTATTAAGTTGATGGACTCAATAGGAATTAGAAACGCAAAACTCACCAGATAAATTAGATTTCACATATAAGTTTTGATAAGTCGGTTCAATTAATTGGCTAACTCCACAAATATTAGAAATAGTGGCCGTAGGTGCAATAGCTAAACAGTTACTATTGCGCATACCATATTGATTAATTTCACCTCGCAAAGCTCCCCAATTCATCGACTGTGCAGTGCTTTGCTCCAAAATAATTACTTTACCCTGCTATTCAAAAACCATATTTTGTAGTTTTTCACCAAGTAGTTAGTCAATTTTACTAATTTAACTAACAATAAGGTCAATTAGTGCACAGAAAAGCAGATATTATTTGGCACAAAACCTGCTAAGTCTCATGACCGATTAGTTTCAATCAAAACGACTCAATAAATAAATTGGTATCAATATAAATAAGAAACTTTAATAACCGGAGGATATTAACTAATGAAGCTTCTCACAAACTTTATTATTTGTATTTTATTTGCAACATCTTTAACAGGTTGCATTGTCATCGGAGACAGGCACTCAGATGACGACAATAATAGTTGGGAAAAAATACAGAAAGAGAATAGGGAGATTATTAGTAATCTATATGTACAAGCTAACCGTAAAGATATTATTTCCAAGTTAGGGGCGCCAAACTTTTCAGAAGCCTTTGCCAAAGATGGAGATGAATACCGAATTTTATACTACCGTGCCCAACACCGCCATTCAGACGGAGATACAACAAAAGATGAAACAACACCGCTTGTATTTAAAAATGACAAATTACTCGGATGGGGAGAAAAAGCACTTAAATTGCTTGAGCAATAACACTACAAAATAATGCAATGGCTCATTCTACTTAAAGATGTAAGTTTCATTGACCGATTGTTCAATCTGGTATTACCTTACTCTTTACCTACTTTGGGCCAAGTTAACTAGCTCATATACTGCATTGGCAAATACAATCTTAGTTAATTAACCTCAACTCTGGATAAGGAAATTCAAAATAATTAATAGAGTCATTTTTATTTTCAATGACTTAAAACCCAATTAAATTGAATTGCTGTTTCCACTTGAGCTCAGTGTGGCTATTTTTGTGGATATCAAGGCAAGTGACTGCCGCAATAGCGAGCTATTGCAAAGGCGCTTAACGCTGAAAGCCGCAAAAATAGACGCTCTGATGATTTTTCTTATCCAGAGCTGAGGTTAATTAGCTAAAACACATATTGAATATAGAATGGTAATAATATCAAAAGAAATTAGCCCTAAAAAAATTGAAAGGATGTCTGTGATCACACAGCTATAGCCTCTTATAAAAACTAATTGCTTGCTATTATTCCTTTTCATTGATTACCCTTATCCCATCTCTCAAAGAAGTTCTTACCAACATGCAACCTAAAGATACATTCCGCACACTTATAATTATTGCCATTGCAGCAATACTTACAATGAGCATTGTTCCTGTCCTTATTCGTTGGACAAGTGCTAACGAAGTCACCATTGGTATAGTTAGACTTGCGATAGGCGTTATTGGCCTTGCTTGTATTCGTTTTTTCTCTAAAAAGAAAACTCAACTGAAATATCAAGAATTACTCTGGTTACTTCTTTTAGGTGTTGTTTTTGCAATTCATTGGCTTGCCTACTTTAACAGCATTAAAGTAGCAGGCGCATCTCTAGCAGCAATAGGCGTTGCAACATTTGGTGTGCACCTACTGTTTCTTAATTATTTGTTTAATAAAGAAAAGTTTAATCCAGCCGATTTATTTGCTGTAGCCTTATCTTTTTTAGGCATCTACATTGCTTCCCCAGCAATCGATATTAACCAAGATAAGCTAATCGGCTTCGCAACCGCCATATTCAGCGGATTTTTATACGCATGCTTGCCGTTAATTAACCGAAAGCTCCCTCATATCGAAACACATACCAGAGCATTAGGCCAATTTGGCTTTGCACTGTTAGTTTTTTTATGCCTGCTACCAGAAGCCAACTTTTCATTAACAATAAAAGACTGGGGTAGTTTATTAATCTTAGGGGTAGTTAGCACGCTCATTGCCCACACACTTTGGATAAAAGCAAGCACAGAGCTGCCAACAAATATGACGGCTATTATCTACTACGCCTATGTCCCATTAGCCATGCTATTAAGCTACTTTGTACTGAATGAAACACTCACATGGCAAAAGATATTGGGTGCTAGCCTTATTATTGCTGCAAATATACAAATAGTTATATTACATCAACGCTCTAAAAAGAATAAAAAACCTAACTTAAAATAAAACTGTCATGCGTTATGCTTAATATAACCTTAAGAGTGGAAGGAATTATTCAGGTAGTTTCGCATCTCGAAAACGTTTTGATTTGATAATTTTGCGGTAAATCTCGACTTTCTTTTTGGCTTGCGATAAATCAGCAGCACTCAGTTCTTGCTCAAGCTGTAGCACAATGACTGCTGTCTTATTATTAATGTGTTTGGCTACCGGACTATCATTTGTAGATGCAATATAAAACCAAACATAAGATTCCAAGATATTTTTCTTGAATCCAAGCCCCTGATGTAGCATTAATGCAATATTATATTGTGCTGCAGCATAATCCCTTAAACTGGCCTGAAAATAGAACTCAGAAGCTTTTCGATAATTCCTTCTAAAACCATTCCCTTTAGGTGGGTCAAAATAAAAATTACCTAAAACAAATAATGCTTCTGGATCGCCTAACTCTGCCCTATGTTTGAGCTTTGACCACTCGGTCACATACACATTTTTTTGACTAGTAAACTCCCTTACTCCTTCTGCATCAGTACTAAAAGAACAAACACCAAATAGAAGTAATAGAAAGAGATACCCTACATTCTCTAAAAACCGCAAAAATAATCCTTAATAGAGGACTCAACATTCTTAATGTCCAGTGATTAACTAACAAATTTTAAAATCCAATTTGACCCAACTATAATTATAATTTAAGAACTTAAAGCAAATTGGTTATTACTTTATTGTTTTTTTGTGTAATATTTACATGCTTTTGAGTCATTTATCCAGCTTTTTAGCGTAAACTATATCCAAATTTTGAAGTAACGAGACTAATAAATGTTGCAGTTGAGAAATTTTGAACTATTCAACAATTTAGACAAAGACACTATTGAGGATATATTATCTCATATTCACAGTAGAAGCTTTCCCAAAAAAACCCAGATTGTAACTGAGGGCGACGACTCACATAGCCTCTATTTTTTACTGGAAGGTAGGGCAAAAATATATCTAGATGATGACAGTGGTAAAGAGATAATCGTTAACATTCACGAAACAGGCGATTTCTTTGGTGAACTCGGATTAATTAAATCAATACCTCGCACTGCATCAGTAGTTACTTTAGAAGATTCTCGATTAGGCATCATGCCCGAAGCCGATTTCAGGCGTTGTTTGGCATGTTACCCTGCTTTTGCACAAAACTTAATCGAAAACCTCTCTACTCGCCTTATTGAAGCAACGGAAACAATTCGTAAATTAGGCTTAATGGATGTCTACCGTAGAATAGCGGTTACCTTTTTAAACCTATCAGAAGAGGTCGGCGGTGTTAGAATTATTAATGAAAAACTAACTCAGCAAAATATTGCCAGTCGTGTCGGAGCATCTAGAGAAATGGTTGCACGAATTTTAAAAGACTTACGGGCTGGCGGCTATATCTCTCAGGAAGATAATAAAATAATTATACACAAAGCACTACCACACTCTTGGTAAATAGGGTGTGGTATTCGATAATAAAGGTGGCTTTAGCTTTGGTACTGGTTTATCAACCCATTTGCTTCATAAAGAGAAAAGCTATCAGAGTACAAAACTTTACCCACTAAAATACCAGATAGCTTTTTAGAAGAAGATTCTAAAAACAACTTAATGTCATTAACTTTTTCTATTCCACCGTTAATATAAATTGGAATTTCAATTGATGAGGCAACACCTTCAATTAATGAAAAATTATTTTTAACGAGTTCTCTGGTTGCTCCTATATCAGTAATCACTAATCCAGCAACACCGTCTTCTTCTAATTGTTTAGCAAAATGAATCAGTTTGTTAGAAGAATCATAAGCAGCGCCATTGGTCTGTTTTCCTAAACAGCTATCAATTTCAACCAGTACTCTATTAGGGAACTCGAAACAAATATCATCCAAAAGATTGCGTCGTTTTGTCGCTTTGCTATTGAGGACCAAGTAGTCAACTCCTGCATCAATCCAGACATAAGCAGACTCAACACTTTTGATCCCTCCTATAACTTGTAGTTTTAAGTCAGGATAATTCACCTTAATTTTAGCAATTAAGTCAACATTCTCAGGTTCACCTGTTGCAATTGCATCTACATCAACAATGTGCATACGTGATATACCATCATCAACCCAACGCTTAACCACTTCTAAAGCATCTTCTTTAATCACTTCATCGACAGAATTATTTTTGTGTTTAGTATGTACACTTTTTCCATGGCGGATATCTAAAACGGGTACTAACTGCATCGACTTTACTCAACTAACTGAACTCATTTAATAATAGAATCAAAATATTAATTAGTCATGCAAAAGTTAATCTTTAAAACCAAATGTATGAACACGATAACAGTTTTCAATCACCAACCGTTATTTTTGCCCGGCCAATGATACCTAAAAATAAGCCCTGTGACATACATCAATGCTCTAATACTTGAATATGATAATGTTAAGTAAGTGTTATTAATCAGGAGAGAAATAATGCAAGATTTCGAATATTTGAAAAAAGAACTGGAAGCTCGCCAAACTGAATTAGAACAACGTATTAAAAACATTAACATAGATATCAGTCATACTAACCAACCTCTTTCAAAAGATTGGAGTGAACAAGCCACCGAACGCGAGAACGAAGAAGTTCTTGAAGCATTAGGAATAGCTTCTCAAGAAGAGCTAAAACAAGTAAAGATGGCACTTCAGCGTTTAAAAAATGGCAGCTATCAAACTTGCAAAGTCTGCTCTAAGCCAATCCCTTTTGAACGACTTCAATTAATACCTCATACAGCTCACTGCACCCGCTGTGGAGAAGAAATAGAAGCCACAAGCTAATGTACTATTTAAAGAATTTACCAAGTGCTGAAAGCTTTGAACCCAAAAATAGATATCCCATAATAAGCTGAATAAAAAATCGCCTTTTTATTGAATATAAACCTGAGCTTTCATGATATTGATATGGTAACTTCATACTGCTTTAGGCATAATCCCTTACTAGCAGTTAGCCTTATTATTGTATACATTAGCCGACAAATGGTTACCACATGTACCATTGGATAATCTTTCAATAATGGTTTACTACTAAACTATTTCATATTGTTATAGAAAGCTTAAATAACATTATGAATTTCAATAGGTTCACATCAAACAACTCTTGATGGGGCGAAAGACCGCGGGAATGACGGCAAGCAAAAAATTTTCCTCTATTGAATGATTTTATGCTTTCTGACGTGGTAATCATGTGAAACCTAAAACGGTTTCAATCGATTAACTAGCTTTATTAGGAATACAATCATGAGTAAAACCAAAGTTTCTATCATCGGTGGTGCTGGATACGGTGCAGCAGAAATTCTTCGTCATATATTAGTTCGAGACGATGTTGAATTATTAAGGATATCCAGTAAGGACTATATTGGTAATTCCGTTAGCCAAGTTCACCGTAATTTACCTGGTTATGATCATATAAAACTACAGGATATAACTCCGCAAGAATGTGCTAAAGATGCAGATATCATCTTTCTAGCAATGCCGCACATAATAACGGCTAAAGTAGCAATGGCATTATTTGATCTTAACATTAAGATTATTGATTTATCAGGTGACTTCCGATTAGAAAGCCTTGAAGATTATATCCGAGACTATGCACCTGAACACCCTTGTCCAGATCGATTAGGCAGTTTTGTTTATGGTATGCCTGAGCTTAATAGTGAAGCAATAAAAAATGCTCAGCATGTAGCCAGCCCAGGCTGTTTCGCAACAGGCATCGCGATGGGATTACTGCCACTTGCTGACGCAGGATTACTAAAAGGAACCAACATTCGTACCGTTGCTATGACAGGCTCTTCTGGCTCTGGCGTTAAACCACAAGCAGGCACTCACCATGCGGTCAGAGTTAATAATCTCAAAGCTTACAAAACACTTCATCATCAGCATCGTGCAGAAATTGTACAAACTTTAGGTCATGCCGGAGCAGAAGCAATTTCATTAGACTTTGTGCCTGTGTCAGCCCCTTTAGTCAGAGGTATTTTGGCTGTGTCGCAAATCGATTTACCAGAAAATATGGATCAAGAAGCCGTTCAAAAAATCTACGAAGATTATTACGCCGATCACAAATTAACGAGTGTTAGGCCTAAGGGCTCTCCAGCAGAAGTTGCAGCCGTTTCCGGTACAGCAAGAGTAGAAATTGGAGTTGACACTCGTATTGACGAAAATACTGGTACGAGAACACTTTGTATTACCAGTGCTATTGACAATTTAATTAAAGGTGGCGCAGGACAAGCGATCCAAAGCTTTAACTTAATGACAGGTAAACCAGCTCACTTTGGTTTGGATAATCCTGGACTATGGCCTTAGGCGAAGGAATTATCAATGACCAATAAGAACAAAACCGTCGTCATAAAAGTCGGCGGCGATGTTCTTCTCGATCAACAAGAAAGAGAAGGGCTCGCCAACAATATTCGTCAATTACATTCACAAAGCTGGCAGATAGTTTTATTGCACGGTGGTGGTCCACAAGTTAATTCGCTACAAGAAAAACATGGACTCACTCCTAATAAGGTTGCAGGTCGTAGAATTACTTCAGAAGCCGATTTAGTTGTAGTTAAACAAGCCATAGCTGGCGAAGTCAATGTAAACTTAACGGCTGAATTGATTAAGGTTGGATTACCTGCTTTTGGTTGTCATGGTGCATCAGGTAACTTGATAAAAGCAACCAAACGCCCACCAATTAAAGTTTCAGGTGAAGGAGATGAGCCAATTGACTTTGGTGAAGTAGGTGATGTTAGTGAAATTAATCTGACTTTACTTGAAGGTTTATTAGCACTCAAAGTCATTCCGGTGATTGCGACTTTAGGCATATCGAATAACGGTAGAGTTTTTAATATCAACGCTGATACAACGGTTGTTAAAATAGCGAAAGAACTCAAAGCCGACTTGTTATTACTCACGACAGGTGTCGGAGCCGTATTTAAAGATCTGAGTCAGCCAGAAAGCCGAATCAAGCAAGTTAATCAAGAGCAAGCCAAACAGCTGATAGAAGATGGTATTATTCAAGGCGGTATGATACCTAAAGTCGAAGAAGCGATGACGCTTCTCAACGAAGGCGTTGGTTCTATAGCCATTGTTTCAGGACGGCATGTTGGCGCTTTCCAAGCGGTAGCAGAGGGAACTGGTGAGTTTGGCACTAAAATCGTTAGTTAGCGCTAGCTTTTAGTCACTATCTCCGGGTTTTGATACAAACCAAAGCTCGGAGTTATCAGTTGAGTACAAACAAAACATCCGTTAGCTTCTCGCCAACATATTTCTGATCGGATTAATCAGATAAAGTACCAAGCCAATCCAAATAAAAACAAAACTTAAAAGCTGTTTCGTACCTAATGGCTCCCCATAATATTGTGTTGCTAAAAGGAATGTGATTGAAGGCGCAATAAATTGTAAAAAGCCAACACTATTGAGTGGTATTTTCTTTGCCGCAGCGGCAAACCAGATTAATGGAACCGCAGTGACAACGCCACCACTAATTAGCAACAAATCAATAGACCATGAAATATTTAAGAAAGCAGCTTTTTCTTGAAAAAACATCCAGCCAATAAAAGCAGCAGCAAATGGCAAAGCAATAGTTGTTTCAACCAGCAAGCCATTTAATGAATCAACCTGGAGTTGTTTTCGAATAAAACCATATAATGCAAAACTAGTTGCTAAACTCAATGCAATCCAAGGGAACTCACCATAAACAACAATCTGATTAGCAACACCAAGTATTGCAGCAATTACGGCCGCCCACTGAAGAGGACGCAACTTTTCCTGAAGAAAAAATACCCCCATCAAAATAGACATAATCGGATTGATAAAATAACCTAAACTAGTCGCGAGTATTTGTTCGTGAGTAACAGCCCAAGTAAAAATATACCAGTTGCAAGAAACCAACGCCGTACTTGAAAATAAACCCAGCAATAATTTTTTATCTGCAATTATGCTAGAAATAAGCACCCGCTTACTTAAAACCCACATAAAAATTAATGTAACCGGTACACACCAAGCAATACGATGTGCCAGAATTTCGGGCGCAGAAACTTTATCTAATGCTTTAAAATATATAGGAACCAACCCCCATAAAACAAAAGCACCAATACCAAAAAACCAACCGTTGGTTTCAGCTTTAGCGTTCATATTTTTTCCTAGATCAATTAAAAATTATCCTGTTAGATAGGTCCCAGTCCCTAAAGCAATTAAAGTATCATCTTCACTGTGCAGTTCCATGCGAACAACTGCCACTTTATTACCGCTCCTTAATAATCTGGCTTTTGCGTAAAAAGCCTCACCCCGTCCCGGCCTGACAAAATCTACTCGTAAATCAATAGTGCTGGTTTTTGACATTTTTTTACCAATTTCTTCATCACTAGCCGTTAAGTTTTTACTCAACATAGCAGCCGCAGCCATTGTTCCACCAACCACATCGAGCGCAGTAGCAGTCACTCCACCATGTAAAATTCCATGAACAAAATTACCAATAAGTTCAGGCTTATTACGAAAGCTAATACGACACTCGTTTGCAGAGATTTGATCAAATTCAAACCCAATTAAATCATGAAAAGGAACCTTATAACGAAAGGTATCTGCCAATCTTGCGGTTAATTTCCGATACTTTACTGCGCTTTCTTCATTCAAGCTTTGGTTATCATCTTTGGACATCACTAAATAATCCTGTAAATTCAGCTAACTAGCGGTCATTTTACTTACTATCAAAATAAGAAAAAACAGAAAAGCCAATTATTTCAAAGACTTAAACTTTGGCAACAAACTTGCTATTTAATTATCTACACAATGAATAAATAGAATTTTGGAGATTGAATGCCTTTACACACCATACGTAACATCTGTTTATTTGGCCTGCCACTACTTCTTTCTCTGGCTGCTTGCCTACACCTAATTCCGCAGTCTTATAGCCAGCAGAGCACTACTTGGAATGAATATTTTTACATTATATCACTTACAGCAAATATCGGATACTTCACTAACTTTATTGCAATAAAAATGCTATTTAAGCCTTACCAAAAAACAGCTTTGGGTATTCAAGGGTTAATTCCTAAAAATCAGTCCAAATTGGCTAATGCACTTTCAAGCACTTTAACTGAGCACTTTCTCTCTAGTGAGCACTGGTTAGAATATATCCAACAAGTACAACTCATTCCCAAAACAATTAACTTAGTCCAAAATTATTGCTATAACTGGCTTCAGCAGCCAAAATCACTCCAACAACTAAACCAATTCATTCGCGAGTTATTAGAACAAAATAAAGAAGCTCTTAATCAATTATTTACCCAGTTCCAACAACAAATAATCCATGAAATATCAGATAACCTTGAGCCCAAACAATTGTTGGAACATGGGTTTGGATGGATTGAAACTCAATTTATAGAAAACCCGAAAAAAATGGAATTTCTTATTGAGCCAATTATTAACACTATAGCAGGAAATATCCCACTTATTGCTCAACATCTAATGGCAACCTTCGATACTCATATAGAAAAACAAGATACAATAAAACGAAGCATTGCTAGAGCCGCACGTTGGTCAGCAAACATTTCTGAAGACGATATCAGAAATTATCTTTTTAGAATAGTTGCCAGCACGCAATTTAGGCAAACACTATTAGAAGGACTACATACACTCATTAGTGAATATAAACACAGAAACCAGAATACCCCCCCAAACAATTTAGATTTTAATTTTGATAAATTGATTAACCAGTTTATTCAAAATCAAACTAACCAAATAGACTTAATACAAATTATTACTGATAAAATGCAAGAAGCGACTCAGCGTAGTGATTTCAAAAAAACATTAATCCAATTAGTTAATCCCGTTTTTTCTTGGTTAGAAACTCAACTAACCAAGCCTGATATTGAAAATGTCATACATAAAAAAATTATCCAGTTAATTGAACATATTGATTTAAGAGAAGTCGTCAAAGAAAAAGCGAATAAATTTTCACCAAAAAAGATGGAACAAATATTCCACTCTATGATCAAAGATCAACTCGTATTCATTGAACTACTAGGCGCATTACTTGGTGCCCTTTCTGGCCTAGTTCTTATAAACCCTAATTTGTTTAGTCTAATAACAGCAATAGTAATAGGTATATATTTTATTGACATTTGGCTCTCCCGAAAAAAAATAAAAACTGAATAAAGACTCTTGCTCGTCACAAAAAAGACATCTAAATATCATCAACTTGTCATAAAAACCCTCAACACTAGAGCAACCTACCCATAGGTTTAGTCACAGGTGATTTATGATAAATATTGATAACATTCTATCCCAAAAGATGCCACAACTGGAGCAACGCCCAAAACTGAAAAAGACAATTATTCAGGTATGTAAAAAACTGCTTCATGAGAAGGAGATTAATCACTTTTTAAGTAAAAACGACCACCTTGGCGCTAATGAGTTTTTAGATAAAGTCATGCACTTACTTGGGCTAAGTTATGTGGTTGATAATTGGCAGCTCGAAAATATTCCAGCAGAAGGGCGAGTTATTATTGTCGCCAATCATCCTTTAGGCTCTCTAGATGGGATCGCATTATTGAAGCTTGTTAGCCAAGTTCGTAGCGACATAAAAATAGTGACTAACGAAGTGCTTAATCACCTTGCTCCTTTAAAATCGTTTTTTCTCTCTGTTAACAACATGAATAATAAAGCAAGTAAATCTCAGTACTCACAAATTGAGCAGTCACTAAAAAATGAACAAGCTGTTATATTTTTTCCTGCCGGAGAAGTTTCACGCTTTCGCTTAGGAGGAATAAAAGACTCACACTGGCGTAGCGGCTTCTTACACTTAGCTAAAAGAACACTCTCCCCCGTGTTACCGATTCATGTTGGTGGAAAAAATTCACGCTTTTTTTACGGTCTTTCTCTGATTGCCAAACCAGTAAGCATGCTTTTGTTAGTCAAAGAAATGTTTCGTCATACAAAAGTTACGCTACCGATTACCATTGGTGAACTGATTCCCAGTCAATCAATCATATCCCTTCCGAAAAACCACCGTGTGGCAGCACAACTTTTTCGAAAACATGTTTATGCTCTGAATAGCCAAAATAAAAAATTAATCTTTGATACCGTAAAACCAATTGCTCATCCACAACCTAAAAAACATTTAATAACAGAGTTAGCTAATTGCGAGTTATTAACAACCACTCAAGATAACAAACAAATTTATCTGCTAAATACACCCAAAGGAACTTGTCTACTCAGCGAAATAGGACGATTACGTGAGATTTCATTTCGAGCAGTAGGAGAAGGTACAGGCAACCGTATTGATATTGATGAATTCGACAATCAATATCAACACATCATACTATGGGATCCAAAAGCTTTAGAGATTGTAGGTGCATACCGAGTTAAGCAGTCAAAAAACATCCCTACTCAAAGGCTATATACCAGTACCTTGTTTAATTTTCAACCAGACTTTGCATCAGTACTTAATCATGGGCTAGAACTTGGTCGCAGCTTTGTTCAACCTAAATATTGGGGCAAAAAAAGCTTAGACTACTTATGGTACGGTATCGGAGCCTATTTGGTTAAAAATCCTAATGTAAGATATTTATTTGGCCCCGTATCAATCAGTTCAGAATATTCTCGTGAATTAACAGAATGGCTAGTCCATTATTACAGTACTTATTATGCTTCTCCTAAAAATTATGCAACAGGAAAAAACCCTTTCAGCTTTTCGCATAATTCACGCCAATTAATTAATCATTCATTCATCAATCACGATACTAAAGAAGGGTTTAAACAACTAAAGTATCAACTTAAAATATTCAATAAAACTGTGCCAACTTTATTAAAACAGTATTCCGAGCTTTGCGAACCTGGCGGCGTTAATTTTACCGCTTTTAATGTTGATCCTGCATTTAACTTCTGTGTCGACGGCCTGGTAATTGTCGATACCAACTTATTACAGGAAAGAAAACGAAATAAATATCTCAACATTAATCAATAAAAAGTTAAACTTATAAGGTTTCACTATCAATTTTATTTTGCGTTATCCTAATATTTGATTAAAATCAATAGTCATTACTATTGATCGACTACAAATACCCTATGTACATTCTTTACGGAGATATCATCTCTGGTAATTGCTATAAAGCTTACCTTTTAATGAGCCTTTTGGAGCTTGAATTTCAATGGAAGCACATTGATATTATGAAAGGCGAAACAACAACAAATAGCTTTCGCAATAAAAACCCTAATGCAAAAGCACCTCTTTTAGAAATACCGTCAGGTCAGTATATTGCTGAGTCGAATGCAATTCTAAATTATCTAGCAGATGGCACAGCATATTTGCCCAATGATCGCTTTACGCGGGCCAAAATACTAGAATGGCAATTTTTTGAGCAATATAGTCATGAGCCATATATTGCTGTTGCCCGGTTTATTAATATTTATCAAGGCTTACCAGAAGCTCGCAGAGCTGAATATGAGTCTAAACAACCAGGTGGGCATAAAGCCTTAGCTATCATGGAAAAGCAATTAAACAAAACTCAATATTTAGTCGGCAATCAATATACTATTGCCGATATTTCATTATTTGCTTACACCCATGTTGCTCACGAAGGCGGATTTGATTTATCGCATTACCCAGCAATTGAACAATGGATTCAAAGAATTCAATCTCACCCTAAACACGTTACAATGAAGTTAAAGGACGAACATAATGAATGAACATGAATTAATCCACTCAGTTAAATATTGGATTGAAAAAACAATTATTGGTTATAATTTTTGTCCATTTGCAAAAAAAGAGTTTGAGTCTCAACGAATACATTATGAAGTTGTCAGCGATTACAATAAAGAAGAGCAGTTACATGCATTAGTTAACGAGCTACAACGCTTAGATGCAAACTCTGATATAGAAACAACAATCATTATTTTACCTGTCGGCCTTGAAAGTTTTTTTGATTATCTTGGCTTTCTTGATATAGCCAATCAGCTGCTATGCGAACAAAACTATGAAGGAACTTATCAATTGGCTAGTTTTCACCCTGATTACTGTTTTGAAAATGCAAAACAAGAGGATGCTGAAAACTATACTAATCGTTCTCCCTACCCACTCATCCATATCTTGCGTGAAAAAACTTTAGAAAAAGTACTCAGCAAATATCCCGAGCCAGAAAAAATTCCACAAAAAAATATTCAAGTCGCTCGACAAAATGGCAAAACTCCATTTTTAAATATTCTACAAGAAAGTAAAAGCATCTACTGACAATATATCTACTAACAATATATCTATCGATAATATATCTACCGACAGTGTCATGTTTAACTATATAAGGTATTAAAGTTAAAGCTGAGCTCAATAAATGTAAAAAACGCCTCTTTAGCTTAATCAAGCCTTCTCTAAAATTTATGTAGAGAAGGCTTATCCAAATCAAACTTTTTCTAAGGCTTGGCTCACATCTGCAATAATATCATCAATATTTTCAATACCCACAGAAATTCTAATCAAATCTGCGCTAACACCAGCAGCGACTAATTCATTCTCGTTCAGCTGACGATGAGTAGTTGAAGCCGGATGGCAGGCTAATGATTTAGCATCACCAATGTTGACTAACCGCAAAATCATTTGTAGTGCGTCAATAAACAGACCACCAGCAACACTTCCACCCTTAATTCCAAAACTTAATATGCCAGAGGCCTGTCCCCCAGTAATTTTTTGGCACGTTTCATAAAATGGACTCTCAGCTAAAGCCGCATAATTAACCCAACTCACTTTCTCATGCTTTTGTAAATATTCAGCAAGTTTTAGGGCATTTTCACAATGCCTTTCCATTCTTAAACCTAATGTTTCTAATCCTTGTAAGATCTGAAATGAGTTAGTTGGTGAAATTGCCGCACCGGTATTTCTCAGAGGGACAACTCGACAACGACCAATATAAGCAGCTTCGCCAAGTGCTTCGGTATACACAACCCCATGATAAGAAGGATCAGGTTCATTTAGAACAGCGAACCGCTTTTTATTCGCCACCCAATCAAAGCGACCAGAGTCAATGATAATTCCACCAATCGAAGTGCCATGCCCACCAATATATTTAGTCAATGAATGAATGACTATATCAGCCCCCAAATCGAAAGGACGACACAAAAAGGGAGTAGCAACTGTATTGTCAACGATTAAAGGTATACCGTGTTTATGAGCAATTTGAGCTAGCACTTCTATATCAACAATATTACCCGCAGGATTACCGATCGACTCACAAAAAATGGCTTTAGTCTTTGAGTCTATTGCATTTTCAAACCCCTCATAATCTTCAGCAGAAACCAAATGCACCTCAATACCCTGTTTAGGTAAAGTATGAGCAAATAAATTATAAGTACCACCATAAAGCTGGCTTGTACTGACAATATTATCACCAACTTCACATATGCATTGAATAGCATAAGTAATTGCAGCCATGCCTGATGCAACAGCAAGCGCCCCTATTCCTCCTTCCATTGCCGCCAAACGTTGCTCTAAAACATCAGTCGTTGGGTTCATTATTCTGGTGTAAATATTACCAGGTACTTTTAAATCAAATAAATCAGCCCCATGTTGGGTATTATCAAATGTAAAAGAAGTCGTTTGGTAAATAGGAACCGCAGCAGCTTTAGTTGTCGCTTCGGATTCATATCCATGATGTAATGCCAGGGATTCAAGTTTCATACTTATCTCACTTATTATTAATAAAGCTGTATTCCAAGTCAGGTTAACCGATTACCGATATACCAATTAGTCGAACCAATATACTCAAATTGTGATGTTGAATCAAAGTCAGCAGTCAATTACCCAAACTTTATAGTACGATTGAATGATTTTTTTAGGCTGGTAAAGTTAGTTTTATGCTGACATTCATACTAAAAACAGCATTTAAACAGCAAGAAGTTTTTATTCATCTTCTGATTTAAGAATGACCACTGGCTCACACTCTTGGTGAATAATTATCTCAAAGTTAATAGGCCTGCAACACACTTGACAATCCTCAATATAAGCTTGCTCTTCGACTGAGCAATCAACTAATATTTCAATAAATTCCCAACAATAAGGACATTGAACTTTTTTCACTTTTTGAATATTTGGCATCATGGATTTTCATTTTGACTTTTTCAGATAATTTCTTACACGCACTATAGACATTTTCTTACACCAACTACACTTAATTACCTCTAGTACTTCTTCTCAATATATATTCTAATAATGCGTCTTAAAACGCTACAAGAAATGTAAGTTACTAGATTATTTTTCATTAAAAATTTTATAAAGCCACATGATTTAAAATACTGCATTAAAGGTTTTCAAAATAGTTATTTTAATAGGATATAAACAAGATGGAAACTAAGCAACAGCTAAATCTTACCCCAGGAAAGTACCTATTTAGAGAAAACCCATTTACTCAATGGGTTGAAGTAACAATATTCAAATCACCCAGTGCAAGTAATGAAGAAGAATTGTGGGTCCAATGGTTAGATACTGAAGTGAATATGCAAAAATTAATTAACAGAGGCGAGTGGAAGGAGCTCAAAGCCGGTTAACCATATTTATGCGGAATAACCTGTAGTAGCTCAGACTTGATCTGACAGTTACCCGTTTTTCCAACGGTATCTGTCAGTTTAGATTTGAGCTAAATTCTTTTCAGCCCAAATCAATTTACCATCAAGTAAAGTTTCTTTTGGCGTTCTGCCACAGCACATTTTTCCTTGATGAGTTCGGTCATTGTTATAGTATTCCATCCAAACGTCCAGATCTTTTTGCAAATCTTCCATCGATGAGTACAGCTTTTTCCTAAAGGTGATCTGGTAAAACTCATTCAATATCGTCTTGTGAAAGCGCTCGCAGATCCCGTTCGTTTGTGGTGACATCGCTTTCGTTTTGGTATGGTCAATATCATTGATCGCCAAGTAAAGCTGATAATCATGATGCTCTACGCGACCACAGTACTCAGTTCCACGGTCAGTTAAAATGCGCAACATTGGCAATTCATTTTGATTAAAGTAGGGTAATACTTTGTCATTTAATATATCTGCGGCGGTGATTGGCGTTTTGGTTGTGTAGAGCTTTGCAAAAGCAACTTTGCTGTAGGTGTCAATAAAGGTCTGCTGATAAATTCGGCCAACGCCTTTGAGGTTACCCACATAAAACGTATCCTGAGAGCCTAAGTAGCCTGGGTGAGCGGTTTCTATCTCACCACAAGCTTCGTCATCATGTTTCTTCTTTTCAAGCGCAGCAACTTGCGCATCGCTTAAAATGATACCGTCATTAGCGACCTTTTCCTCAAGTGCTTTAAGACGCTTTTTGAAGTTTTCCAGATCATGACGAAGCCAAATTGAACGAACGCCGCTGCCAGAAACAAAGACACCTTGTTTACGCAGCTCATTGCTTGTTCTATGTTGACCAAAGGCTGGTTGTTCAATGGCATAGGCAACAACGGCTTGTTCTGTCGCCTCATCAACTCTATTTTTAGGATTGGCCTTACGTCTGGTCTTTTCGATTAAGGCGTCAATTCCACCTTCTTCAACTAACTCTTGATAACGATAAAATGTATCTCGAGATACGCCCATCACTTTACAGGCTCTTGAAACATTATTGAGTTCTTCGGCTAAGTTTAATAAACCTGCCTTGTGTTTAATAATTGGATTGTTAGTATGTAGCATGAGAGTTACCTTTTGTTTTGATTTAAAGATTCGACACCTTTATCAAAACGGGTAACTCTCTTCTAGTCAAGCTGAAGTGTCAGATGAAGTCGGAACTAATACAAATAACCCCATCTCATTTAATCTTAAAAATTTAATTACTAGATTAAAGTTTCTGTAAACTTAATACCTGTAAATTTATGAGCAGCAATCGCACAAAAGAAATTATTTAAAACTTCCTCCTCAGGCTCTCTTCGATCTACACATAGAATATTTGTGTAGTTATCTTCCTTAATTTTGAATAGTGAAGTTTTTGGTAAGTTTGCCTCAATAAAGCATGGCTTTTTTAACCCAAACCGAGTTTCACCATCATCAATTTCAAAGCTGGAGTTCTCGATATCAACCGCGTTATCTGAATGAGACAGTACGTTAAAGCAATACCACTGTTCTCCGTCTACAGTAAAGGGCAAAAGTTCCCCTGATGGCTCAAGAATATGTGCCAATTCATCTGCAACATCTCGTCGAAAAGCAAATGTACTCATGCCTATCCAAGCAATATCAGGCAATGGAGCATCATCTCTATCACTAAACTGAGCCTTAAAATGAAGTGGGAGCCTACCAGCAAGAGGTTGACACTTGAACTCCCATAAATCAGACTTATAAACAGTCTCTTCTGGAAATAGTAAACGATAGTTCGCATCAGGTTTAACATTGTAAATTTTCATAGACTAATACTCTAATGTCCCACTTTTAAGCTTTTTAGCAACCATCTTTAATGCAACTCTACAATCTTGTTTTGAACGCGAGGAACTTAAAATGTTCGTAATATTGATATAATAAAGTTTGGTATGCACTTTAGCATGGTTTGATGCATCAGGCATATCTTCGTGAGGTATGAAGCGAGAGTCTTGTGGTAAATAAACACCATTATCAGGATCATCAATTCTTATCTGAAATTTAGCGAGTATTTGTCTAGCCGACTCAGCTTCTGGATGAGAACCGCTAACAATAGCATGAGCGCTGTATTTCGTGGACGCTGTATCCCCGCAGCTTTCATGTGCCGAGATAATCTTTTAGCATCATGCTCTTCTCTTAAAAACTGTTGCTTGCTCATCCCATTAGCTTCGGCCTGATAGGTAGCCAATGCTTCAAGTGCTTGGATAGTGCCTCTCATCATCAGCTTTGTATATAATTTTGATGCTAGGGCAGTAATTTCAACTTCAGATAGTGTTTTGGCTTTTCTTTCGATTATCTTCTTAGCATTTTTGTCCAGATGATCTTTGGTCATTTCTTTCATTTCAAAATAACCAATATTCTTTTGAGTTTCTCGTATAACTTCTACCAGTCCTACCATCAATTCATGAGGTTGAACTTCGTAAACATCCACTAATGGTTCCTTGCTCATTATTTATCCTTGTCAATTGATTTACCCTATTCAAAGGTTCATATTCTATATTTTTTGGTTTATACAGAATATTAAAAACTGATCAATATATGTTTGCTTATTCTTTTGAAAATGTGAACCGCGCCTAACGGTTTAGTATGTTTTATAGGAGAGGTGTCGAAAAATACAAGTTGATATTAACAACTATATTTTACAAAACACATAGCCAATATCTCACACACAAAAACGAGATTAAAGCTAGCAATTGAATTCAAATTAGCTTTTAATAATTTTCTTTTTATACCAAGGAATGGTCAATGGCATTATCAATTATTTATAGCCGAGCAGGCGTCGGTATCGAAGCACCATTAGTGACAGTTGAAACACACTTATCTAATGGCTTACCGAGCTTAAAGATTGCAGGATTATTCCCGTTAAAGAAATCTGTAAAATTACAGTGCTTCAACACTGTTCTAAAGTTTTTTAGAATTAGGATATAAATGAGATGGAAAACAAGCAACAACTGAGCTTTACTCCTGGAAAGTACCTATTTAGAGCAAACCCATTTACTCAATGGGTTGAAGTTACAATATTCAAATCGTCTAACTCAAGTAGTGAAGAGGAATTATGGGTTCAGTGGTTAGACAGTGAGATTGAAATGCAGAAGCTCATCAATAGAGGTGAATGGAAAGAGTTAAACGTTGGATAATTCTATCTTTATATGTATTAGTTCCGACTTCATCTGACACTTCAGCTTGACTAGAAGAGAGTTACCCGTTTTGATAAAGGTGTCGAATCTTTAAATCAAAACAAAAGGTAACTCTCATGCTACATACTAACAATCCAATTATTAAACACAAGGCAGGTTTATTAAACTTAGCCGAAGAACTCAATAATGTTTCAAGAGCCTGTAAAGTGATGGGCGTATCTCGAGATACATTTTATCGTTATCAAGAGTTAGTTGAAGAAGGTGGAATTGACGCCTTAATCGAAAAGACCAGACGTAAGGCCAATCCTAAAAATAGAGTTGATGAGGCGACAGAACAAGCCGTTGTTGCCTATGCCATTGAACAACCAGCCTTTGGTCAACATAGAACAAGCAATGAGCTGCGTAAACAAGGTGTCTTTGTTTCTGGCAGCGGCGTTCGTTCAATTTGGCTTCGTCATGATCTGGAAAACTTCAAAAAGCGTCTTAAAGCACTTGAGGAAAAGGTCGCTAATGACGGTATCATTTTAAGCGATGCGCAAGTTGCTGCGCTTGAAAAGAAGAAACATGATGACGAAGCTTGTGGTGAGATAGAAACCGCTCACCCAGGCTACTTAGGCTCTCAGGATACGTTTTATGTGGGTAACCTCAAAGGCGTTGGCCGAATTTATCAGCAGACCTTTATTGACACCTACAGCAAAGTTGCTTTTGCAAAGCTCTACACAACCAAAACGCCAATCACCGCCGCAGATATATTAAATGACAAAGTATTACCCTACTTTAATCAAAATGAATTGCCAATGTTGCGCATTTTAACTGACCGTGGAACTGAGTACTGTGGTCGCGTAGAGCATCATGATTATCAGCTTTACTTGGCGATCAATGATATTGACCATACCAAAACGAAAGCGATGTCACCACAAACGAACGGGATCTGCGAGCGCTTTCACAAGACGATATTGAATGAGTTTTACCAGATCACCTTTAGGAAAAAGCTGTACTCATCGATGGAAGATTTGCAAAAAGATCTGGACGTTTGGATGGAATACTATAACAATGACCGAACTCATCAAGGAAAAATGTGCTGTGGCAGAACGCCAAAAGAAACTTTACTTGATGGTAAATTGATTTGGGCTGAAAAGAATTTAGCTCAAATCTAAACTGACAGATACCGTTGGAAAAACGGGTAACTGTCAGATCAAGTCTGAGCTACTACACTTTATATTGAACAAAATTTATCTCACTTAACCTTAGATGTTTTATTACTCTATTAAAGTTTCTGTAAATTTAATACCTGTAAACTTATGTGCAGCAATAGCACAAAAGAAATTATTTAAAACTTCTTCCTCAGGTTCTCTTCGGTCTATACATAAAATATTGGTGTAGTTATCTTCTTTAATTTTGAATAGTGAAGTTTTTGGTAAGTTTGCCTCAATAAAGCATGGCTTTTTTAGTCCAAACCGAGTTTCACCATCATCAATTTCAAAGCTAGAGTTCTCGATATCAACCGCGTTATCTGAATGAGACAGTACGTTATAGCAATACCACTGTTCTCCATCAACAGTAAAAGGTAAAAGTTCTCCAGATGACTCTAGTATATCTAACAATGATTCTGCTACATCTTTACGAAATGCTATGGTATTCATCCCTATCCACGCAATATCAGGCATTGGTTTATCAGAAGTTTCACTAAAGTAAGCTTTAAAGTGAAGAGGAAGCTTTCCGGCTAATGAATTGCACTTAAATTCCCAATTGTCAGATTCATAGACCTCATCTTCTGGATACATAAAGCGGAAATTAAAATCTGGTCTAATTACATAAATTTTCATTATTTAGTACTCAAGAGTCCCATCGCGTAATTTCTTAGCGATTAACCGAAGTGCTACTCTACATTCAGTTGGGGAGTTTGTTTGGCTCAACATAATATTAACATTAAAATAATACTTTTCAGTATGCAGTTTTGCATGATTTGAAGCATTAGGTATGTCTTCATGAGGTATAAACCTAGAATCCCTTGGCAAATAAACCCCATTATCAGGATCATCTATTCTAATATTGAATCTAGCCAACACCTGACGAGCAGCTTTTGCTTCAGGGTGGTTGCCACTTACTATAGCATGTGCAGCAACATTGGATGGGCGAGAAACACCTATTGCTTTCATATGTCGAGATAACCTTTTAGGCTTATGCTCCTCTCTTAAAAACTGTTGCTTACTCATCCCTTTAGCTTCAGCCTGATAAGTTGCCAACGCTTCAAGTGCTTGAATAGATCCTCGCATCATCAACTTTGTATATAGCTTGGACGCTAGGGCTGTAATTTCAGTTTCAGATAAAATCTTAGCTTTTCTTTCGATTATCTTCTTAGCATTTTTGTCCAGATGATCTTTGGTCATTTCTTTCATTTCAAAATAACCAATATTCTTTTGAGTTTCTCGTATAACTTCTACCAGTCCTACCATCAATTCATGAGGTTGAACTTCGTAAACATCCACTAATGGTTCCTTGCTCATTATTTATCCTTGTCAATTGATTTACCCTATTCAAAGGTTCATATTCTATATTTTTTGATTTATACAGAATATTAAAAACTATATTTTACAAAACACATAGCCAATATCTCACACACAAAAACGAGATTAAAGCTAGCAATTGAATTCAAATTAGCTTTTAATAATTTTCTTTTTATACCAAGGAATGGTCAATGGCATTATCAATTATTTATAGCCGAGCAGGCGTCGGTATCGAAGCACCATTAGTGACAGTTGAAACACACTTATCTAATGGCTTACCGAGCTTAAATATTGTGGGTTTGCCTGAAACGGCTGTTAAAGAAAGCAAAGATCGCGTGAGAAGTGCTTTACTCAATGCTAATTTCGAATTTCCGGCTCGACGTATCACAATCAATCTTGCCCCTGCCGATCTCCCCAAAGATGGTGGACGTTATGACTTACCTATCGCGTTAGGTATATTAGCAGCCTCTCAACAAATTGAAAGCCGTAATCTTGAAAATTATGAATTTATGGGAGAGCTTGCACTTTCAGGCGAGCTTCGGAGCATTAACGGGGTATTGCCAGCAGCATTAGCCGCCAAAAAATCTCAACGCAAACTTGTTGTTCCCGTACAAAATTTAGCAGAAGCGCAATTAGTCGGCACAACTCAAGCCATTGGGGGCAACCACCTACTTCAAGTTTGCGCACTTTTAAAAGGGCAATGTGAAATAAAACTAGAAAAAAGCACTGTGTCTTTAAAGCCACCTAAACCTTTACCCGATTTAATAGAAGTCAAAGGACAATACTCCGCTAAGCGAGCACTAGAAATTGCAGCAGCAGGGCGACATAACCTATTATTTATAGGCCCACCCGGAACGGGAAAAACAATGCTCGCAACTCGTTTAGCCAGTATTTTACCTGAAATGAGTGAGCAAGAAGCGATTGAATCAGCTGCAATTACCTCAGTCAGTCATCAAGGCTTGGATACTTCAAATTGGAAGCAAAGGCCATTCAGAAGCCCGCATCACACCGCATCTGCAGCCGCACTAGTTGGCGGGGGAAGTAACCCCAAACCAGGTGAAATATCGTTAGCACATCATGGTGTATTATTTTTAGATGAGCTACCAGAATTTGATCGACGTGTTTTAGAGGTTTTAAGAGAGCCTCTCGAATCTGGGACAGTTACTATTTCAAGAGCAGCAAGGCAAGCGGAATACCCTGCGGAGTTTCAATTTCTTGCAGCGATGAATCCTTGTCCTTGCGGGCATTTTGGTAATCCTAGAGGAGCGTGCCGTTGCACTTCAGATAAAATCAGGCGCTATTTATTAAAGTTATCGGGGCCATTTATTGATCGTATAGATATGCATGTTGATGTTCCAGCAATGACGCCAGAAGAACTCAAGTCAATACCAGACCAAAGTTCAGAATCATCTGAAAAAGTTAAAAAGCGGGTTTTATCAGCAATGCAAAGACAAATCAAAAATCGTGGAAAATGTAATGCTATGTTAAACCCTAGAGAATTAGAAAAAGAGATAAATTTCGCCTCTGGCGCAGAAAACTTTATTTTATCGGTGTTGGAAAAACTTAAGTTTTCCGCTAGAGCTTATCACCGTATTTTAAGAGTCTCTCGGACAATTGCAGACTTAGAAAAATCGGCCCAAGTTAAGCAACAACATCTCGCAGAAGCATTAAATTACAGAAGACTGGAAAGAATGCTGAATCAAGTTGCATAATTGATCTATATTTAAATTTAGTCACTATCAGGTGCAATTACTAATCAAAAAAATCAATAAATATAAAGTATATAAAAGAGGCAATAAAAGTGGAAAAGCACTCACTATCATCCATACAACCTGGCGAATATCAGTTCAGACCTAACCCTTTTGTTCCCTGGATGAAAGTTAAAGTATTTAAAGAGTCCTCTGCTCATGACGAAAACTTACGAATCTGTTGGTCAGGGGGGATAATCGACGCATCTAAACTGATTAATCGTGGTGAATGGAAACCAATCAAAGAACAAATAACTAAGTAGCTGATTACTATTCATTTTTCTTTGGTATCTATTTTTATTTGTAATACGCTTGGTAAAACACTCACATTGACCTAAAATAGCTCCCTGTCTAATTATAACCTTGAGCCGAAGTAAGCAACCTTGTCAGTCGTCCGTTTAAACGAGCAACAAAATCTCGCAGTTAAGCAAACCTCTTCTCCGCTGCTCGTCCTAGCAGGTGCAGGAAGTGGTAAAACAGCCGTTATTACTCAAAAAATTGTTCATCTAATAACCCAGTGTGGCTATAAAGCGAATCAAATTGCAGCGGTGACTTTTACCAATAAAGCAGCAAAAGAAATGAAAGCCAGAGTTGGTAAGCTGTTAGGTGAGTCGTTAGTAAAAGGACTTATAGTTTCTACTTTTCATAATCTTGGATTAAATATCATTCGAAAGGAATACCGCGCACTAGGTATTCGAAAAAACTTTACTATCTTTGATGATCAAGACTCACTCGCATTAATGAGAGAGCTGTGCAAAAAAGATGTTGATGCCGATAAAAGTGAACTTCTCGAAATATTAAATAAAATATCAAGTTGGAAAAATGATCTACTACTACCAGCACAGGCAATAGCTAAAGCTAAAGATAATGATGAGCTATTAGCAGCAAAATTATATGAAGCTTACGCTCGGAGCTTAAAGGCTTATAATGCAGTTGACTTTGATGATCTTATTTTGATTCCCACATTATTACTCAAAGATAATGAAAATATCCGTCATAAATGGCATAACAAAATTCGCTACTTATTGGTTGACGAGTATCAAGATACTAATACAAGTCAATATGAACTAGTCAAGTTACTGACAGGAAAGTTAGGTAACTTTACAGTCGTTGGTGATGATGATCAATCCATTTATTCATGGCGGGGCGCACAACCTAAAAACCTTGAATTATTGCAACAAGACTTCCCTAATTTAAAGGTTGTTAAACTTGAACAAAACTATCGTTCATGTGGACGTATTTTAAAATCTGCGAATGTGCTAATTGCTAATAACCCACATTTATTTGATAAAAGCTTATGGTCAGATAAAAATTATGGCGATCCAATTCGAATATTATCAGTAAAAGAAGATAATGATGAAGCAGAAAGAGTCGTCAACGAAATTATCTCTAAACGAATTAAAGAAAATTTAAAATACTGCGACTTTGCGATTCTTTATCGGGGAAACCATCAATCCAGGTTAATTGAGCGCTCATTAGTTATCAAACAAGTTCCCTACAAAGTCAGTGGCAATACATCTTTTTTCGCACGTGCAGAAATTAAAGATATCATGGCTTATTTAAAACTTCTTATTAATCCTGATGATGATAATGCATTTATAAGAATAGCCAACGTACCTCGACGAGAAATTGGTGCAACAACTTTAGAAAAACTTGGCAATTATGCTAATTTTCGCGGTGTTAGTATGTTTGCGGCCATTTTTGAATTAGGTCTTGAAGAATACCTAACAGGAAAAGGACTTACCGCAGTACGCAGATTTGGTGAAATTATGGTCAAAGCGAGTGATAACTTAAAACGAGGCGACACGATCGCTGTGCTCAATGAGTTAATTGCTTATATTGGATACCATGGCTATTTATTTGAGAATTCTAGCTCACCCAAAGCAGCAGAGTATCGTTGGAGCAATGTATCAGAACTCCTTAAATGGATAGAAAAAGGAATTGAAGATAACGCTGATGCTGAAAACCCATTTGCAACAGCTGTCAATAAAATCTGTTTACGCGAAATGCTCGACAGAAATAGCGAAGAAGAAAACGAGCAAAATGAAGTTCAGCTTATGACTCTACACGCGTCCAAAGGTCTAGAGTTTCCTCATGTGTTTTTATTAGGAATGGAAGAAGAATTATTACCGCATAAATCAAGTATTGAAGAAGAAAATGTCGAGGAAGAAAGGCGCTTAGCCTATGTAGGAATTACTCGAGCCAAAGAAACTCTGGCGATTTTTGTTGCAAAACAAAGACAAAGATATGGTGAAATGATTAACTCTGTACCAAGCCGCTTTTTAGAAGAAATGCCTCAAGAAGACCTTGACTGGGAAGAAGATAGAATACAAATATCAGATGACGAAAAAAGAGAACGTGGTAAATCAAGTATGGCCAACCTACGGAAAATGTTATCGTCTTAGAAGCTTTAACCTAGCGAATACCATCAAGCAAATCTCAATAAAGAATAAATATCACGTTTGCAGCGCTAAGAAATCTTGTAACATCGTAAAAATATATGTACATTGAGTTTTGAGAAAGAAGATATATTATTAAGTTAACCATATTAAGCTTTCTACAGATGCCCTGTTCTCAAAACAGATAAAAAATAACTAATAAGAGGAAAAATTGATGGAATATTTCATTGCTGCTCTCAAAAAATATGCAGATTTCACTGGTCGGGCTAGACGTAAAGAATATTGGATGTTTATTTTATTCTATATCATATTCTATTTTGTAGCTGCAATCATCGACACTGTAATTGGAACGTTTATCATTACAAGCGTCTTTGCATTAGGCATGCTGATACCATCTATTAGTGCTGCGGCAAGGCGTCTACACGATACTTCACGTAGTGGCTGGTGGCAGCTTATTGTATTAATTCCTATCATTGGCTCTATCGTCCTGATTGTCTTTTTAGCTCAAGATAGTCACGCAGAAAATCAATACGGACCTAGCCCCAAAGCATAATAATGCTACTTTACAGTTAAACCGCGCTAATGGTGCGGCTTAGCTGCCTAAACACTCCTTTGCCTTTCAATACATTTCTATTCGAAACAACTTATTTTTTGAGCAGCCATAAACTATTCGATATAATACAACTATCCATGCAGTATTACATATCAGACAATATGTCTAGTTAATAATCAACCAAGGTAAAGTAAGCACTTGAAAACTCTAAATCATCTAATGCAACGTAACCAATCTTGGGCTGAAGCTATAAAAGAAAAAGAGCCTGAGTTTTTTGAACAGTTATCACAACAGCAATCTCCTGAGTACCTCTGGATTGGCTGCTCGGACAGTCGAGTACCAGCCAACCAAATAATTGACTTACCTCCAGGTGAAGTATTTGTACATCGTAATATTGCAAATGTTGTTGTTCATACAGACTTAAACTGCCTATCGGTACTACAATTTGCAGTCGAAGTTTTAAAAATAAAACACATCATTGTCTGTGGGCATTATGGATGCGGCGGTGTCAAGGCAGCAATGGAAGAACAACAATATGGCTTAATCGACAACTGGCTCCAACACATAAAAGATGTTGGACGAATTCATTCCAATCAACTCGAAGCCGTATCTAAAGAAGAAAGGTTTGATTTGCTTTGCGAACTGAATGTTGTAGAGCAAGTTAAAAATGTTTGTAATACCGCTATTGTTCAATACGCTTGGAAAAATGGTGTTGATTTATCAGTTCACGGTTGGATATATAGTATTAAAAATGGTGTAATCAAAGACTTAAATGTCAGCATTGATTCTGACGAAAAATTAAGAGCATCAAAATTTTAAATTTATACCAGACTTTTAAATAAAAAAGCTAGGGTTACTTGCTAAAAGTAACCCTTTAATGATCAATAGATAACTACTATACTTTCATCATTTAAATATTTAATCAGTTAAGTAAAAAGTAATATTAGTGACAACCCTAACATCTTTTTCTATGCGCTTGGTGTCACCATAGTCTTGCCCAGCATCTCTAACATAAAAGCTTCCTTGCCTTGCACTACGGATGCCTCCAACTTTAACACCTGCATTTTCAGCAAACTCATTCGCTGCAATTCGTGCATTTTTAGTAGCTTCTTTTAGCATGTCAGGTTTTATTTCATTTAATAGTGTAAAACGATATGCTGGCGCATGATTTTTTACATCAATTCCCTGAGCAATTAACTTATTAACTTTAATTCTAACACTAGAAACCAAACGCACTTTTTCTGTTTCAATATTAATAGAGCCTGTTAGATAATGTTTTTGATCAACCACTTTTTGGTTTTCATCCCTGAACTCTCTATTTTCATAATTTAATACACCAACTTCTATCTCAGTATCATCAAAACCATTCTTCTTTAATAAATCAATGATAATATTTTGCTGCTTCTCAGATTTATCATAAAGACTGGGGATTTCTTCTTTTGTTTGTCCTACAACGCTAAAAGAAATTGACCAGTTTGCTCGGTTAGCTTCCACTCTTCGTTCAGCTAAACCTTTAGCTTCTGCAGTATTTAAAGCCACCTTAGCATTAAACATTGTCTGGCCAATAAAGTATCCGCTAGTCGCTAAACCACATGCTAAAAATACGCCTAGTAAAACAATTCCCACTTGATTATTTTTTTCCATTATTATCTCCTTAATTAATAACGTTAATAGAAAATATTTATTGAAGCTATTTTATATTAATTTTTGCTCACATTAACAACTTTAGTACCTGCAATTAAATCATGAATACAACGTTTATCTGAGCGAAATATGAATAATGAATCAACGAATGCAATTGATTGTCCAATAACAGGAATGTTTGCAAGAATTGTCAATGGCAAGTAACGAAGCGAAAAATATTTACCTAACGATAAAATTTCACCCGTTTCTACTGACACTACTTTAGTTCCAAATAAATTTTTACCAATAGATTGGCCATATTTTGCAATTAAATACCCATTTAAAATAAAATAAATAAGAATACCAAGCAATGCGTATAACACAGTATCAACCATAGATATATCGGTAGATGCTGCGTTTTCCCAAAAGCCGAAGAAATACATAATAGGAAATAGTATGATAACCAATAATAAGGTATCTAACAATGATGCACCTAGCCTAACCCAACGGCTTGCTAAGGCTTGTTGTTTTGAAACTTTGACATCAGATTCAGGTGGAGAATATAAGTTATTATTATCATTCATTAGATATTCCTTTTGCTATATAATCAATTATTTTAAATAGAAAGACAGTAAATCAGGGCTAAGCAGTTGTAATGCTTTTCTTGCTTCTATTTCATTTTCACCAGCTATTTTAATACGAATTAAATCAATTACCGCTAGAGTAATAGGATCTTTAAGCAGAGCGAGCTCTTTCTGAAAATGAATAAGACTAGGTTGTCTCATTAAAATATAAGCAGGAAATAAACGCTCACTCCAATCGCTATTATCTTCCCAAAAATCTTGCCATAAATAATTGATTTTACTACAACCAGCTTCTATCTTAGAAGCAGTATTTTCATTATCAATTTCCATCATAAAACACCAAGTCAGAAGAGACTTTTCTTGTTCATGTATAGCCTCATAACTAACAGCAAGGCGCTCTAACAGAGTAATATCTTGCAATAATTCTTTTTCTTTAAGTAAGCACTCTACCGTAGCGGCATAGTCAGGGATCTCCATTAATACGCACGATTGATGTAATTCTGGTTGCTTTTTATTAAATGGCTGCTCTGCTAAGTTTTTTGCTATGCGCCGCCAGGCAAACGCTAAATAATCTCTCGCCACACTACTTAGCATTTCTTTTGCTAATTTCACTACTTCATTTTTCAAACCATCATATTCGGCTTTAAGCGCACTTTGTTCAATAGTTGGGTTTGATAAAATATGTAATCCATAATTAACTAAATCTTGATAATTACCTAATGATTGATTTTCTGAGTTTAAGTCAGTCAGTTTTTTTAGTTGAACCTGTGCTTTTTTAAATTGCCTCTCAGCCAAATAATTAATTACCGCCTGCTCTGCGATATGTTCACTATTATCCATAAAAAGATCGAGTTGAGGTTGGTTCTGAGGCCGTATCCAACGCTGTAGCATGTTTTTATTTTTTAATGAATGATGGCTAGCAATTAGTGGCTCAGAAAAAAGCGGATCCCAACTATGAAAACTCTGAGGTTCAGCAATTAGACCTAGATTTTTACAATGCTTTTCACTATCTTCAATAATTTGAGAAAAAGATTTAGCATCTAATAAAACACTATCGTCTAATGTTTTATTTTTACCATAACGCCAGATTTCATAATCTGAATATTTTAAAAAATTATCTGATATCAACCAGTCAATCAAACAAAAATTTCCTTGTTGACTGACATAACGATCAATACTTTCAATATCTATCATTTGCTAATTTCCTGTTGCCATATATTCATTAAATCTTCTAACTTTAAAGCAAACTGCTCTCCACTCAGTTGCGCCTGTCTATTAATGTGTTGGCTTAATTGAGCTTTACGCTGCTGTAACAGTGCTATCTTTTCTTCAATAGTATTTTCTGCAATTAATTTATAAACAAAAACCGGATTACCTTGACCGATTCGGTGGGCTCTATCTGTCGCTTGCTGCTCCGCCGCGCTATTCCACCAAGGATCAAAATGAATAACCGTATCAGCTTGAGTTAAATTTAAGCCAACCCCACCCGCTTTTAAACTGATCAGAAATACTGAACTTTGTCCTTGCTGAAATTTATCAACTATTTGCTGTCGGTTACGACTTTGCCCTGTTAGTTGTAAGTAGGAAATTTTTATATCATCTAAATCAGATGCCAATAAGTCTAACATTTTTGTAAATTGCGAAAATATTAATATTTTTCTATTCTCTGATACTAGTTCTTTGACCATACTAATACAATGAATTCGTTTTGCTGACTTTATATCTGGTCTTTTTAATAAAGCAGGATCACAACAAACTTGCCTTAATTTTAATAAGGCGGTTAGTAATAAAATTTGTCGCTGCCCAGCATTATCATTATCTTGAATATTTTTTTCTAACTCACAATATTCAATTTGTTTTTGTTTTTCATAAAAAGATAACTGCTCTTCATTCAACGAAATTGATTGATATATTTCTGTTTTTGGAGGTAAGTCACTGGCCACTTGTTCTTTAGTTCTACGTAGCATAAAAGGTGATATTCTTAATTGTAACTGCCCCATTCTTTCTTCATTTGCATCGGCTTCAATAGGCTTCTGAAAATAATGTTTAAACTCAGAAAGACTCCCAAGACAATCTGGCATCAAAAAATCTAGTAACGACCATAATTCTCCTAAATGATTTTCAACAGGTGTTCCTGATAGGCAAAGCCTAAAATCACTTTTAATTTGTCTAATCGCTTGACTAATTAAAGTCTTAGTATTTTTAATTTGTTGTGCTTCATCTAATATCATCCAGCTTAACGACTGCGCCTTCCAATATTCAAGATCATTTAATATTAGCTGATAACTAGTTAAAATAACATGATAACTATTCAATTTTTTCCAGGCATGCTTTCTTTTTTCTCCATGCATAACTTTATAATTAAGATGTGGTGTAAAACGAGAAATTTCAGCAGCCCAATTATGGATTAAACTTGTAGGAGCCACAATAAGGGCTGGTTTTATTAAGTTGTTTTCTGTTTTCTCCAAGCTCAAATGCGCCAATGTTTGTAAGGTTTTCCCCAAGCCCATATCATCAGCAAGTAAACCATTCACACCGCATTTTTTTAAATGTTGTAACCAACAAACACCTAACCATTGATAAGGCCTTAATTCCGCATTAACCCCACTTAATACTTTTTCGATAACTTGTGGTGTTTCATAAAGACTAGTAGCCAAATCTAATAATTCTACGGCACCTTTCCAGTTAGTCGACTCAGGGAGCTGTTGTTTAATATTAAATAACCTACTAACTTGCCCTGGTGACAATTCAAACTTGCCATTATTAATAAAGATATCAGCTAGCTCACTCATTAACCCATTAAAACCATCTGCTGGTAGCAATAACAGTCGGCCATCCGATAATGTTAACGTTGCATCTTCTACAGCATGCTCTCGATTAAAGACTTGTAGCTGCCTTAACAAACTATTGAGTGAAATTTTCTTATTTTCTATTTCAGCATAAAGTTCAAGAGAAACTTTATTATTTTCTTTCTTGCAGATTTCGACTTCCCACTGCTCACTAACTACATAGTGAAATAAAAAGTTACTTTCAATTCTAAAGTCGAACCCTTTATTTTTTAACGCTGAAACACTATCAGTAAAAAAATCATACCAAATCAGTTTTTCTTTAGCATACCATTGACATTTATCTTTTAACGATAAAAACTCATCAACTATCGAAGTAAGCATTTGATAACATTTATTTTCTTCAACTTTATTCCTTTTCAAAAAACAGACTTGTCTTCCATTCCAATATTGATGCTTCTCTTCACACTCTTCAGGCGAAACAACAAAGCAATATTGCTCTCCAACATATCGAAAGAACAACTCTAGCTTTCCGCCTGTACCATGCTTTGAGTCATGATGATTGGCCAGCAATAAAACAGGGTTTATCTGTGATGCTTCTGAGTATTCAGCAAGCATTTTAGGCAGTGGTAATTTAAGCTGGCGCCATTGCTGTTCATTTTGTAAAAGAAAATTTTCAATCTCTTCAATTGGTATATCTGATTTTATTTGCTTTATTTTTTCATAAGCATCCTTGGTTAAGTCTTTTTTAGTCAATGAAATTGAATTGCTGCTTTCATGTAAAAATATTATTTTTTCGTTATTATATTTAAGTAATAAAACTCTTCCTATATCTAACTCTGCCTGCCATTTTAGTTGATAACGACCATTAATAGAAACTTGCCATGTAGGCTGAACAGACACCCTACTTTTCATAGAGATTTTTTTCCACGCCTGACCTTTGCATTTCCAATAACATCGATTAGTGTCTATCATTTTTTTCAAACAATCGTCACCTATTTTTCCTACTAACTCATTATTTTTACCTTGTTGCCAATTATCATTAGCAACAAATAGCTGTAATAGTTCACAATCTTTTTGGCTGATGAATGTAGGGGGGTGTAATAGATGAGATATTTGCAACTTGTAAGGTTTAATTATTTCAATTAGTTGCTCTAGTTTTAACTCTGCCAAAAACAAGCGTATACAAATAAAATCAGATATACCAATAGTTTCTATAAGGTAACATAGCTTTAATCCTTCATGAACTTCTGGTTGTTGCTGTCTTAATTGTGCTAAAAAACTCATTATCAACTATATCTTAAGTATACCGATTGATGTTATCTAAATGGATAAACGACTTGTTTGAAAAGTCTGCTATTCTAACCGAACTAACTCCCAAGGGATATCAAAGCTTAACCAAACACTCACAATATTACGATGCGAATTTATTCTTATCCCTCTGTCAAAAAGGGATAACGGCAATTCAGAAAGAAGTAATGTATAATTTAAAATTATGGACTTTTACTAACAAACTGGTTATTTTACATACAAGAATAAAGAACAACCAGTCTACTAAGGAGATAAGTTAATACTATGAATGATAATATCTATCAAGCTCCATCATCAGAGATCTCTATCAATTCAACGGGCGATAACCAATTTTATGTTGTATCAGCCAAAAAGTTTTTAATCCTTTACATTTCAACCTTAGGGGCTTATTCAATTTATTGGTTTTATAAACATTGGAGTCAATTTAAAAATAAAAATAATGAAAATATGTGGCCAGTTATGCGTGGAATTTTTGCAATATTTTTTACCCACTCATTATTTGAACTTTTTAATCAAACATGTAAAGAACAAAAAACTAAAGTCTCCTGGAATCCTGGTAGTCTAGCTACAGCTTACGTTATTATTACCATTATAGATAACATCTGTAATCAACTTTCATTTAGAGAAGTAGGCTCGCCAATAACTGAAATATTACCCTTATTAACGTTACCAATTACAACATGGTTACTATATAAAGCTCAGCAGGTTGCGAATATTGCTTGTGAAGATCCGACAGGTAGTTCTAATGAAAACTATACTATCGCTAATTTTTTATGGATAACAATTGGCATTATTATTTGGCTATTAACAGGTTTAGGTTTATTCGCAATTATCTATGGTATTGAATAACTCTAACTACTGGCTTTTTATATGATAGGCTCGTAACCAACGAATTAACCCACTTCACACCAGATTAATCAATAAGAGCTGAGGAAATCCCCAGCTCTTAACCAGTTTATTTCTTTTCAGGATACAAAGACTCCCACCATTCAGGTTGATTTTTTAATTGTTTATCAAAATAAGATAAAATGGTGTTCCACCAACGTAATCGATGATCTCGACTATTGATATGATGATCGTCTCCTTGAAATTCTATTAATTCAACCTCTTTATTAAGCAATTTAAGCGCCGTATACATTTGATGACTTTCACCAACCGGAACATTAGTATCTGCATCACCATGCAATAGTAATAATGGTGTTTTCACTTTATCTGCATGAAAAACAGGGCTTTGTTGGGTATAAAATTCACTATTATTCCACGGGAAATTACCATTAGTCGCTACACCAGAGTAACCATATCCCCACCAACCATGCCCCCAATAAGAAGTGAGGTTACTAATACCAGCGTGTGAAATAGAAGCACTAAATATATCTGTTTTAGTGGCTAAATACATCGTCATAAAACCACCATATGATGCTCCCATATTACCTAATTTATCTGCATCAACAAACGGATGAGCTTTTACAAAAGCTTGAGTACTTTCAATAATATCATCTGCAGTTTCAAGCCCCCAGGCATTGACATGTTTGGCTGAATATTTTTGTCCATAACCAATAGTCCCTGATGGCTGTAGAACATAAACAACATAACCTTGAGCCGCCCATAAACTAAACGGCCAGCGCCCGGTAAATGCTCTGCTCACAGGTGCTGTACCACCATAATAATAAATAATTGCGGGATACTTTTTATTCGGCTCAAAATTGGCAGGTAAGTAATAACGACCATCAATCTGATGGCCTTTTTGGGTTGTATAATCCCAATCATTAAACTCACCAAAACGGATATTTGAGTAGCTCGCTTTAGCGGTATCAATCAATAGTTTTTGTTTGGAACGCCCCACTTGAGTTAAATAAGTCTTTTGCGGACTAACCGCATTAGTTCCAGTGTAAATTAGTTGCGCTTTACTTTCCTTAGAAACCGAAAATGTTTCTACCACCTCAACAGCAGTTTTAATTCGTTTAAATTTATTTTTGTAAAAATGGTATAACTGACGCTTATCACCATCGGTTACAGATAAAATAAGACTATCATTTTTTAAGACCCGAAATTCTCCTATTGCAGGCTTGAATGATTTAGACAAAGCTTTTATATCACCATTACTTTTCATTAAATAAAGCTGACTATCATAATTATTTGGACTTTGCTCTTTTTCTAAAATCGAACCGATATTATTTTTTAAACCAGGACCAGCAGTAAAAACAACACCATCTTTAGTATATTTTGCAGTATTAAAAGTACGGAACTTACCCAATAATTTTTCTTTGTTCTTTTTTAAATTTAATTCAAAAACATGGGTAATACCATGAGCAGGTTCTTTATAATCAATAGGACTTCTAGATAAAAGAATTTTCTGTTTGTCACTGTCAAAATCTAATAAAGTACTTCCCAATGTATTTTGAGTAACTTGTTTAATAAACCCACTTTTAATATCTAATAAATAGATCTGTGTTTGACCTCTCCAATAACTCCAACGATCTTCTAACCCTCTGTATCGTTTGGTAAATTGATGAGGCTTCTCTTCAGGTTTATGCCAAGACAAAATAAGTGTTCTATCATTAAACCATTGAATACCCCGAACGCCTTTTAAATCACTTGCTACTTTTGTAATATTTAAGTTACTTCGATTGAGCAAATAAATATTATTACTATGAGAGTACGCAAGATATTTATTATTATTACTCCAACTGGTCAAATAAGGTTGTATTCCTTGCCAACGATAAACCACTTTCATACTATTAGGTTCAACAAGTTCAACTAATGTTTGTGCAGTATTTTTAGTTACATCTGAGTAGTGTTGTTTGCTTATTAACATCACTTTTCCATCAGGAGATATTTGCAAATTATTAACCGTTTCACTATCAAACATTTTCTCTGGACTTAATCTAGCTTTATTTGAATCATCGTTAAATTGAACATAATTTTTTTCAATTTTTTGCTCACCTTTATTTGACCAATCAAGAACAACTTTACTCCAGTCAGCTATTTTCTCTGCAACAATCAATAGACGGTGATCACCATTAAGCAAGGTAATATCAAAACTATTTGTGCCGCTTATTTTTTTTCCATTAACAAATACTGAAATTTTTTCAATACCCTCAATTTTTAATTTCCCCTCAACAAAACGTTCGGTACTCATTCCTAGCCTAAGAATATAAGTACCAGCTTCATTAACTTGTAGTTTTTTACTTGATTTCCAAAGTTGCTTTTGTCCGAAAAGGTTAAAATTTTCTTTATGATCTAATGAATGAGAAATAGCGTTAATCAGATTTTGTGTAATAGCCTGATTAAAATCACTTTGCGAAATGCCAATAAAAGAATGAGCATCCGTTAATGACATTATCTGTAAATTATCTTTTGATATCGGTTTAGCAAAGCCAGTCAATGAACTGATCAATAAAGAAGATGCCAATAGCATTCTCAAACTTTTTTTCATTCTATCTTCCAAAACAGGTTTAATTTGAATAAAAATATATTGCGGTTATTTCAGATTAACACAGCCTATATATTTTCTAATTGCTCAGAACGTTTACCTATTTGCAGCAAACTAGGTAAAAAGATTAATGTAAATACGGTGCTCACACTCATGCCACCAACAATCACAGCAGCAATACCACGATATAATTCTGCCCCGGCCCCTGGTATTAATAACAAAGGTAACATGCCACAAATACTGGTTAAAGTACTCATTAGAATAGGTCTTAGCCTTAGCCTAACCGCTTGCTCTACAGCATCATGACGAGACAACCCTTCGGCTTCTCCTATTCTTGTTTGATAAACCAATAAAATAGCATTGTTAACAACCAAACCAAGTAAAATAACAAATCCTATCATGGTTAATAAATCAAGAGGCTGAAAAATAAAATAGTTAGTTAATTGTAAAACACCAATACCACCAATTGTTGCCAATGGAATAGTTAATACGACAAGTAAACTATCTTTAAAAGATCGAAACAAAGCTGACATTAATAAATAAAGAATAGCAAGTGCTAATATAAAACTTTGGCTCATATTGGTTAACGCTTCTGTTAGAGCTTCTGCACTTCCACGGTAAGCCACACTTCCATTATCAGTAAGTTGCGATAATATCGCTGGTTCAGCTTTCTCTTTAATCAGGCTAATCACTTCTTCCAGACTTAAATCATCGGGCGGTGTAACTTGTAAGGTTATAGTACGTTTTCGATCAACACGCTGAATAGAGCTAGGTCCAGCAGTTCGAATAATTTCAACCAGTTCACCAACTGGCTGTATTCCAGCCTCCGGTGTAAACAAAGGAATTGACGCTAATTCTTCAGGTGATTCCCAGTCAATGGAGCGAAGAAAAACATTCAGTCTTTTTTGTCCATTAAAATAGTCACCTACATATAAACCAGTACCTAACGCTCTAGATATTGATGCAACCTCTTGACGCGTCCAACCAGCTTCTGCCATACGCCGTTCTTTAGGAACTAACCTTAACTCTGGCTCAGCAAGTGTTAAACCAGGTGATGGCTGTATTTGAGCTCCAGGCAATATTTGGCTAACGACACCATACCCAACTCTTGCAGCCTGTAATAACTCATCAACTTGATTCCCTTGAATATCAATATCTATCCGACGTCCTCCTCCCAAATTTTCAAATAATTCAGCTTGAGAAGCAAAGGCCATAGTATCAGGAAAACCCGCTAATAATACCGTATTAACTACTTGAACTATTTTTTGAATGTCATCAGACTCTTCTGCTCGCCCTCCCATAAAACCAAAGTTACCAAAAAAGCCCATCCAGGTATGATCGATTTTTGGTTCTTTTTCACCCTTTAAGTAAGGCATTAACCGGCGATTAATTTCATCGCTCATTTCAAATCGAGCTGCCGGATAACTTTGCCCTGGAGGGGGCAAAATAAATGCTCTAAATGAATTTTGATTCCCTTTTGGTAAATAATCAACCTTAGGGAATAGTAACCAACTACCAAAAATAGAAATAAACATTAATCCAAAAATCCAGGTATAACGTTTTGCAGGAGAGCTGGTAATTTTCATTATTTTATTCGTAATATTATTCCACCAATGTTCATGTGGATCTTCATCTGATACTTTATCTAATATTTTTCTCGCTGCTGTAGGCAAAACCGTAATAGCAATTAATAGAGATGCAACAATTGCCACAGCAATAGTAATGGCTAAATCAGCAAATAGTTGCCCAGAAACCTCTTCTAAAAATGCAATAGGTAAAAAGATTGCAACGGTCGTTGCTGTGGAAGCAAGCAATGCCCCCCAAACTTGAGACGCTCCTTTAAGAGAAGCATCATGAGGTTGCTCACCTTTTTCTCTGAGCCGTACAATATTTTCCAGTACAACAATCGCAGCATCTAATACCATACCAACGGCAAAAGCCAAGCCGGCCATTGAAATAATATTGAGCGTCCTACCCGATGCGTACAGTACAACTAATGTTAAAACGATGGATATAGGAATTGCCGCAGCAACAATTAAAGTAGCTCGAAACTTACGTAAGAACCACCAAAGTACACTAATTGCTAGTAAAATTCCCACAAACAAATTATTTTTGACTAGACTCATTGATCGCCCGATGTAGATAGTTTCATCATACATCTGAATCATTTTCAAACCGGCTCTTTTTAAAGGCCCCTCATTCAGCTCTTTCATTGCTAATTGAAGTCCTTCCATCACTTGAATAACATTAACCCCTTGCTCGGCCTGAGCGTTCATTGCAATAGCAGGCTCACCATCTAGCGTTAAAATCCCAACGCGATCTTGTAAAGTTAATTCAACATCAGCAACATCTCGAAGTAAAACAGGACGTCCATCTCGCCAATCTAAAACCATCTCTTGTAACTGTTCGACGCCATATTTGCCAGAAAAGCGTAGGGTATATTTACGTCGACCAATCTCATTAAAGCCGCCAGAAACATCACTATTACCAGCAAGAGTAGAAGCAAGTTGAGGTATATTGAGCCCCAATGAAGCAGCTTTATAGGGGTTGAAAGTAATCCTTAACTCACTTTGTAAACCACCAAAGGCATTAGTTTGCGAAATCCCCCCCACTCTTTCCATGCGGGTCTGAATCACTTCTTCAACATAATCTTGATAACTAGCAATATCCCGCTCATTACCTTCGAGTGGTTTTACTGCAAACCAAGCAATAGCTGTAAAAGTGCTATTTCCGCCAACGGCAATTACCGGCTCGGTAGCATCAGGTGGATAATTAGGAACCTGATTTAAAGCATTCATTACATCAATCAATGCTCGCTCAAGATTGATACCAGTCTTGTAACGCAATGTGATATTGCCATTACCTTGACTAGAACTAGATTGTAACTCTGTCAGCCCCTGTAACCCTTTTAATACATCCTCTTGCCTTTCAACAATTTCTGCTTCCATTTCTTCTGGTGCTGCACCACGCCAGCTGGTAGAAATAGTTATCATTGGTTGACTGATATCTGGAGTTAATTGTACTGGTAGCTTGGACAAGCTAATTGCACCGAATAGAGCGACTAATAATATCGCGACAACGACCGCAGTCGGATTTTTTAATGCAGCAGATGTTAAAGTCATTGTTTACCCGAAATCAGCGATTGGTTACTTTGTTTTATTTGAACAGCCTGGCCATTTCTTAAACGCTCTGCGCCACGAATCACAATTTTATCTCCAGGCTTAATATCTCCAATAATTTCAACGAACTCACCGACACCGACACCAACAGAAACTGGCACCTGCTCAGCTTTACTCTCACCATTAATACGAAAAACACTAGTGCCTTCTCTTCGTAAAACTAATGCATCTCTAGGCACCGCAAGCGCTTCTTTTTTGTCACCATTTGCCACAGCGACTTTAATATTTAAACCAACAGGCCAGTCAAATGTAGACATATCCAACCTGATCTCCATTAAATGTGAACGACTTTCTGCAACGGGAATAAGAGTTTTTATTTTGGCTATGCCTTTCCCTAGTTCAGAGCTTACGGCTAAAGAGTCTGTTTGTTTCAAAAATCGATAGGTTGTTAAAGGAGCAAAAACAGATGCCTCAAGATTATCCATCTCTACAAGACGAATAATCGGAGTGCCATTGCTGACATATTCCCCCTGATTACTCAAACGCTGTGCCACTAACCCATCAAAAGGCGCTTTTAATTGAGTAAACTCTAATTGTTGTACTGTTTTCGCAAGTCTTGCTTCAGCACCAGTTAAATCCCCCAAAGCCACATCTCGTTGTGAAACAGTCTCATCTAAATCGGTAATAGCAGATAAATTACGCTTTGCTAATGAGGTTTTACGTTTAACCTCAGATTCTAAAAACTCAAGCCTCGACTTAGCATTCTGCACGCTTGCAATATCTTCTCTTTTTTGTATCAATAATGTCTGGTCATCAATTTGAGCAATCACTTCACCTTTACTTACGTCAGCCCCTAATTCAGCCAACATTTTCAAACGTCCTGAAACTTCCGAAGCAATCTGAGAGTTATTCCGACTAACAACAGTACCTGACACCCAAGCTACAGGAGCCAAAAGTTTAGTTTCAGCGTTAACAACATTAACAGGCGGGGTAGGAAACCCCTGACCATTAACCAATAAATGAAAACAAGCAACTAAACCAGTAAATATCACTTTGATTAGCTTTATTTTTATCATTGTTCACCCAAATTGATTAATAAGAAGGTTTGATTAATTGAACCGAATATTAGCTACAGTTTAGTTACTAACTAAGATAAATGTATACTAACAGTAATTCTGGCATATTTAGAAGGTTTTGAGAAAAACCTTAAAGTAGATATTTGTTACAAATGTTGTTTTTTAACAAACATATTTAAACTTTTATATAATATCCAGCCTGGCTGTGACCTCTACTTCAAGCTTCATCTTTTCATCCAACAACCCAGCAACAAACATCGTTGCAGCAGGTTTGGCTGTATTTAGGTATTTTTTAAAAACAGGCCAACAGGGCTCAAAGTCATTTTTATCAGGAAATATATAATGCACCCTCACAACATTTGCTAGACTTGTACCTGCATCTTGTAAGGCTTTTTCAATATTTTTAAAACACTGCTCAGCTTGCTCGATTACATTTTCTGATATTGACATTGAGTCATAGTCAAAACCAGTTGTTCCAGAAACAAAAACATAATTACCATCTAAAACAGCTCTTGAGTATCCAATTTTTGACTCGAACTCTGAGCCACTAGAAATCAACCGATGCTTCATGCGACTAGTGCCTTTCTATTAGTTTAACCAACACAATAAAATTGACCAGAATAGTATCACTATCAAATTATTTTAGATACTTTAAAAGCTCAGCAAATATAGAAGAATAAGACGTAGAAAGATTAAAGATAAAGGTGATATGCTAGCGCCTAAAAATCAGACGCCAGCATTAAAGAGTGATTTACTCAGTCACAAGTTGTAAGCTTTTCATTTCATCGTGTGTTTTATTAAATTTAATTAATGCGATACCAATAAAATTTTTTACTACTGGATTTTTTGCATTAGCTAAAGCCTCACGAAATTTTTCTAAGGTTCTATCTTCTAGCTCTTCTAATTGGGAAATATAGGTATACTCATTATCAGGCACAAGCATCGCTTTTATGTCTGTATATTTTTGATGAAATGCTCCAGATATAGTACCATTTTTATCAGTAGGCTCCCCACCAAGCGATAATATTATTTCGTTGATATCTATCAAAAAACCCTCTCTCACTCTAGCCATATCTGAGAAAATAGCAGACAGAGTTGGGCTTTCAACTTTATCAACGGAGTCACAATAAAATCGCTTCCCATCGATACATATTAGCGATAAATCTTTTAATAACTGAATATCGTCTTTATTACTCATCATAATCTCCTTTGGTTACTAAAAAAATAAAAAGCAGCTTATATTTTACTCAGTTAAGATAAAGCAGTTTATATGCCAACATTAAAGGTATAACTTTTAACGATATATCTACAGCCAATCCTATAGCTAAATCACTATCAATTGGCATAGAGAAAAGTCAGGGGTTTTTGTCACTATTAAGGCGTCTGGCGCAATTCATAGCCGCTCTATGGACAAGTCAGACAACGAAAAGAGCGGCAAAAATAACGGCTTTTATTGTGACAATTGATAGTGATTTAGCTATAAGTATCTACCCCTTATAGTTCAGGCTTTCCCCTCTATAAAACAGACCGATTAATTTAAATCAATCGGTGTATATTGACTATAAATTAATAAATATAAAAAAGATGAGATGTGAATTTTTTACTGATATATTGTATTTTTTTCTGATTAAAAATCATGTGTGAATTTTAATATCTATTTCACTAACCTCAACTCTGGATAAGGAAATTAAAAATAATTAATAGAATCATTTTTATTTTCAATGACTTAAAACCCAATTAAATTGAATTGCTGTTTCCACTTGAGCTCAGTGTGGCTATTTTTGTGGATATCAAGGCAAGTGACTGCCGCAATAGCGAGTATTGCAAAGGCGCTTAACACTGAAAGCCGCCAAAATAGACGCTCTGATGATTTTTCTTATCCAGAGCTGAGGTTAACTAGATTGGTATTTAAGTTCTTTGTTTCATGTTCAAGCAGCCACTTTTTTCTTTCAAGACCTCCTCCATATCCCGTCAAATGTCCATTCTTACCGATAACTCGATGGCAAGGAATAACGATAGCAATTCTGTTGAAACCATTTGCAGATGCAACAGCTCTAATAGCCTTTGGTTTTCTGAGTTTAATCGCTTGTTGTTGATAGGTTCTTGTTTCTCCATATGGTATTTCTTTCAAACATGACCAAACTGAATTTTGAAAGTCTGTACCGGGTGTACATAGAGTTACATTAAAATACTTTCTTTGACCGTTAAAATATTCTGTTATTTCTTGCTGCGCTTGAAGCGTATGTTCATTTTCTCCGGCAATGATTTTTGCCTCTAGTAATTTCTGCAATTGCTTAAATTCAGTTTCTAGCATTTTCCTGTCAACAAACTCTAACAAACAAATACCATCTTCAGTGGCACATACAAACATAGGACCAAGAGGCGTAGTTAATCGGCTAATCAAAATCACATTATTATACAAACTATTTTTAGGAGACTTTCCAATAAATTTTTTATACATATAACCAAAGCCACTAAGAGATTCATACCCAGAATCAAAAGCAATGTCTGTTGTTTTCTTTCCACTTTTAAGCTCATTAAATGCACTATTGATCCGATACATGCGTTGAAAAGCCTGAAAAGTCATACCATAGTTTTTTTTAAACCAGCGTCTTACCAACTCTGGACTTATTTCATTTTCTTTAAGCTGAAAGTCGGAGAGCTTTTCTTTAGGTCTTTTCTTAAATAATTCTATTGCTTTAATGACTTGTTTAGGCGCCTCATTAGCATTTTCTGTTGGCTTGCAAACCTTACAGGGTCGATACCCAGAGTCTAAAGCTTCTTTGAAAGTTGTATAAAAGACAACATTTTTTAGTTTAGGTTTCCTTGCACGGCAAGTAGCTATACAAAAAACAGAAGTTGTTTTGACACATACGTAAAAAATCCCAACATAATTAGAGTTTCTATCTAATAATGCTTGGTAATAATCATTTATTGTCTTTTGTTGTGTAATTAACATATTAAAAGATTCTTTTAATAGGTTGATTAATTAAAACTATTTTTAACATATTCCATCCCTTATTGAGATCTCGGAGATAACCAGACTCTAAACCAACAGACATTGGAATTTGTGTATATAACACTATACGTTTAACCAAGTAACCTAATTCCGAAAGCTAATATTTTCAACATCATGATAATCTAATGAATTTGCTATTGTAACGCTTGAGATAGCAATCACTTTAAAACCGACTTCTACAGTTTTTTTAGCATCAGCAACATCCCATACATCACAAATAAACAATAATTCACCCTGGTAGTATAACGCTGTAAAGTTCATACTTTGTTTCACAATTTAAGAGGAGACAAAGTACTATAAAGCCAGCTTAGACAACAACCGAAAAGTGGACTAGTATTTTTTGCTGAAAGTTAATTCACTAATTTTGTTACCCAAATAACCATTTATTTTAATTGCTCTCCTAACTTAGCAATAGCAACTTCAACACGTTTTACTTCACGCATTAGAGAACCACGATTCATCTCCATCCAAACCCATTGCTTAAGAGCTATTTGAGCATTTAGCGTCATTAAAAAACAAACCCCCCAAAAAATCTGATTATTAATTTGTTTTGCAATAAAAAACTCATATCCCGTCCAAAACATAAAACCGGTAACCACTAATGTAATAATATTAACAGCAATAAACCAGCCTCTTAGCCCGCCTTTTAACGGCGAAAAAGCCAAATCCCAAAGCCCTTGTTTTTCGCCGATAATATCATCAAATTCTCTCTGTTCTGTTTCTAACTCTTGTTTAATTTTTTCATCAATATTCATTATCTCTCTCCAGTTTCATTCAAACTTTTGTTTTAACAATCGTCTTGCTCGATTTAATCGAGATTTAACGGTTCCCACCGGTATTTCTAATACTGTTGATATTTCTATTAGTTTCATCTCATCCAGATAAAACAAATGAATTATTTGTTTTTCTATAGCAGGCAGATTACTAATAGCAACTCGCAATACATCCCAACTATCTGGTAGACTTTCTATTGTTTGATGACTTATTGGGCAATCTACTCCTGCTTGAGAAGCATCTAATAACTCCGTACTTTCTTCATTAAGTTTTTTTTGCTTACGTAATATATCTAATACTCGCCAGCGCACGGTACGATAAAGCCAACTTTTAAAAGCTCTTGGATCATTTAGTTGACGTATATTTCCTGCTACTTTAATCCACCCTTCTTGAACCGCATCGCTAGCCAGCTCTTTATCTCCACTTATTTTATAGGCAAACCGCAACAATGGTTTCTGATAATAATTAACGAGTTGATTAAATGCTTTATGACTTCCATGTTGGGCGGACATTACAATTAAATCTTCTTCAGCCTGTTGCATTGAGCTTTCCTATATTTACTTTACTATAAGACGTAAGAAAAAAATAAAAGGTTCACGAAGCAAAAAGTATCAAGATAAATAATTAATAATTTGAGTTCCACAATCTTCAGCTTGAAAAACAATATACAGTTCACAATATAACTATTCAAAATATTTATCTCATATAAGAGCTTTTCTCTTATTTTGTAACCATGATAAAATTATTCAAATAAACAGCACTCAATATATTGCTATAGGAAAGAGATTATCAGTGGCAAAACATGATGTTTTTGCGAATAATCGCAATATTATCCATAAAGGAAGTGGTGACAAAGCAGTTTTCTCTGCACCAGATGTTTGCAAAACCTCTGTTGGTTCTGCGATTGTTCCCCTGCCCTATCCCAACTTTAGCCGTTCTTCTGATTTAAAAAAAGGAAGTAAATCAGTGAAAGTTAATAGTCAACCATCAGCACTCAAAAAATCTAACTTTGCAACCAGCAAAGGTGACCAGGCAGGTTCGATGAAAGGACTCATATCTAGTAAGGTCGGTGATAAAACCGAATTTATCAGCTACTCCTTTGATGTGAAATTTGAAGGTCAGAATGTGGTTCGTCATGCTGATATGACAACCCACAATGCAAAAAATACTATCGGTATGACAGTGGGAACTTCCACTACACCAAGTACAATTGAAGTAGAAGAGTTAAAATGCGAGTATTGCGGAAAAACGCAGCATAAGTTCGCCAAGAAAAAAGGTAATAGTGTGGGCTCTGGCCCTAGATTAGAAAAGAATATTTTTAAAGGTAAAAAGAAAAAAGACCATGATTGGTACACTGGCGCATGGTCGTTACAAGCACATCACTTGATATGCTCTGAAGCAATGGATGATGATGACTGGCCGATTTTTGCACCGCTTTTTGGGTATAATATCGATCATGAAAATAATGGCGTGATGTTACCTTACTTTATAGAGTTGGCTTGTCAGCTTCATGCACCTTTGCATCGTGGTGGTCACTCTCAAGGGACTGCTGACGGAATGCCTTACCCTAAAAAAATAAAAAAAGAACTTGACGATATCAAGGAAGATATAAAATCTGGAAAATATTGTGATACCCCTAAGGCATTAGTTGACAAATTAGATCGATTTAGCCTTCGTATCTTAAAGAAAATTGATAAATTTAAATGGACAATTACTGCCGATGGTCGAGATTATAAATCAGGCGGACAAGGTTGTGCAGGTGTTACTAGTATAACTAACAAACCCCAACAACCCTGCCCTCATGATAGAAAACACAGCTTAACTCAAAAAAATAAAACAACAACGATATCACAAAAATCTCAACCCTTAGAAATAGGAAAGTAATAATGTTGATTGATGAATACTATGTAATTGAGAGTAGCAAGGATTCTTGTCTCTTTTCGTGGGATGAAAAAAGTGGTGAATTTGGAATGGGTAAACCAGTTAAATATACTGAGCCCGTTAAACTTCGGTTAGGAGAACCAATTCCTGCGAACCCAGAGTGGTTGGATTATCATGAATTACCCAAACCCGTTATTTCAAAACTGTTATATGACGCATTGGCCCCACTGAATATCTATGGTGTCCAATATGTTCCTGCCAGAGTGCGAAATCCTAAAGATCCTTACGCAGAAATTCAACACTACTGTTTTTGGCATATTTGGAACCGTATTGCTTGTTTGGATAAGAAAAACTCAGAGTTAGATATTGATGAGGTTGATGGGAGTATTTGGGACATCGAAGAGCTTGTACTTGATGAATCTGTGCTTGCTCATATTGAATTAGAAAAACGTTTGACTTTTGAACTTGGAGAAAAACATTCTGTCATTTTGGTCCACCAAACAGTCAAAGACGCTATGTTATCTGTTAACCCTAAAGGGGTCCGCTTTTTTAAAGCTTCTGAGTGGAATAGCGATATTACTTTCGATTAAGCATGAATACTGTAAAAAGGAAAATAATGATGCTAATTGATGAATACTACGTTATTGATAGAGAAAAAGTATCAAAATAAATAATGAGTAATTTGAGTTGCACAATCTTCAGCTTGAGTTTGCAAAATAAAATGAGGTCCTTGCATTAGAATGAGTTTTTTATCAGTACAATATTCTATCAATTGTTGTTTAGCAAAATTTGATAAAAGTCGATCATTGATAGCGGTAATAATTAAGCATGGTTTATTGAGAGGCTTGGTTGGAGGTTTAAGTGTAGCTAATATACGCACCCTTTGTGCCAGTACCTTGCTATCAACAGATAAAATGGCTTGTCTAAATAAGGCAAGCATTGCTGGGCTGGCCCTATTATTGAAACAAAAATAATTAATTAAACAATGAGGTAATTGAAGCCGAAATAACCATTCAATTGGCAAAACCCGTGTAAAAAGCAGTAACTTCTTATTGGGGTTGCTAATAAATGAAGCAACAAAGATAACTTTTTGAATTTGAAGGGAACTATCTAAGGCAAGTTGATATCCAATAGTCCCAGAAAACGACTCAGCTAATAAAATGCAGGGGCCTTCAGGCATTTGGCTCCTAACATACTTAATTAATTGCTGCATAGTTAACTTTTTATTTAAAGGGTACTTGATTTGAGTGATCTGTATACCAGACATTTTTTCCAGAAAGGGCTTAAACAGCTCTCCAGTGCCATCTAACCCGGGTAGAAGAACGAGCTCTATTTTCGATAAATTTTTCCCCACAAACACCCTCTAGTATGATAGTTAAACTACTCCTATCATACTAAAATATCTCAAGTGCTTTAATTATATTTTGACAAAATATTCTCATACTCTGTTTTGCCGTTAGCTGTTTTCTCAGTTTTAACTTGATCAATACCGCTTTGTAATACTTGAACTAACTTATCATCAATATTTTTACTAAGGGCATAATAAACCTGACTTTCGGTTAATACGTGAACCACTTCAAAATCAGCACTGTTCAAACCGTTCTTCTTCAAAAACCAGCGAGCAACATTTTCTTCATAAACCCATATTTTCACTCTGTCTGCTTGTAACCGTTTAACGATAGAGTCAGCATTAGTCCCTAACTTAATATTTTTTTTAGGTACTCCGGCCGCTTTTAATAATTGCTCACCAACATCGTCTCTAATGGCCATCACCGAATGATTTTTAAGATCTGCACTACTACTGATTTTAATACCACTACTTTTTTTAGCTAAAGCAACAATTCTAGTATCAGAAATTGGACCAACCCACTTAAAAAGAGGCTCTCTTTCTGCCGTTTTTGTCGTTGAAAAAAGGACATTATTATTTTCTTTTAATGTTGCCCGATAAGCTCTTGCCCAAGGTTGCAGCTTTATCATATTTAATTGAATGGGAGAATTGACTTTATTGGAAGCGGCTATTAGTAAGTCTACGCCTATTCCTTGTAATTTCCCTCCATCTTTAAAGTTGTATGGAGGATAGCTTTCAGTTAAAAACTGCAAACGATTAAGCTCGGCGGCGTTAACAAACTGAAAACTCAGGATAATACAGCCTAAAATTATTGATTTAATCATTGAAAAGATACTTTTTACCTCCATCATTATTCACCTCATACCTTATTACATCAGTGGATTTTTATATTAACGTTCTTTAACTTAAGGTGTGTAAAACAGTGTTTATTTAGTAAGAAAAAATGATGACTTTTAACTAAACAGTGGCAAACTACAAAAACTCAACACATCCTAACAATAAATATAGGTGATAAATCTCAACTTGCTGGCTTTTGTTAGAAAAAGAATTAGCCTAGCCGATGTTCTCAATTTAAAAATCGCTTAATGATATACCGCATTTTACTGAAAACACGTATATTTAAATAAAACTTGAATACTCCGAGAATTAATCGCAAATTTGCTAAGTGATATACGATTTACTATGTTTAGTATGAATGGTTGTTATTTCAATTAATAGACTTCACTCAAAACCTTGATATTCACGTAAGTTAATGTTTAAGGAACTGATGTGTAGTGCCTTACTGTATTTTAGATATAGCACATAACAATGGCCTGTATTAATGAATTTTCGAAGCATTAGCTTTAAATTAAATCTCTTGATAATAGTAGTAGTCACTCTTTTGCTTTGTGCATTCTCCTTTTACAATTATCATTCAACCAAAATTCAACTATATCAAAGTTTAGAAAAACAAGTCGATCGTAGCCTAAAACGCCTTCAAATAAGCTCACCACCAGTCATTTGGAATTATGAAATAGAGTTTTTAGTTAGAAATGTAGAATCTGAAGCCCAAGCAGATTTTGTCAAAGCAATTATCATTAAGAATGATACTGAGATATTTACCTCAAAAGAAAAAGCGGATGGAAAACTAATAGACACGCAAAAACCGCCCAATAGCTATGCTTATGTGAAAGAAGCACCTCTAATATTTGATGACTCTGGAGAACAAAAAGAAGTAGGTAAGGCTTTCCTTTATGTTGATACCCAAAACATTGAGTCAACTCTTCAAGACTTTATCAATAGACAAATTATTCAAATTATTGGCTTAAATATTATTGTTATTATCATGGTAATGCTTCTATTGAGAAATATTGTGATATTGCCATTAATTGATATGACCTCAGCGGTTAATGAACTTGCTGACGGGGAAGGTGATTTAACGCAACGACTCAAGGCATCCAACGGTAATGAGTTAAGTGCCCTTGCAGAGGAAATTAATCGTTTTATTGAGAAGCTTCACACAACAATTTCAAGTGTACTTGAAACATCGGATGCCTTATTACAAGCATCTAAAGAAACAAAGGAAAACTGTGATCTTAATAATGATGGAGCTCTACAGCAGCAACATGATATTGACTTAGTCGTTACGGCCACAACAGAACTATCAGCCTCAGTTAACGGGGTTGTTAAAAATGCTCAAGGAGCACAGAGCTCTAGCAGCAATGCTAACCAGCTGGTTATAGATATTAACCATACTGGCCAACAAGCGGTATCAATTATCCAACAACTCAAAACAGAAGTGAACAATGCCACCACAGCTATTGAAACACTGGCTAAAGAAAGTGAAAGTATTGGATCTGTCTTAGATGTTATTCGAGGTATTGCAGACCAAACTAATTTGTTAGCATTAAACGCAGCGATAGAAGCCGCTAGAGCAGGCGAACAAGGGCGAGGCTTTGCAGTTGTTGCTGATGAGGTAAGAACATTAGCACAACGAACTCAAGAGTCTATTCAAGAAATAGAATCAATGATAGAAAAGCTACGACAATCAACCGACAAAGGTGTTAAAGTAATGTCCGCTAGCTTAACTCATGCACAAACTGGCGTTGACGCAGTACAAAATACCTGTAGCGCTATAGAAGGAATAAAAAGTTCTGTTAATCATATTGAAGAGGTTAATACTGTTATAGCTAATTCAACTGGCGAACAGTCCAATGTGATTAATTCAATTAATGAAAGTGTCATTAAAATTTCAAAAATATGCGAAGAAGCTTCAAGTAGGGCAAATACTATGTCTGAAGCAAGTGATAATGCAGCCGAGCTAGCAACTAAGCTTAAACAACTCATGTCACAATTTAAAGTATAAATAGTGAGCTAAAATACTCACTATCAGAGATGAAGACGCTAAACTAGTCAAAATTAAGATTTGTTGTTTTTTCAGCCATAACATTTGCACTTTTACTCACCAATATAGCCCATTCACTTTCAGTTTCATCATTTTCAGGATCGTCATTGTCAGCATCACAAGTAACAGCAACTATATAATTACCAGATGGAAGGAAGCTAAGCTGATAATTAAAGCGATCATTAGTCGCATCATATTCAGGAATACTGGATGAAATAGGCGGCCAGTTACTCCCCTCATCACCAAGGTTAGTTCCATCATCTGAAGCGGTATAAACATAAACAGCTAAACCTGTTTGGCATGACTCATCTGCAACAACATAACCTTCTATATGACCCTTTATGGTGCCAACTTCAGCATTATCATGAATTCTTAAAACGGGCTTTAATTTGTAGTCTTGCAATGTGTTGCTGGGTTTAAGAATAGACTTTCTTAAATCAAAGTCAATTGTCAAATTAGTATTCTCACCAGCTGTAATAGTGAATGGATGGTTCAACTTTAAACCAGGTTCATCACCACTTGGAATATAAAGAGAATGTGAAGAGCCATCATCAAAAGTGATATAAGAATCAAGCGCAGCATAGTCTGCGTCAATGACTAAACGCAACCAGCTATAATCACCATCATTAATTGAGCGCTTTTTTAATAATAACTCCGTTTGCCCATTTTGCAGGGCTAACAAATCTATCACTTTAGGCTCATCAAACTGATAGATAACACTTGAACCCTCTTTGGGTTTAACTTCAACTGCGTTGAATTTGATCATGACTTGCGTTGCATTATCGATTGGTGCATCGGTTAGACTAATCGATAACTTACCACTATCCACAAGACCAATAATGTCTAACCCCTTACATGCAATCATACTAATGCAAAGCAAGATTGCAATACAAAAAGTCAAAAAGCTTTTTATCATTATTGCCACCCTTATCAGAATATTTTACCGATAGTAATATATTATTAAATAATAAAACAACTTCCTACCTAGCAGCTCAAGTTAGTAACAACCAAAACTTTTCCCTTAATATTAAACTTTATGGCCAAAGTTTAGTATGTATTTTACACATACCTAGCGTTCCGTCTTCACAACAAGCCCTACTCTCATAGTTACTATGAAAATAAGAAATATTATTCTCAAACTTTCCCTTAGGCCAAGCGCGATGGCTAACAACTTCGAAGCCTTTTTTCTTAACATAATTTCTCAGTAAGTTAGTCCAAACAGCATCGATCATAGGATCAAAAATAGGTTCGCCCAATTGATATGCAGGTAAAGAAAAACGTTCAATAGCCGCAGTCTCCAAAGCAAAAATATTTTCTCTTTCTGCGTTAGGAGGTATGTCCCCATCAAAATCACAAGCAGGAGCAATAACCCATGAACGTCTTCCAGCAAGGAAGTGATGTTGATTAACAGTAATCGCAGCCTCTGCCGCTAATCCTCTAAACACTTTATCTACAATCCCTCCAGGAATAACAACTGACGTTCCTTGCGCTACTTTTTCACCCACATGAGTAAAATTTCTTTTTAGTGTTTGTGCAGCAAATCCTTTTCTACTATCTTGGTGAACCACATAAACCCAATCATCATGGAAATCAGGAGCATAAGGTACATCACCAACAAACTTTAGTGTTTGCTTGCCACGAAAACTTCTATCTGTAACATCAACCGTTGCTTCATTTGGCTCAAAATAACTTTTAAAATTATTTAAAAAGTCAGTCGGTAAATTAACACAACCATTTAAATGGTTTTTAAAATAGATACGGAACCGATTAGTTCGGTGTTCACCTTTACCTTTTTCAATTGTCAACTCTTCAAAGTCACTCATAAAAAATCCTTATTAATTTTATTAAACTTACGCCATACTTATTATTGGTCTATCGTGAGCTCAACTGGTATTAACAACAGCATAACAATTAATGAGCTTGCTCCCAATTTTCACCAACTCCAACATCAACTAACAAAGGCACACTAATCTCTACTGCATTGGCCATCAACTCATTAATTTTAGTTGTATAATCGTCTAACTTGCTTTCTGCCACCTCAAAAACCAACTCATCATGCACTTGCATAACCATGTAACAATCTGGTTTTTCTTTATCTAACCACTTTTGAATTTCAATCATAGCAATCTTAATAATATCTGCCGCACTCCCCTGCATTGGCGCATTAATTGCTGTTCGCTCCGCCGCTTGACGCAACATACCGTTAGACGCATTAATTTGAGGCAAATATAATCGACGTCCAAATAAGGTTTCAACGTAACCTAGTTCTTTTGCTTTTTGCTTAGTTGACTCCATGTAATCACTAACGCCTGGATAACGTGCAAAATAGGTATCGATATAATGGCCTGCTTCTTCGTTAGTAATTTGCAACTGTTTTGCTAAACCAAAACGAGACATTCCATAAATTAAGCCAAAGTTAACCGCTTTAGCATGTCGACGTTGCTCAGGTGAAACACTATCTAAATCAACAGCAAAAACTTCTGCCGCAGTTGCTTTATGAACATCTAAATTATCAGAAAAAGCACGTAATAAATTAGGATCTTGTGATAAATGGGCCATTATACGAAGTTCGATTTGCGAGTAATCCGCCGCAACGATTTTGTAACCAGAAGGCGCAATAAAAGCCTCTCGAATACTTCTTCCTTCTTCTGTTTTAACTGGTATATTCTGTAAATTAGGATCACTTGATGATAACCTGCCAGTCGCGGCAACGGCTTGATGATAAGATGTGTGCACCCTTCCTGTTCTCTCTTGTATCATCAGTGGCAATTTATCAGAATAAGTTGATTTTAATTTAGTGAGTCCGCGGTACTCCATAATAACTTTGGGTAATGGGTAATCAAGTGCAAGCTGAACCAAAACTTCTTCAGCCGTCGACGGTTGCTTTTTAGGCGTTTTCTTTAGAACAGGTAAACCTTGTTTCTCAAATAAAATTTCTTGGAGTTGTTTAGGTGATCCTAAATTGAAAGGCTGTCCGGCCAACTCATAAGCCTTTTGTTCTAACTCAAGAATTCTTTTACCAAACTCATTACTTTTCTGCTTTAAAAAATCACTGTCAATAAAAACCCCACGCTGTTCCATTCTAGACAAAACATTAACAAGTGGCATTTCAATTTCTTTAAATATATTTTTAGGGCCTTCCTGCTGCTCTAACTCAGACCAGATTTCATCATGTAATTGTAGTGTTACATCAGCATCTTCAGCGGCATATGGACTGGCAATCTCAAGATCGATTTGATCAAAAGTGATTTGTTTTTTCCCTTTGCCTGCAATGTCTTCATAATGAATACATTCATGTCCCAAATATTTTTTTGCTAAGGTATCCATATCATGTCGATTAGCAATACTATTTAAAATATAAGATTCCAGCATAGTATCAAAACAGACACCTTGAAGCTGTATACCCGCTTGAGAAAAAATACTTTGGTCATACTTAATGTTTTGTCCTATTTTCCCAATCGATGGATTTTCTAAAACGGGCTTCAAGTGTGACAATGCCCATTCACGTTCAAGTTGTTGCGGAGCGCCGGGATAATTATGTATAAGAGGAAGATAAGCAGCTTGCCCCTTTGATATTGCAAATGAAACTCCAACTAAATCAGCAGCAATAATATTTAAACTCGTCGTTTCTGTATCAATAGCAAAAATGTCGCACGACTCTAGCTTATGAACCCAATCAAGTAATTGCTGCTCGCTCAAAATAGTTTCATATTGGCTATGATCAATACTACTTTCGACAGAAACTTTTTCAGTTGACTGACTCGCTGATTCTTTTGTAGCTGATGGGGCATCATTTTGAGGCAAAACAGGGTTGCCTGTTTTTAAATCTTTTAACCAAGTTCTAAATTCATATTCACTGAATAACGCTTCTAGCTCATCGCGTTTTGCTTCACCAACATTAAGTTCATCCAATGAAAGCGGCAATTCTACATCAAGTTTAATCGTTGCAAGCTCATAAGATAGCCTTGCATCAGCTTCATAAGATTGAATTTTCTCACCAAGCTTTTTAGCTCCTCTAATTGGCAGCTCAGCAATTTTATCTAAGTTTTGATAAATACTTTCAATACCTCCGATCCCTTGTAACAAACCCAGCGCGGTTTTTTCACCAACACCAGCTACACCTGGAATATTGTCAGACTTATCGCCCATTAGTGCCAAAAAGTCGATAATCAACTCGGGAGGTATACCAAACTTTTCATTAACACCGGCCACATCCAAAAACTGATTGCTCATGGTGTTAATTAAACTGATATGCTGGTTAACCAACTGAGCCATATCTTTATCACTCGTTGAAATAACAGTATCGCGCCCAGCTTCAGTCGCTAATCGAGCAATGGTGCCAATAACATCATCGGCCTCAACTCCCTCAATGGAAATTAGTGGAAACCCCATAGCCTTCACAATCTGATGGAGTGGTGCTATTTGATTTCGTAAATCATCAGGCATTGGTGGCCTATTGGCCTTGTACTCAGGGTACATATCATTACGAAAGGTCTTGCCCTTAGCATCAAACACAACAGCCATTTGTTGAGGTTGGTACTGCTTATATAAACTTTTAAGCATATTCACTACTCCATAAATAGCGCCTGTTGGTTCGCCAGCGGAAGTAGTAAAATTCATTGTATGATAAGCACGAAATAAGTATGAAGAGCCATCAACTAGAATGAGCGGTGTTTGATTTTGCATGTGTTGCCTTAATTGATTTTATTAACGGTTTAATTTCAACGCAAATTACCGAATATTTAATAGCATCACCATAAAGGAAATGTTTGACCAATGCCATCCTAGTCGTTAAGGTTACTGCGCTTTAAAATCGGTCACATATTCTAACCTAGAATCGTTATTCTACCGAATTTAATCCAAGAGGGTTCACTAACGTTTCAAGTTAATATTGTTTCTAAGAAATTACTATAACCAATTAAAATATAAGGATTATTTCACAAAGCATATCTTGTGGATAAAATCGTGAATAAAAAAATGACAAAACAAACAAAATTGATAAACAAGTATTTTAACTAGATAAAAACATAAAATAATACACATATAAATCAAATAGTTACATTAAAAATATAATATAAATCGGTTAATTGAATAAGCTGTGAATAACCTCTACTGGCATGTGAATAACCAATAATAACTTAATAAAATTAAAAATCATTTAATATGAATACACTTGGAAAAATAATATCGATATATTGTACACAAATATCTATTACTGTTGGGCGACTCGTTAGTTGGTTAACATTAGGTATGGTGTTCATTTTAACGCTTAATGTACTATCTAGCTGGCTATTTAAAAGTAGCTCTATTTTGCTCAGTGAATCTATCACCTGGATGCACAGTGCTAATTTCCTTTTAGCGGCCGCTTACACACTTAATCGTGATGAACATGTTCGTGTAGATATCTTTTATAATCGCCTTTCTAACCGTAGCCAAGCCATTGTGAACTTATTAGGTACGATTTTGTTACTAATTCCATTTTCAACTTTTATCACTTGGGCAAGCTGGTCTTATGTATCATTAAGCTGGCGCATTGGTGAGGTTTCTGCCGAAGCAGGTGGTATGCCAGCAACCTATATTTTAAAAAGCTTTTTAATACTTATGCCAGCTCTTTTGTTCATTGAAGCAATCAACCAGCTATATAAAAGCTTCACCCAACTGGCTTCTGCTCAAAATATGTCAGCAAGCAATCACTCTTTACCTAAGGAGCATAAATAATGGAATGGCTCGCATTATTAATGTTCATATGTGTTTGCATAGTACTGCTCAGTGGTTACCCTGTTGCATTTTCTCTGGCAGGAACAGCGCTAATATTTGCCGCAATTGCGGTAGCAACTGATCAGTTAAATCCTGTGATTTTAAAAACATCATTCAGTCGATTGTTCGGTATTATGCAAAACCCTACACTAATTGCCGTTCCATTATTTGTTTTTATGGGCGTAATGTTAGAAAAAGCAAAAATAGCAGAAAAGCTATTAACTAGCATGGCTAGTCTATTCTCTCGTTCTCCAGGTGGCCTTGCAATATCGGTTGTTATTGTTGGGGCGCTTCTTGCTGCAAGCACAGGTATTGTAGGCGCAACTGTAGTGACTATGGGTTTATTGTCACTTCCTATAATGATCAAATCAGGCTACTCAGTGCCTCTATCAACGGGGGTTATTTGTGCTTCAGGGACTTTAGGGCAAATTATTCCTCCATCCATTGTTTTGGTTTTGCTTGGTGATGTCATTGCCAGTGCTAACCGTGATGCAGGTATTGGTGCAGACCCAATATCTGTTGGCGATTTATTTGCAGGCGCAATGCTGCCAGGCTTATTGTTGGTCATTCTCTATATTATTTATATATTATTATTCGCAAGGGCAAAGCCTGAACAAGCGCCACCGATAAAACTCGAAGCAATCGATGAAAATAACCAGACCGACTCTCAATTTGATTGGAGTGCTTTATTACTACCATTAGTTTTAATATTGTTAGTATTAGGTTCAATACTAATGGGGATCGCAACTCCTAGTGAAGCCGCAGCATTAGGCGCTGTTGGCTCAATATTTCTAGCTATTTTTTACCGAGAGTTTTCCTGGCAAAGGTTAAAAGAAGTTGTTCGTTCCACCACTAAAACTTCGAGTATGGTTTTCATGATATTAATAGGTGCATCGGTATTTTCATTAGTCTTTCGGGCTTTTGGTGGAGATGATGCAATTAGAGACATTTTACACAGTCTGCCAGGCGGTGTATTCGCTGCAATGCTCGTAGTTATGTTTTGCATGTTTATTCTAGGATTCATACTTGATTTTATAGAAATAGTATTTGTGATTGTCCCAATCACAGCACCAGCATTATTGGCAATGGGCGTTGATCCAATCTGGCTTGGGGTGATGATAGCGGTTAATTTACAAACTTCATTTTTAACACCGCCATTTGGTTTTGCGCTGTTTTATCTAAGAGGTGCAGCACCAGATTATGTTTCTACCCAGCAAATATATCGTGGCGTTTTACCTTTTATAGGCATTCAGATCTTTGTACTCATATTAATAGCCATCTGGCCACAAATTGTTACTTGGCTACCCTCCATAATCTACAAATGAGATTTCAGTAATTCATTTGCAGAAGGTATAAGCTAACAATTAGTCATTTATAAGCAATTGGCTGGCGAATATCGTCAACCAATGCTATTAATTAGTTAGTGTTGCGTCATATATAAGTGAGCTAAAATTCATGGATGACCCCAAAAATCCACGACTTTCTTTATTTATTGCTTCAATTAGTTTACTAACAGTAACTGTTATTAGCCTTTTTTATTTTGATAAATGGTTATCTGTATGCTTATTGGTGAGCAGTGGAGTCATCAGTTTTTTAATGCTCAACAAAGATGCCTCTGTCGTCATTGAAGAATCAACTGAAGAGAATAACGATGAAGCGACTTATTTAGAAGCTGATAACCTATTAACTAATAACCTTTTAGATTTACTGCGTGTTTGGCAAAAGCAAATTGATTCAGCAATCAACCAATCAACCAATGCTATCGACGAGCTAGCTGTACGCTTTACAGCAATTACAGAAAATATTTCAATCGCAGTAGATGTCGCAGGGTCAAACAATAAAGACAATGAACGTTTTTCTTCTTTTAAATCGGTTCAACAAACATCAGAAAGTATCAAAAGTGAATTAGAAGATTTAAAAGATACACTGATTCAAATCTCTCAGTCAGAAAAAACAGCACTTAGTGAAATCAATAAACTCTCTAATTTTATGAGTGAACTGACTAAAATGGCTGGCGAAGTGGAAGCGCTTGCAGAACAAACAAACTTGTTAGCACTGAATGCAGCTATCGAAGCAGCCAGAGCAGGAGAAGATGGCAGAGGGTTTGCTGTGGTTGCAGACGAAGTTCGAAACTTGGCCAATCAGTCTAAAAATACTGGTGAAAATATCAGAATGAAAATTTCAACCATAGGTGGCTCTGTTGACAACATCCTTACTAGTGCAACTAACTCTGCTGAAACAGAGAAAAAAATGGCAGAAAAAGCAGGAGAAGTCATTCATGAAGTGATCGCTCAGCATAAATTTACCACCTATACTTTAGCTCAATCAGAAAAGTTACTGTTTAATATGAGTAAACTGGTACAAGAAGAGATTTCAAAAATTATCGTTGAGCTGCAATTTCAAGATAGAATTAGTCAAAAGCTTCGTCATATTGAATCAAACTTAAATAATACAGAAACCATCATTAATGCGAGTGCAGGCTTAGATGCAGAAAGTCGCCTCAAACAGTTTAACCAATTACAATCTGATATTCGCAAATCCTATACTATGGAAGAAGAACATCACGAACATGATCTCGCATCGGGCAAGTCATCTACAAATCAAACAACATCATCAAAAGTAGAATTGTTCTAAATTAAATGAATAATACTTGAGAAAAATAAGTTGAGACACTAGTCACACTCAATATTAATACTCATTCAAACTTCTACCAACAGTCTTAAGTAAAATGAGACATATCATCTAAAAGTCATTAGACTTGTTAACTTTTCAAGTGAATCATCTTAAAAATACCTCATGCTCAATCAATCATTATTTATCCGTTACTATATTCCGTTACTTACTTGTCCGCTAATAGTAATATTTTTACTGACTATAACCACTGGTTGTGATGGAGATTCAGACCTACCGAATAGTCCTTCAACATCCCAAGATCAGTCAGGAAATGTAGAAGGTAACTGTACTTTAACAACAGAAGAAAGCGATCTATTAAAAGCACATAACAATGCTAGAGCCGTAGCAAGACTATGTGGAAATATTAATTACTCAGCTGCTCCAGCATTAGTTTGGAATTGTACTTTAGGAAGAGCAGCGCTAAACCATTCAACAGACATGGCCAATGTTAATTTCTTTAGCCACACGGGATCTAATGGTTCATCACCTTTTGATCGACTCAGTTATTTAGGATACCAATACACTAGTGCAGGAGAAAACATTGCAGCAGGTCAAAGTTCGGCTGAGTCAGTAGTTGCAGGGTGGCTAGATAGTCCCGGACACTGTTCAAATATTATGAACAAAAACTTTACCCGAATGGGCGCAGCCAGAGTTAATTCTAATACAGCAGATTATTCTTCATATTGGACTGTTGTTTTTGGTGATCCACAATAAATCCAAATAATTCATTGAGATCTCTTTTTCCAATTAAGCCATTGCTAGCTTATTTAGGTCTTAATGAATCTTCACTAGCTCAAGCTGATAAATTAAAACCGAGTTAGCAGGAATAATTCCATGCTTAGAAGGGCCATAAGCTAAACCTGGAGGAATTGTCATTTCCCAACGATCACCAACTTTCATTTTTAATATCGCTTCAGTTAATCCAGCAATTAAACTTGTAACCTTAACACTAAATAAACAATCAGCCGATTGTTGTTCCATCAGTCAGCTTCCCTTTGGACTTAATAGTCACCAGATCGTATAGCTGGATCAGTTTATTTTGTCATATAGACAGTCCTCCTGAAATAGCTCATCAACGGAACATCTTTTTTTTCGTCTGATAGCTTTAGCTTGCGCCCACTTTTTTTCAATCGGATTTAAGTCAGGGCTATAAGGAGGTAACCATTGCAAAATACATCCCTTTTTCTCAATAGCTTCACAGATGTCTTTACGCTTATGAAAGCTGGCATTATCCATCACAATCACCGCATTAGAGGGAACTTTAGGTAACAAATCTTGTGTTACCCAAGCATGAAAAACATCCGCATTAATACTTCCGGCAAACAAACTTAAAGTCACAAAGGTATTTCGGATAATTGCCCCAATAGCATTAATACGACCTTTGGCATGCCAATCATGAACACCATAACAGCGTTGACCTTTGTCCGAATAACCATGAGTACGAGGTGAGGATTGAGCAAAGCCACTTTCATCCAAATAAACGACAGGCTTTCCTAACTGCTCGTACCGACTAAGTTGTTGTTGAAACCTCGCCCGCTTTAATTCATCTGCTTTGGGGTGGCACAGTGTTTTTTTTATAGCTCTTATTTAACCGTTTGAGAGCATCGTGAATACTCGGTTGCGAAACACCAAAGCGCTTGGCTCGTTCCCATTGATAATCATCAGGGAAATCTTCGACATCTTTTTTCAGTGTCTCCATGCAAAGCTTGATGCTGGGTCTATTTTTTTTCGCACAAGGCTCAATGTTTTTATTCCAACGAAGAAGGCTTCGCATGGATATATCAAAGTGCTCTCCGGTTTCTTCAAAGGTTAAACCGTGTTTCTGTTTATAAGCCAAGACGTGTTGGCGAAATGCTATCGGATAAGTCATGTGAGTATTATGCCATAATAAACCTATTTAGCTATAACAACCAAAGTTCACTCTTTTCGTTCCCAATTTAATATTTAAGAATTTTTTCCTTTAAAATTAATACCCTCCTTTTTTACCAACTCCCAGATAAACAAAATTCCACTCTACATAAAATGGTTCCCACCAAGCAGAAATACCTGTTTCTTTATCTGTATGTCGATGAAACCCATGAAGACTTGGTGGAGTGATTTTATACTTCACATGATATTTCCCAACACCATTCATTTTTACATTAGCACCATAATGCGGACCATCATTTGCCAACATTGGAATAAAATGGCCTGACTTTTTCCAAGATGTACCTTTTTTTGAAATGGTATATTGAACGCCAAGATAAGGTATCCAATCTCCCTTATTAAAACCAGCTTGACGAGCGGCACTAATATCAGCTTCTAAATGTATATCTGCAGGATGATCAGAATGTTCGTGAACAGGATCCATTATTACAGCTTGTAAATATACCGCATTAATACTCATTCCATTTTTTGTAATTGTTTTGCCTATTTTTTTTTCAGCCGCAATTGAAAACTGAAATAAATGAACACTTAAAATAACTAGTAGCATAATATTTTTTTGCATATATAACTCACTTAATCCTATTTATAAAACACTACATATTTCTTTTAAAATATTGCAGCCCACCAACACCCACTAACAAAAACACTCCCTAAGACTCCAGGAAAAATAGGCATCCAAACATTGGATTTTTTCACTCTCATGCCTAAAAGAATTTTATAAGATAAAAACACACTCCAAAAAATCGCGAATATAAACACACTATATTTAATTTTTTCAACCGTTCCTAACTCAAAACCTAAAGCCATTAAGCTCATAAACAAATCACCTCCTAACCCCAACAGCAAAGAAACTAAGGCGACAGGCATAAACTGATAAGAAAGCTGAATCATTTGTTCTTTTTGGGTTCCTATAGCTCCCGCTTTATCAGCCAATAAAGATGAAAGCAATGTAAAAAAATACATAACACCAGCAACAAAAAACATAACTAATGTCATAAAGCTTGTAATCATTATGAAATCTAACCAGTTAAAAACTTCTCTAGAATCAGGGTGAACACTCATTAACCATGACGGCCCAGACTCTCCAATCCAATAATATTCATTTTCAATAAACCATGTTCCAACCAAATCTCGTAATACCTGATAAAAGGATAAGGTTAGCCATAAAAAGCCACCTAATGCTGAACCACTCCCCAAAAATAAAAACCACATTTCAGAATTATTAGGGTTAAAGTGACGAATTTTTTCTACTTCTAAACCTGGTCTTTGCAATACCAGTTTTAACCCTTTGTTTTTATCTGGATGTACACATCGAAAGCACTCGATACAATGTCGCGATTCTTGTTTTCTTGGAATATCAATCATTGTTGGGCATGGTCCTTTTTCAACATATCGAGACTCACCTGGTAACGGTGACTTAGGATGAAGCTGAAGGATACTTAGTCGAGAAAAAACCCCCAATAAAAGGCCAATAGGGCACATATGCCGACACCAGACACGCTTTTTTTTGCCATAAAAATAACCAACGAAAATTGCGCAAATTAATGTACCACCAAACAGTACAGCCATTGAGTCAACAAAATCTCTTACGCTTAAAGTTTGCCCTAAGGTTGTAACGAGTATAAAGCTAATAATGGGTGTTCCTTCCCATCGCATCCAAGCAGGGATCGCTCTTTGTTTACCAACTTTATTAGCCCACTCTGAAGCAGCTCCCATTGGACAAAAAATCCCACACCATGATCTTCCAGTAAAAATCACTGAAATAAAAACTAACGGAAACCAAATACCCCACATTAAATACAATGACACTTCAGACAGTTTTTTAGCCAATAGAGTATATTGAAGAAATGTTTCTAAAAACAAAGGGGCGAGCAGTAGAAAGACAAAAGCCACAAACATAAATAGATGCAAATAAATTAATTTATCTAAATTTCTCTTCATGAATTTTTCGAACTTTATTAACAAATTATTGCTATCTGTTCGAAAACGCCCCACATTATCGAGACTATTTATACTTATAACTATATCACCTGGTGTTTTAATCAAAACAAATAACCTTACTTGTTTACTAAAAACTCAATATATCCAGCAACCAAATATCAATATCTAATCAAATATCAATATCTATTATTGGCTAATACGCTAGTTTATTTCTATTCAGGTATTGTTTAAAAAAGAAAAAATCTTGAAGAAAACCTATAGAAAAATTAAGAAAGCAGTTACCAATTCAAAACTTAATCAACTTTATGAAAAACAACCTAAACTTTTTAAGGTCTATATAGTAGCTTTTTTCTAGTATGAAACCATTCTGAAGAAATCTATTCTCTCTCGTTTTTTCATCTATTCTGTATATAAAATAAAAACACGGTTTATCTGTACGCTTTATAAAAATTATTTTTTCTATTTTTGTGATGTACTCCACAAGATAAAATAACAGTATAAACTGATGTGGTTAATTAAAAATATATCCCCATAATTTTCAACTCTAAAATTAGAAATTTGAATTTTTAATCGATAAACAGATATAGCTACTGCCCGTTATATAAAGAGTGACTTAAAAAGAAAGCTAGCTTAATTAAACATAATAAAACCCTTGAGCTTTTATAAGTACAGAGCAACGTTCTCGTACACACTATACTAGTCATCTCCAATAAGTTACTAATGCTCATAAAACAGAAAAAGACTGATATCAATCATTCTCAACAAAACTACTTTTAAAGATTCGAAGGAAAATTTTATTTTTAAAGCTTGTTAATAAATCAAAGAAACATAAAAACTGACATGTTTATTTAGAAAAATAACAAACAATATACTAGGCCACTTACTAACTCATTCAAAGTTTGATTAGCCCTAAATAACAATAATTATCTTTTGCAAAACGACATTAACATTTATAGGTTAGTATTATGCTCGGCAAGGTTTAATCCGAATAAAGAGGAATGCTTAACATTATTTTAACAGAAACTTATATACACTTTACTGGTATTCAAAATTATCGTAGTTTTTTAGTTAAATTAGATTTCATTAACAATCTGTATTAAATCTTTTTAATATCAATTGATTATCATATTTAGCTAAATTTTAAATTCTCTATAAAATCAAACACATAAAAATAACTTTTATCTATATTCAGTAATATTACCCAGAGTAGTGAATTGTCAGTTTTGATTTGTTAGAGTAAGACAGGCTTGCATTAGGTTAATAATAATGAATAAGAGTATAAATTATAAACTTCTAGACTGCTTAATTAATTGTGAGGAATACTATATTGAGTTCGCCAACTCAACACAAGTTCACTTACAACCAAAAATTCTTGAAGTATTAAATTACTTGGCAAAAAGCTACCCAAAGCTGGTTACTCGAGAAGAGCTCATTGAACAAATATGGAATAATAATTTTTTAGTTGGAGAACAAGCATTAACTAATGCAATTTGGAGCTTAAGGCAGACTTTTCGCGGTGTATATGGTGATAAATCACTCATAGAAACAGTTAGAAAAGCTGGTTATAAGTTAGCAGAAAAACCTGAATTTATTAAGATAGAAGAAAAAACGAACGTTTCAGCAATTTTAACTCAAAAAAACACCCGGAGCATTGCTGTTTTACTCACTAGTCTGGTTGTTCTTAGTATAACAATTCTCATAAATATGCTTCCGTCTCGTACAGAATTCAAGAAAGTTGTGACTAAACCAATAACTACTGAACCTGGTTCTGAAGTATTTCCGGCATTATCGCCAGATGAAAAATATTTGGTTTTTAAAAAACAAACTCACAATCACTTTACCGATTTATACCTAAAAAATATGCATCAACCCGATTTACCGCTAAAACAGCTTACTTTTGATGAGGCAGAGGAAGGTATACCGGTTTGGTCAAATGACTCTAACTTTATCTATTATTATAAAAAAGAAGACAGTGATAAACATTGCAAAATTTTTCAATTGAATATTAAAACACTCAAAGAACAGGGCGTTTTTTCCTGCTTTATTAAAGGCTTTCCTAAACTTGCTATATCTAGAAAAAATAACTTATTAGCTTATTTAACCCCTGTTAATGAACAAGATAATGCTGCAATTGCAATTATTGATATAATCGATAATCCAATTAACGAACAACAACCTAAAATAATTAACTGTGAAAAACCTTGTAACTATAGCGTTCGCGATTTGGCATTTTCCCCAGATGCCAACAAGCTTGCTTATACCAGGCGAGTTGATGATTATAATGAAAATATCTATGTTGTTGATTTAAGTACTTTACGCCATCAAAAAATAACCGAACAGTTTTATGATATTTTAGGGCTCACTTGGCATACTGACAACAAACGGATTATATTTGGTGCGCAAAACTCTGATATACGAGAGGGTTATGTTGTTGATACCGAAAATAAAGAACTATACAGTTTAGATATTCCTGGGTTTAGTTTTCCCTACTTTTCACATAAACAAAAAGCTTTGCTATATCATGAAAAGCTAGAAAAATATCAAATAGCAGCTTTATCCTTAAATAAAAAAATTTATTCAGACTTACAGTCTCTAATATTTTCTAAATTTAATCATAGAAACTCTGACTACTCAGAAGCGGCTAATAAAATTGCTTATATTTCTAACGAAAGTGAACATTATGAGCTTTGGATTTCGGATTTAGCCGGAGAAAAAAGAAAGCAATTAACTTATTTAGAAAAAGAAGTGAGCCATCCCAGATGGTCACATGACGGAAAAAAAATTGCCTATTTAGCTCCCAAAGAATCTAACATCGGAAACAATATCTATGTTATTGATTTAGCTTCAGGCAGAATAGAAGAAATCCGATCTAACTTTTCAGTGCATGGCCGTCCTCATTGGTCTCAAGATAATCAATCTATTTATGCAACAGTTATTGATCATGAAAAAACAGATTTATACCAGTTTCTAATTAAACCAGAAAGAGCCACTGAACTCATCACAGAAGATGTTCTTTATGCCCAAACAAACACTCCAAATAATATTTTTTTCACTCGTAAGGATAAATCGCTTTGGTTAAAAAATTTAAATTCGAATAAACCAGCAAAAAAAATACTAAACTCTCAAGATTTTGGTTGCGCTTATTTATGGGAACTAACTGATGAGGGAATATTTTATTATTCGAAAGATAAAGAAAGGTTCAAAATAAATTTTTATAATATTGCCACAAAAACAATTAAGCCAGTCGCAGAATTAACTTGGCTAACAGACGATCAATATGGTTCCTTTTCTTTTGTAAAAGAAACCAATCAATTACTCATTACAACGGCAGAATTACCTCAATCAGATATCAAATTAACTTACCATCCTTTATTAAGTAACGAATAATTGTTACCAAAATAATAATGTTACCAGGGCGTATGGTTCTTTCTCAGCGAATACGCCCTAGTTAACCAAATTGACCAAAGATTTCCCATTGTTTAAATATTTAATCATTCAACTAAAATAAACTTTTTTAAAATCCTTGAGCCATGTCCTTCCACACTTTAGATTTATTTTTAAATGCTAAATAAGATTCATAAATTCGTTTAGAGAGCTCATTAGTATTAGCTTGTTCAGCAACTAAATTTTTAGAAATTTCTTCTAAATGGTCTAATACAGCTTGCGGTAAACGCTTAACTTGAACACCGTGTTTTTCGACTAGAGTATTCAAAGCCTCACTATTTTTTTCAGTAAACTCCGCTAAAATGTCTTCATTAGCAATTAAACAAGCGGCTTTTACTATTTCTTGCAGATCACTTGGCAACGCTTCAAAAGCTTCTTTATTAATAATTGCTTCTAAAGTTGTGCCCGGCTCTTGCCAACCTGGATAATAATAATATTTTGCCGCTTTATAAAAACCAAAAGCCAAGTCATTATAAGGTCCTACAAATTCCGCAGCATCAATTCTACCCATTTCTAAAGCCGAAAAAATTTCACCTCCGGCTATCAACTCCGGATTACCACCTGCGCGTTTTAAGACTTCCCCTCCTAACCCAGGGATCCTCATTTTTAAACCTTTTAAATCATCAATGCTATTAATTTCTTTATTAAACCAACCTGCCATTTGCATATCAGAATTACCCGCAGGCATTGGAATCAAATTATAAGGAGCATAAAGTTCTTGCCATAATTCAAGCCCACCACCTTTCAACAACCAACCATTCATTTGTTGGGAATTTAAACCAAAAGGAACCGCACTAAAAAAAGAAGCAGCAGGTAGTTTTCCTTTCCAATAATAAGAGGCTCCATGACCGATTTGCACACTACCAGAAGATACAGCATCAAAAACCTGAAGAGCAGGAACAAGTTCGCCAGCACCATAAACTTTCACTTTAAGTCGTCCCTTACTCAATTTACCAATTAATTCTGCTAAATGTTCAGCACCAGTACCAAGCCCTTGAAACCCAGGTGGCCAGGTTGTTACCATACTCCATTCAATTGTCTTCTGGCTGCTTTTATTTGAACCTGTAGCCGTGCCACAATCTTGCTGTTGCCCACAAGCACTCAATAAACTCGCTGCACCTGCTGCTGCGACAAAATTTCTTCTTTTCATTTTTATTCTCCATACGTGTTTTTCTATTTTTTCACGCAAAAAAAACCTTTACTTAAAGGCTCTAACGGATCTTATTGCTGAGGAAGGATTATTTCAAGTATTTACCACTATCCCACCCATTTTGAATAATACTTGCTTACCTATTTCGGATGGTCTCATTCTAACTCAGTCACTATTGAACCATTTCGAGGATTCAGAAAGCCATATAAACAGACCGAGCCTCAAATTTCAACGATTTGATTCTCAGTCCAATATTTGCGCATATTAACTATTAATCTCTAATAACTCCATTTAGTACAGAGCCGCCAGCTAACACGCAATCTAATGCAAGTCTTTATCCATCTGTGCATACTTGTTTCTTATTAATCAAACCGTAAAATACTGCATTTACAACAACTGATAAGATGTAGAACAAAATGTAACCCTTTTAGAGTGTAATAATGAACTAGGTTAACAGTTTTAATATTATAAAGAGCTCGTCCTTTAACAGGGGGAAAATGAAGCAGCTTTGCCTAAAGCATTGCAGATTGCATTTAGAATTTCAGTGGTGACCCGAGCTTTGTTAAAGGTGATATCACAAAGAAAGAGAAAAACAATTGATAAATAAGCCAAATAACCAAAGCCGATATAGTCGCTGTAAATAATCGTATAAAACCAGTTTTGTTTAAATAAGTAGAAATATGAACAAACTAACGTTGAGATCAACAATAATCCCCCTGGTAAAAATAAATGCTCAATCACCTTAGGCTTAAAAAATGATATTACGAATAAAAAAATAAAAACAACAGAATTGACACCTAAAAAAACCCTTATATCTAGAATTAACTTCTCGACAATCTCCATGTACTTAGCTTGTCCAAAATTAATTAGTTTGGCTTTAGTTTCTTCTAATGATGCCAACTCTAACTGCATAGACTCTCTTAGCCGTTTTCGCCATTTCTTACGACACTCACAATCCATATCAAGCATCTTCGCAACTTGTTCAGATAATATATTTTTGCTACTATTTTTGAGCTTGTGCTTAACTTCTTCGAGCTTATTTTCGGTCTGAGCACTTAATATTTTTACCTTACTATCTAAAAAACTTTTAAGTTTACTTTCAGGCAACTGAATCGCATCAATTTTATTTTCAACAGCTATATTAAGTTGTCGTTCCACAAAAGGTCGAGCCGAACTTTCTATCCACTGAGGTTTAAGAAAAGTAAAAAGAAAGAGTGAAATAAATAAAAAAGAACCAAGTAAACCCAAACTTCTTAAAAGTATTTTTCTCATTCAACATCCTGGTAGTTACTAGTTGCACTAAGAGAGAGCTATTAGCATCTGCATTTCAAGTATTTTAAATTACAATGTTAAAGTTCATCCGTTTATTAAAGTCAATCACATCTATAGACGCTAACTAACTATGCTTAGTTTGGGTTTTAGTTGATAAAATGTTAGAAACTATTTCTCTACGGGCAAATCAGAGCGGCTTCCCCATTCACTCCATGAACCATCATAAACAGTCAAATGCTTATAACCACATTCATCAGCGGCTACAGCTAGTACGCTAGCGGTGACACCTGAGCCACAACTAAAAACTAACTGCTTAGCTTTTTTACTAATCACTTGCGCAAATTTTTCTGACATTGCTTCTTTAGTTTTAAACGAACCGTTCTCTAATAGATCGGTAAATGGTAAACAGGTCGAACCAGGAATATGACCACCCGCTAACCCTTCTCTAGGTTCAGGCTCGGTTGCATTAAACCTACCTTGCGAACGCGCATCTATAATTTGAATATTATCGATATTAACCGATGCTAAAACTTGTTCTACATCATAAACCATCTCAGGATTAAATTTAGCTTTAAAGTTTCCTCTTATATCAGCTTCTGAAAATTGGCTCTGAGTAGGTAATTGTAATTTTAACCAATGCGGAAGCCCGCCATTCAATACGAACACATTTTGATGTCCCATAATTTTAAACATCCACCAAGCCCTTGGTGAAGAAAAAATTCCCATTGCATCATATACAACAACTAATGAATCAGAATTAATACCTAGCTGACTAGCAGCTTCTTCAAAAACTTGTGGTGTGGGCAGCATGTGTGGCAACTCAGAATTTTGATCACAAATTTCAGTATCAAAATTAAGCTCTCTTGCGCCTTTTATAACAACAGAAGATTGCTCAATTAAATTACCATTAGGCATTTTTTTCATTGTCGCATCTAAAATTACAATATCACGATGCTCAATATTCTTATTTAACCATTCAGCAGTTACAAAATTTGAATTCAAGTTTTCCATATTTAATCTCAGCTTTTTGTAGTTTAATGTTTGCCGATTTATTTATTACTCTTCAGCGATCCAACGAGCAACATCTTTTGCATAATAAGTTAATATTGCATCAGTACCTGCTCGTTTAAATCCAACCATAGCCTCCAACACACATTTTTTTTCATCAATCCAGCCATTTGCAGAAGCGGCTTTTAGCATGGCAAATTCTCCACTTACATGATATGCCATAACAGGCACTTTGAAATTTTGCTTCACCCGATAAATCACATCCAGATAAGGCATTCCTGGTTTAACCATTACCATATCTGCTCCTTCATTCAGATCAAGCGCCACTTCGTGAAAAGCCTCATCACCATTAGCAGGATCCATTTGATAAGTTTTTTTGTCTGCTTTTCCTAAATTACCTGATGAGCCAACAGCATCCCGAAATGGTCCATAGTATGCTGAAGCATATTTAGCAGAATAAGCTAAAATTTTGGTATTCACATACCCTTTAGCTTCTAAAGCTTCTCGAATAGCCCCAATTCTTCCGTCCATCATATCAGATGGAGCCACAATATCTGCTCCAGCTTTTGCATGGCTAACCGCCTGTTTCACCAGTACTTCAATTGTTTGCTCATTAAGCACATATCCTTGCTCATCAATGATGCCATCCTGGCCATGACTGGTATAGGGATCAAGCGCAATATCGGTAATAACACCAAGCTCAGGAAATTTTGTTTTAACCGCTTTCACCGTTTGCTGAACCAAGCCTTCTGGATTATAAGCTTCTTCAGCCAGTAAAGACTTTTTGGCTGAATCAATCACAGGAAACAAGGCAATAGCAGGAATTTTAAGTGCAACAACTTCTTCAAGTTCTATCAACAGCTGATCTAATGTCTTTCTTTCTATACCAGGCATTGATGCAATGGCTTCTGTTTTATTAACACCTTCAAGTACAAAAACAGGATAAATCAAATCATCGGCTGAAACTCGATGTTCAGCCATTAAACGACGAGAAAAGTCATCAGTCCGCATTCTACGTGGGCGTTTAACAGGGTAACTACCTTGAGTTGCATACAAAGCCATACTAATTTCCTTAAATCGAATTATATATTGTCACCAATCAGGATACGTTTTCCCTAAGTATTATGACAAAGTTTCAAATAATAAAGTTGATCTTAAAACGTTTTTAATCAATGGTTAGCTTAACCAATCTCTATGTTGTAAATAATATTCTGTCAGCTTAGCTTCCTCACTACCTGGTTCGGGCTGCCAGTTATAATGCCAGCTCACATCAGCAGGCAGTGACATCAGTATAGACTCAGTTCGCCCGCCTGTTTGCAAACCAAACAAAGTCCCTCTGTCATAAACCAAATTAAATTCAACATAACGCCCACGACGCATTTTTTGGAATGCTTTTTCTCGTTCGCCATAAGCTGTTGATTGTCGTTTTAAAACAATGGGTAGATAAGCTTTCAAATAGTGATCACCAACACTACGAGTAAATTCAAACGATTTCTCAAATCCTGGCTCACTCAAATCATCAAAAAATAATCCTCCAATACCACGAGCTTCTTGACGGTGCTTAATATAAAAATATTCATCACACCATTGCTTATACTTGGAATATGCAGCTTCCCCTAAAGGGGAACATGCTAATCGAGATATTTGATGCCAATGAATACAATCTTCTTCAAAACCATAATAAGGAGTTAAATCAAAGCCGCCACCAAACCACCAAACTGGCGCCTCACCTTCTTTTTCAGCGACAAAAAATCTGACATTCATATGTGAAGTCGGCACATAAGGATTGTATGGATGCATAACAAGTGACACGCCCATAGCTTGAAAACTTCGTCCAGCTAACTGTGGCCTGGCAGCAGTAGCTGAAACAGGTAGTTGTGTTCCAAATACATGCGAAAAGTTAACGCCACCTTTTTCAAATATTGTACCATCAGCCATTACTCGGGTACGTCCACCACCACCCTGCTCTCTCTGCCACTCATCAGTAATAAAATCAGCTTTTCCATCCACTTGGCTTAATCCATCACAGATAGTGTCTTGTAATTCTATTAAGTAACTTTTTACTGCATTAATATCGATCATTAGGTAACTTACTTTTAGTTGTTATTACAAATTAATGGTTAAATAAAGTGTTTAAATATGACTTATTTAACTGAATAAAGAAATAGGTAAATAATTTTACCTCTTAATGACGAAGAACTCGATCATTGGTTATGTCAATAATTTGAGATGGTGCTTGACCACCACATTTCCCATCTACAAGCCAGTCGATCTTAGCCTTCATGTGATTACGCACCGCCATCGTGGTTTTTAGCTCCGATTTACCTGCAATATTGCAACTGGTGGAAACCAAAGGCGTATTAGTCGATTCACAAATTGCTCTGGCTATTGGATGTTGAGTGATACGAACAGCAAGCGATCGGAAATGCCCTCTGAGTAATGGCGAAACCTCTGGCTGGCAAGGTATTAGCCAAGTAATAGCACGTTCTCGGGGAATATTAACACGTTGTAATTGCTGCTTAGAAAGCGGTTGCAGAAACGGTTCTGCTTGTGCAATATCACTGACAAGAATAATCAGTCCCTTATAAGCAGGTCTTTTCTTGATACTCAGTATCTTCTTAATGGCATCGTTATGATAAGGATCGCAACCGAGTCCAAACACAGACTCCGTCGGGTAAGCAATAACGCCGCCACAATCAATAGCTTTGACGGCGCAATCTAATTGCCAGCGACTGATCATAATCGCTTAAAGCTAAAAGTAACTTAGCCTTTTAATGTTTGTTGCAACGCTGCATCTTTCGCGATTACCGCTTCTGCATTTGCTTGACGATCATCAGCTACGCGTTGAGCAACAGCAGGATCAGCAATACCAAGCATTTGAGCCGCTAAATATCCAGCATTCTTTGCTCCAGCCTTACCAATAGCTACAGTTGCTACAGGTACACCAGCAGGCATCATCACTGTAGAAAGTAACGCATCCTGCCCATTTAGCGGTCCACCATCCATAGGTACACCAATTACAGGTTTAGTGGTTAAGCCAGCTACTGCACCAGCTAAGTGAGCAGCTAAGCCCGCAGCACAAATAAACACTTCACATCCTCTAGCTTGTGCATCCTTAACATAATCGTGGGTTGCAGCAGGTGTTCGATGAGCCGAAGTCACTTTCACTTCAACCTTAATCTCTAAACCTTGCAAAACCTTTACTGTATTTTCCATGACTGGCCAGTCAGAATCAGAACCCATTAATATAGCGACAAACGCATTACTCATTTATATTACCTTTAAAAAGTTGGTCAATTTTCAAGCAAAAATAGGAAACGTATTCTATCAAAAGCCGATTCATGTTGTGAACCCATTTCACACTAATCTTTTAGTAAAATCAGTGTCAATCAGGCTATTTTAGTAAAAAAACGTTATTATTCGCGAAATAACACAAACTCAGATAGACTCAATAACTTAAAATCGACAACACTAATAAAAACCAATTAATGAAAAACCGCCAGTTTAACCTAACCGAACAGCAACTCCTTGAAGAAATTATGCTAGCAAGACGAGATGTTAGAGGTAATCGCTTTTCATCAGATCCCGTTGATCATTCCATAGTAAAAAAGATATTAGAAGCAGCCAGTTGGGCTCCCTCTGTAGGCTTTTCCCAACCTTGGGAATTTGTAGTTATCAAAGATAAACATATCAAGCAAAAGGTTGTCGATAGCTTCAACCGTGTTAATGCAGAAGCAAAAAATCAATTTTCAAATGATAAGCAAGCACTTTACACTAAACTTAAACTAGAAGGCATCCAAGAAGCCCCTGTAAACATTGCTGTATTTTATCGCCCTTCTAAACTACCGGTTTTAGGCCAATCTTCAATGTTAGAAACAGGCCGATATAGTGTTGTATGTGCAATTCAAAATATGTGGCTATTTGCTCGAGCCATGAATATTGGTATGGGGTGGGTGAGCATATTAGAGCCAAGTGAAGTCAAAAGTATTCTTAATGCCCCAGACGACTCTGAGTTTATTGCTTATCTTTGCTTAGGCTACGTTAAAGAGTTCTTAGAAAAACCCGAGCTGGAACAATTAAAATGGGAAAAACGCAAGCCAATTCAATCTAGCCTCTATTTTGATAGCTACTAGCCTGCGCATTTTCTCTTGAATCAATACTTTTCGTTACGTGACTACAGTACCTATTACAATAAAGCTAATAATGCTTATTCCGCCGGCGATTAAAGCATATGGAAGTTGAGTTTTAACGTGTTCTAAATGGTCGCAACCAGCAGCTAATGAAGAAACGATTGTGGTATCAGAAATTGGAGAACAGTGATCACCAAAAACTCCGCCACCGACTACAGCGGCTAAAATAATCTCTACAGGTATACCATTACTGAGGGCAATAGGTACACCAATTGGTATTAAGATCCCAAAAGTCCCCCATGAAGTCCCAGTCGTAAAAGAAATCACCGATGCGCTAACAAATATTAGTGCAGGCACACTCCATAGCGGTAGGTTGTTACTTACCATTTGTGAGACAAACTCTCCTGTGCCAAGCCCTTTCATCGACGCGCCTAAAGCCAAAGCCAATAATACTGTAGTAACCAGCGGAAGTAATTCCGACATACCGTCAAAACTCCATTTAATTAATGTCGTCGCTTTATGTTGTGTTTTTGTTGAAAACCTTACCATCAAAAATGCAACAGCACATGCCAAAGAAACAGACCATAATACCGATTGAGAGCCCGAACCCTTTAATATTTCACCGTTCCCGGTATACCACATAAAGAAAACGATACCAGCAATCATGGTCAATAGGGGAACTAGCATTAAACTAATATGACTTGCTTGAATTGAGTCCCTTTTACCTTCAACTTGAACCGCTATTTGCTGTTTTTCAGAATTGTTCATAGGCCCAAAGACTCGCCCAGTCCAAACTGTATAAAAGACCAGAGCGAGAGTCACCCAAGAATAAATATTAAAAGGAATTGAATAAATCAGTAACTCGGCCGGTTTTTCCAATTGATAGTTTTCTAATAACCCTAATAAATAAGCCCCCCAGGCATTAAACAAGATAATGACGCATATCGGTGCGCAAGTCGAATCGATAATATAAGCTAAGCGGGCACGGCTCATTTTTACCTTATCGAATAAATCACGTGCAATAAAACCCGCGGTTAAAATACTCAAGTTAGTTTCAATGAAAATTAATACTCCCAGTAATGCAGGCATTGCAGAAACCCTGCGTTGATTACTGGCTAAACCCTTTTCGGTAATCCAGCTAACAAAAGCGGCCACTCCACCCGACTTTTTAATTAAATTGAGTAGTACGCCAATTAATAAACTGAAAATTAAAATTCGTGTATTTCCAGGATTGGCAAATACTTCAACAATTCGATCAAATACACTTAAAAAACCAAGTGCGGGGTTAAGTTCTTTTAGTAAGAGCTCTGCCACAAATAGCGCAGAAAACAACGCAAGAATGACTTCCTTTTTCCAAATCGCAATAATAATTGCGATAAATGGTGGGAGTAATGTTAACCATTCCAATGTGCAGCTCTCCTAATTATTGTTAATTTTGACCATTAGTTAGACTATTAAACCACTAATTCACTATATAAATCTAATAAAACGTTTTAAATTCAAATGGTTACAAACTGGCCTAATATTTGCTGATTTTAATATCATCAATCTAAACCCTTAATTTATGGAGAATAAGATGTTCGAACTCATTATTGGCATTATTATTGGCGCTACCTTTGCCGAATTTTGGCGTCATTTGTACCGTGTCATCCACCGTAAAGTAAAAGTCTGGATGGCCGATCACAAAACCTCTGATCCTAAGTAACATAAGCGAAAAGCTACCATCTCAACTTAAACCGATACCCACTTCTTAAAACTTTTTGGGAAGTGGAGATAAACATTATTTCATCTAGCCATACTCATTTAAAGCATACAGTGATATATTTCTCTTTCGAAGACTAACGCAGTAATTAACAAAAATAAAATTTTAAGGAAAAAAACATGCGCACTTTTCTCAAAATTATCGGTGTACTCATTATACTCTTCATTATCGGCGGCTTAATTCTGGATAATAAAGTCAATGTGACACGTGAAATAGAAATTCAAGCTTCCCCAGAAAAAATTCATCTCTTTGTTAATGATTTAAACCAATGGCCACAATGGACTCCCTGGATAGATCTCGATCCAACAATAAAAACAACCATAGGTGCTGTTACTCATGGTGTTGGTGCAATGCAATCGTGGACAGGAGAAAGTGGCTCAGGCAGCTTAACATTTACTCAATCAAGCCCTGAAAACGGAATTGTTTATGATTTAACTTTTGAAGGTGATCCAACCGTTTACATCTCCGGTATGCGCTACTCAGCTAATGGTGATAAAACGATCGTCACTTGGTATATGACAGGTGAAATGCAACCGATTATTATTGGTAATTATTTTGCTCAGCTGATGGATGTATTTGTCGGCGATAGCTTTTCATCTGGTCTTAATAAACTTAAAAAAGCCGTCGAAAGCTCAAACTAGAACACTCGGGTCACAGTTTCACTGGTTAATTAATACAAAGTTAGCCGGTGAATAAACTAACAACAAACTCAACGATATAACGTAGACAGATATATTAAAATAAGCTTAAACTGGTTAAATATGATAAAAATTAGAGCCGCAGAATTAAACGATGCAGCCCAAATATCTGAATTAATAACTCCCTTAGCCAAGCATTTTATCTGTCATGAATTTAGCACAAGTGCACAGGCAGCCATGCTTAACTCAATGAGTAAACAACAAATCAGAGAAAATATTGAAGATAACTATAAATACTACTTAGCTTACAAAAAAGAACAACTTGTGGGTATTATTGGAATATTAAATGGCAGCCACTTATTTCACTTATTTGTAGAAGAAAACTGTCACCAACAAGGAATAGGGAAACAGCTTTGGCAGTATGCATTAACTCAAACCAAACAAAAATCAATGAGTGTGAACGCTTCAAAATTTGCCTACCACTTTTATCGAAAATTGGGGTTTAAACCAACGGAAGGAAAGAAAGAAAAAAATGGAATCAGCTACTATCCCATGCGCTATGATCGCAATTAGTTTTGTAACTCACTCTCAATCACATATTCAATACCTGCCCCATAACGGTTAGTCCACGCTATTCGAGCAGTTAACAGTGGAGGGTTATCAAGCCCTTCTGCTGATTGAACTCGAACCAGCGTATTAATAGCAAGTTCAGCAAGCACTTTGCCTTCAATAAACAAACCTCCATCTGAAAAATCCACGGTTTGTGTTCTAAATCGTGCAATATTTTCACCCGACACAAACACATTGGTTCGAACAGGGATCCGCTTATGCCTACGCTTTTCACTCTCTTTACTCATCTGCCAACCAAATAAAAAACTTTGACTAATACCCAGTTTAGTTCAAAACAATTAGTTTTTCATTTTAGCGGTCACTCTGTGACAATATTATCCCCTGTAGACAGAGATATGATACGACTAACTTCGGATAAATGACGACCACTTTGTTGTTGCCATTCATTGAATGCGGCTTGAACTAACTTTAAATCACGCTGTGAACTAGGGTGTTTAGTCACTATATTCTGAGAAACTAAATAACCAACAATATCACGAGTCAAAAGAAAAGTAGACTTACCAGAAGCCCTCAAAAAATAAGGGCCGGTATTACCGCCAAGGCGAGAACCATTTTTTTTCAAATAAAGCCATAATAAGGTAATTTCTTCTTCTGGCCATTCAGCAATAAACTGACCAAATCCTTGATGCTTTCTGGCGATTGTCTTAATAAAATAAGCATTTTCTCTAACCGCTTTAACCTTAGTCAGATTTCTGATAATACGCTTATCTTGAGCCATTTTTTCAATTTGTTCATCACTAGCCAGCGCAAGTTTTTGCGGTTCAAATCCCCATAAAACCTGCTCAAAACCAGGCCATTTATTTTCAACCACTCGCCAGACAAATCCTGATTGAAATATCTTTTTTGCCATAGCTGACAGATAGTCACTATCAGGCATGTTAATCAAAGTTTGTTTATCACTGACTTGAGGTAACATACCCTCCAAAACCTTTTTGCCGCCTTTTCTTTCTGCGGCACGCGCATAAATCTGCTTAAAACTTTCCATACAACGGTCGCTATTTAGGTTGGCAACTATTCTCTTTGAGTAAAAGCTCATCAACTAATTTAAATAATTCTTCTTTACCACCAGCAGAACTGATATCAGTCATATATTGATGATTAACCAATATTTGCGGTACATGAGCGACTTTATACTTTGTTAACATTTCAAAACTCTTTTTTATTTCAGCTGAAATCGCTTTTTCATCAGCTAAAGTAGCAACCGCCTTCTCTTTATCTGCGCCTTGTGCCACCAAAAACTCAGCAGCTTCATCAGCACTTGCAAATAGTTTTTTATCTTTATGTACGCGCTCAAATAAAGCGTGCTGCACTTTTTCCAAAACGCCTAACTTTTTTGCTGCTTGATGAACAAGCAATAAAGAGCCAAATTGCTGGTGACCTAAATGAGTAGGCACCGCAATAAAGTTAACTTTTCCGGCATTCTTTTTACGCCAAGCTTCAGCATAAGGTTCTAAATTGTAACAATGAGGACATTGATAAGCATAAAATTCAATAACAACAGGCGCTTCACAAGCAAATTGAGGCTCAACAACTCGAAACTTCTCTCCATTAGTTTTTACTGAATGCCCGACTTCCTGATCATGGTTATGCCCTGCATGTTCATTAGCTACAGCTACGGGCGCTTTTTCTTCAACTTTAGATTCAGCAGCAGGTTCACTTTTCTCTTCACTGTTAGACTGCTTCTCTGTTAAATCAGCTGATGCCGCAACTTGCTTATCATGTGTTTTGGCTACTTCTTTTTTCTCTTCTTGTTGGCATGCAGCCAATAAAAAAGCACTAATTAAAACCACACTAAAATATTTCACTTTAACTCCTGCCGAGGCGCTTTTACCATTAATATAGGTATTATTCATTTGGGAGCATCATAACAATATTGCCGAATAAGGCAAAGTAATGCTCTATAAAGTGAGACAGATAACCCAATATTAGAGTCGCTATGAGCCAGAAAAACAGCCCTTACTGCCTATGTCCCCAATATAACACCTGCTTTAATAGCTGAAAAATATATCTTCAAAAAAAGCGGTATGCATATTAGAAACGCCATGACTTTATAAAAACAAAAAACCTAGTTCAGACAATTGACTCTGTCTGATTGGCTATTATCTCTTAATAACCAGACAGCCAAGTTAACAATTATGACAGACACAAGAATAATATAGGCAATTGGTAAGCCACTCCCATCGAATAATACCGCCAACAATGGGCCTGCAATAGCACCGCTACCAAACCTTAAAGTGCCAATTACAGCAGTAGCTGTCCCAGCTTGCTCACTAAATTGCTGCAAAACCAGTGCATCAGAGTTAGCACTTATCATAGCAACAGCTGCAATCAACAATATTAGTCCGCTAACAATGATATAAGGATGTGCATTGGTCAACATTAAAGCAAAGAATATCAAGGTGGCTACCAGTGCCAATAAACTAGCAACAAACAAAATCTTATTAGAACCAAAATGTGGAACCAAACGGGTATTGAAAAAATTACTGACAAATAAACCAACGACATTTAAACCAAATAACAAGCTAAACTGCTGCTCTGATAATTGAAATACTTGAATATACAAAAAAGAAACCGAAGTTATATAAGTAAAGAAAACCACAGAAGACAACATCGATATCAGTAAATAACCATGACATGAAGAAGTTCCTAATACTTTTTTATAACTTGCCAAAAACTTAAGTGGTAATTCAGCAGAATCCACTTTTTTTACTTCTAACTTTGGGAAAAAAAAGAAAGAAATAATCAATATTATTCCACTGTAAGCAGCCAGCACTTTAAAAATAAGTGGCCACTGGCCAAATGAAAGTAAATACCCACCAACAGCAGGGGCTAGCATTGGCGCTATCATCATGATCATAGATACGTAAGATAAGCCTTTGGCAGTATCTTTACCAAAAAGCTGCCGTATTGCCCCAGGAATAACAACCGTAGCCGCACCACCAAACAAAGCTTGTAAAAAACGAAAGACTAAAAACAACGTCACATCATCAACATTTGATAATAACCATGTAAATAAAGTAAAACCGATTAAGCCACCCATTAATAAAGGCCGTCGGCCTAAACGATCAGCTAAAGGGCCAAATAAAAACATACCTAAACCATAACCAGCCAAATAAATACTCAAAGAATTTTGAATAATTTCAATCGATGACTCTAATGTAATTGCCATTCGTGGCAACGCAGGCAAATACATATCAATGGCTAACGGAGTAATAGCAAAAATCGCTGCAAATAAGGGTAAAAAACGCATACAGAAACAACCTGATACTGAATAAACGAGTTAAATCTTAGTTTAGCTTTCAACAGAGCATGCGTAAATGTTATATACTAAATACCAACTATCAGTTTTATGCATACATATAATAAAATTATCAATAAAATGAGTACTCAATGATCTCTTATGACTTAAGCTACTTACCCGCCTTAAAAGTGCTTTTAACCGAAAAAAATATTACACGTGCGGCCCGTCGTATGAACCTCTCACAACCAGCAATGAGTCGGATATTTTCCAGACTAAAATCTGACTTTGCCGATCCATTAATGGTAAGAGCAGGCAATCAATATCAGCTAACACCTAAAGCTCAAATAGTTTTGCAGCAGCTCAACCAATTACTCCCCCAACTGGAAAACTTAACTAAAAACGATGAGCTAACACTCTCTGAAATTGAGCAGACTATTATTCTATCGGGAACAGATATGGATATTGTATACGTTAGTCAACGTATTAATAAAATAAGACAGCATGCCCCAAAACTTAATTTAAGGATCAATAATAGCAGTCCCCACATTATTGATGAACTGATTGGTGCGCAGCTTGATTTTGTTTTGACGGCACTTGATGACGATAGAGCAGGCCTCTATCGAAAACGATTAACTGAAGAAAATTTTGTCATTGTTGCGGGTCAAAACACCAATATTTGCGAAAATGAAATGGATTTAGAAACTTACCTATCTTACCAACATGGTATTTTTTCTTTTGCCGAACCTATGCGAGGAAAAATTGATGTTGCCTTAGAGCAACTTGGACATCAAAGAACCATTAATCTTGCCATACCAACATTTTTGCAAATACCACCATTCTTATCAGATCCAAATCTATTGTTTTCAGTTCCTAAAAGTTTTGCCTTATATTTAGCCAAATATTTCAAAATAAAAATATTACCCCTTCCATTTGAAACACAAAAATTATCTATTTACCTTTATTGGCACGAACGTCAGCATAACAATAAGCTACACCAATGGATTAGAGAAATATTATTGGATTCATCCCTGAGCTTATAAAACTACTGAGTTAAAAATTCGTACAGCGCTGCTTTAGCATTTTGAGAGTGGTAAATAGTTGTCTCTAAACAACATTCTGCAAATGCAATTTCAAGCGCATCAGATTGAGTCAACATTAAAATAATTTCAGCGCCTTCTGTTGAATCGAGCTGAACCCAACCAAAAGTATTTATCAACCCTTCAACGTCAACCTCTTCCATATAGTCCTGACGTTCTAACTGATGACATTCCAAAGGGCAATGATTGTTTCCTTTAAAAGTAACGACTTGATAAGTTTTTGGTACAGATAGAAAATCTCTTTTTACAGAAAATACAAGAGTTAATACTTTTTCACCATTGTTCGACTCAGATACAAAAGCCCAATCGTTCGACTGATTATCAAGTTCAGGTAGTAAACTAAAATGATTGCTCAATTAAAAACCTATATTCTTTATTTTTACTAATGCAATAAATATCTAGTAGCCAATATCATAGTAACCAACTTGTCGAAACAAGTTGTCTTTTGTTTTCTTCAAGCGATCTTAACATATAACAATAAACGAAAATAAAAATATTTTGGATAAGCAAAGCCAACCAATCTCTCATGGAGATTGATTGGCATGAATTGAATATTAATCATATAATTTGGTTGACTTAAACTATTATCAATAAAACTGTTTCTAATTGATGAAGATTTAATAAAAGGAAGAACGCTGTATATAATCGCTTTAAAGATATTAACCCCCAATGTTATGCAATTCATCCCATTATTTATTGAGCTTCTCCTAGAAAATAAGACCGTTACCAAAATAAAACTATGGCCAATAAAAACAATAATCAACAAACCGATCATTCAGTAACCAAATTATTAGAAGAATTAAACCTAGGAAATAAACAAGCTTATGACAAACTCTTTCCAATTATTTATTCTGACTTGCGCCAGAGAGCCAAACAACAACGCCACAACTGGTATAATCAAAATACATTAAATACCTCTGCATTAATTAATGAGACCTACTTAAAATTAGTTGAAAATAATAATCTCGACTGGCAATGCCGCTCTCACTTTTTAATGACCGCCGCTCAGGCAATGCGGCATATACTCATCGACTATGCTAGACATAGAAGTGCCAAAAAAAGAGGAGGCTCACTGATTAATATCGAATTAACAGAGTCTATTGGTGAGTTATCTATTAAAGATGATCGCATCGATGATCTGCTATCGTTAGATAAAGCACTAAAAAAATTAACATCTATCAATGAGCGTGAGAGCCAAGTCGTCGAGTGTCGAATTTTTGCAGGTATGAGTCTCCATGAAACATCGACGGCATTAGGTATATCAATGGCAACAGTAAAAAGAGATTGGGCAATAGCCCAGGCTTGGTTACAAAGAGAAATGGAATGTTGATTAACCTATATACATTTTTATTAAAGCACTGCTTTTACTATTTTAATCAGTAATCTCAAAAATATGTCATTACAAAAGAATAACTAACTCATACGGTTAATTGATACCTACCAATCAACTGACATCTTCATGGAGAACCAAATATATGCTGAAAAATTTGGAACGAGAAAGAGTTAAAAATATATTTTATGAGGCTTGTCAGCTAACAAAAAATAAACAACTATCTTTTATTAAAAAAGAATGTGAAGGCAATAAAAAACTAATTGCTGAAGTTAAATCGTTATTATCATCTTATGAAAAGTCAACTTTGTTTTTTCAACAACTAGCCCAAAGTCTATTAGGTAATGAATTAGTTGATGACGAAAACGAAATCGACCTATCACCTGATCCATATAATATTATAGATACTCAGGTCAACCATTATCTGATCCAATCAAAACTTGGTTCTGGTGGTATGGGAGTGGTCTATAAAGCTAAAGATATCCACTTAAAACGTACCGTTGCACTCAAATTTTTACCACTCTTTTTACAAAACGATCCTATTGCTATAAAAAGGTTTAGGCAAGAAGCAACCACAGCATCAAATATTGATCACATCAATATAGGTACCATATTTAGTGTAGAAGAAACAATGCAAGGTTTTCCTTTTATTAGCATGGCTTATTATGAAGGAGAAACTCTAGAAGCGTTTAATACTCACAATCAATTTAATTTTGAGCAGTATATTTCTATTTTTTATCAAATAGCTAATGGCCTTAAAGCCGCTCATAATAATGGTATTATTCATAGAGACATTAAGCCCGCTAATATCATTTTACTGGATAATAATTGTATTAAAATAATAGATTTTGGGCTAGCTAAAATTAGCAATGAACAATTTACCCGTACTGGAATAAAAATGGGCACATTATCTTATATGAGCCCAGAGCATATAAAAGGAGAAACAATTGATCACACAAGTGACATATGGTCATTAGGTGTACTGATGTTTGAGTTAACAGCCCAAAAAAAACCATTTACGGGAACCACCGATCCGGCAATCATGCACTCAGTACTCAATAATGAACCTGACATTGCCCCATTAAATCTACCATTAGCTTTTAAAAAAATATTAGCTTGTTGCTTAAATAAAAATAAATCTCAACGTTTTCAATCAACTGATGAGCTATGCCGTGCTTTAAAAAGTATTCAACAAACAACTGCTTCAAATAATATATTTAGTTCGAACAAAAAGCTTCACTACTTCTTTTTAAAACCTAAAAAATTCTTAACATTGCTTTTACTAACTGCACTTATTACTTTACCCTTAATAATCCTTAATAACTTCAACACCAATCTATTATTTAATCAGCAAATATCAGCCAATCAAAACATTGGGATTGCAGTTGTCTCATTTCAAAACGACTTATCCCATCATGAACTTGAATTAATTAATTCCGTTTCACAAACATTAACAAAAATTAGTGATAACAAAGCTAATTTTTGGTTCATTACAGAAAAAAAGACCCGCGACTACAAGCTGACCGATTTAACAAAAATAAAATCATTATTTGGCACAAACTTCATATTGAATATACAACTTAACCAAGTGAATAACCGCTACAATATTCAAGCCGAATTAATCAATTCAGAAACACTTAAAATAACAAAGTCCTTCACTGCTAAACAGTCATCTTCAAACTTAGTTTCATTAAAAACAGACTTGAACAATCAACTCCTCAAGTTATTTAACATTTCAGAATCAAACATTCGTGAAAACCTAAACAAGCTAGAAACATCCAAACCAAAAGCTTACGAGGCTTACATTAAAGCTATAGCTCTGCTCGAACGCTCTGACATAGAAGGTAACACAGAAAAAGCCATTGATCTTTTAAAACTAGCAATCACTCATGACCCTCAGTATATAAAAGCTATGATCAAGTTAGCTGATAGTTATCGTTGGTTACATGCAGATAAAAAGGATATTGAAAATGCTAATAAAGCAGAAAAACTGTATGAAAAAATACTTGCTATTTATCCTGATGAAATCACTTCATATCTTAGCCTTGCCAAACTGCATAGTTTACAAGGACGCATGGGAACCGCTCTCGCCTCTTATCAACTGGCATTAATGCGCTCGCCTAATAACCAAAAAATTTACACCGGAATAGCTAATATCTATGAAAAATCAAACCAGCTAGATAAAGCAGAAGAAAACTTATTAAAATCAATTAATATCAATCCTAATGACTGGAATAACCATAATAATTTAGGAAGTTTTTATATTCGACAAAATCGTTATCAAGATGCCATTAAACCATTTAAAAAAGTTGTAGCGCTCACTCCAGGCAATTCGTGGGGATATAATAATTTAGGCGTTAGTTACTGGTACTTGAATCAAACGAATGAAACTATTAAATACTTTAGACAGTCACTTTCAATAAAAGAAGATTACACTATTTATAAAAATACAGCTTCACTTTACTACTACCAGCACAACTTCGAACAAGCCATAAAAATGTATGAAAAAGCTTTAGAACTAAACCAAAAAGATTATAAAGTCTGGGGAGGTTTAGCGGCATCTTACTTTTATGCAAACAAAAATATAAACAAAGTCAACCGTACATTTTATAACGCTATTGATTTAGCATTAAAAAATCAACCCAATTCACAGTTAGATACCGATCTTATTTCTAATTTAGCTTATTACTATGCCTTTATTAATCAAACTAAACTGTCAGAACTTTATCTAAGAAAGCTATTAAACAGTGATAATTTAACGGCTCAACTAACCAATAACATTGCACTTATTTATACGATATTAAAACAAGAAAGCAAAGCAATAATTTGGTTAAAAAAAGCCATTAAACTTGGTTATGCTAAACAAGCAATATTAAATTCACCAGAATATAACCAATTGCTATCAACACAACAAATCAATGAACTTTTTAAACAAAAGTAATAAAAACTATTGAGCTGATTAAACATTAACTTTCGTATTAACTACTAACGGCTTTTTAATTAGTCGTTATGCTAATTATTTAAACCCTCAACTTACTATTTGGGAGAATAAAGTATGAATACCTCTAAGGTACAAGAAACTTACACCATTGATTTAATAGTCGATCAACTATGTTCATTAGATCCTTCGGATATTCCTTTATCTGTTGATTTACATAGTGGCGATACTATTGTTTTTAATTATGTTAAACATGAACTTTGTCAAGAAACATTTATTTTTCAGCTTAATACAAATGATCAAAATATTAACCTAGATTCACTATTTACCACATCTGATCTTGAGCTGCCTTCGAGCCCTTCATGCTCTTTTGAAGCTTCTTCATCAAAAACATACATCTTGTTTGTTAATCAAGAATCTCCAACTGCAAATGCGTCATTCAGTGCTGCGGTTCGTACCATTGTTACGATGGAAATAAAAGTAAATCCACCGGAAAAAGACCAACTCAGCAGTTAATTCATGAGTAGTTTATTAGCTTGAACAAGCAAATACGCAAAAATACTTAATGAGCTAAAAGTAAATTTTTATTTTTTCATGAGCTTTTTTCAATCAACTTTACGTAATTAATAAAAACACTCATAAACTGAAGTCACTCCTTCACAATATGAGATTTTATAATGACGAAAAGGAAAAGCTCATGTTTTCACTATCAACCAGATTAACTTTTTTTATATTGATATTAGACTTTGCTCACTTGGCTATTAATACAGCAATAGCCGAATCAATCTCTCAATTCAAAAATCCGCCTAATATGCCTATCCAACGCATAACTCCAGCTAAAACAATGGCTGCAAGTAATGCTTCTTTTGAATGGTTTGTAAAATACACACAAAACAAATTATGGAATCCAACAACCCAATCTTACGATAAGGTTTCTTTACGTAGCTATCAGGGAACAGGTATTGATCCTAATGTGCCCTACGTTGCTCCCACCATTCGTATTCTTCCTGGTGAAACAATTCGAGCCACCTTGCATAATCAACTACCTTATGATCCCACTTGCATTGATAAAAGCAACAAAAACGATGTTAATGTTCCTCACTGTTTTAATGGCACAAATATGCATACGCATGGTTTATGGATTAATCCTGCAGGTAACAGTGACAATGTATTAATCTCAATTAATCCAGGCATTAGCTTTCAATATGAATATAACGTGCCTGAAGATCATCCTGCAGGAACTTTTTGGTATCATCCTCACAGACACGGCTCAACAGCTATTCAAGTTTCCAGCGGTATGGCAGGTGCACTGATTATTGATGGCACTCGCCAACCGACGGTCAATAATAACGGTGATATAGATACCCTGCTAACTCCTTCTAAAGGACAACCTTTTAATGAACGTATAATAGTTCTTCAACAAATTCAGTATGCTTGCTATGAAGTCGATCCTGAAACTCAAACACTGCTCCCAAAAACCAATGATGATGGAAGCTACCGATGTGAAAAAGGTGATATAGGAAAAATTGAAAACTATGATTTTGGTAACTGGCCTGACTCTGGACGTTTTACCAGCATCAATGGCATTGTCCAGCCAGTATTTAATGATGCTGTTGTTGGACAAGTAGAACGCTGGAGAATGATTCATGCCGGAGTACATGACAGCATTAGCCTTCAAATAAGAAAACTCAAAAATAACTCTCAATCATGGAAAAACCTTAAAGCCTCTGAACATAAACAGTTTATTGAAAACAATTGTACTGGCGATATTGTTTCACAACATGTTATTGCTGCCGATGGTCTAACAACAGCACATATACAAAATAAAAAAACTACCGTTTTTCAACCGGGTTATCGTTGGGATTCATTAGTTTTATTTTCTGAACCTGGCACCTATTGCATTATTGATGAAACGGCAGAAGCCATTTCTAATGTGTCACAAAAAACATCGCCAATGGGTTTAATAGGTACTGTAACTGTCAAAGAAAATAGTCAATATCATCATCAAGGGATCAACGGCATCCCCACTGTCACAATGCAAATTCATCCGACTCAAACGGGAGATACTGTCGCTAATGACAGTGAAGTACCACCGGGAAAAGGTAAATTGATTGTCGTTGGTTTTTGGCAACAAACTAAAGACTCTTCTACTCAAGAAACAGATAACCCTTGTGCCGGAGAACCCCACTTTAAAATTGCTTTTCCTGTTGAGTATGGTAATGACAAGTGCTACGCCTGGAAACATTGGGATATTAACGGCAAAGCTCATGAAAATTCCGCTAGTCGGTTTCATTGTAAAAATGGAAAGTTAGAATACACACAATGGACTACTTACACCTGTTCTGGTGGTATAAATTCCAAAGGTACAATCAAAGAAGCATCAATTACACAATGTAAACAAGATATACCGCCGGAGCTTTATTCCAAATTATTAATGCCCAAGATTGCTAGCCAACTAATTGGTATAAATATCAATCGATAACTTTTTAAATTTTAGTACCACAACTGGTTCCACTATTTTTCTGTGGAGCTAAAAATATTGTAAAGGAGAAAATAACGATGAAAAAAAGTTTATTAACTTTCACTTCAACGGTGATATTGAGTTTAAATATGACTAATGCTCAAGCAGAATTAGTCCAATGGAAAAAAGAGGATGGTGGTAATGGTAAATACTATGAAGTAGTCTCCGGTAGAATGACTTATAACAGTGCATATCAAGCCGCGATTAACCGATCGGTTCATATCAACCCTGTACCAGATAATCACGCCGATCCCCACCTTGCTTCTATTAACAGCGCGGCAGAAAATGCTTTTGTTCATCAACTATTAATACAAGCGAATATTTCTAACGCATGGCTTTCTGGCACAGATGAAGGACACGAAGGTAAATGGCGATGGCATAATAAATGGAATTTTAGATATACCAATTGGCGTGCTGGGGAACCGAACAATGCAGGGGCAAACGAAAACCACTTAGTCATTCGTCAAGTTGATGGATTTTGGAATGATCTAAGAGCCAGTAGCATCGCTAATGGTTATGTAGTTGAATATGATGCATTGCCAAAATTAAAAGACGTTGAGTATCGGCTTGATAGAAAAGAGTACATCATTGACGACATTATTCGTGATAAAAAATTTCATAAACCCTATTTTTTCTTAGGTCATTATCTTGGCTTTGGTTGGGCAGGTGGAGATAATACCACACAGATTGGTGAAGATTTAGGCATAGAAAAAGAAACTGACAATAGTTATCGTGTATATGCTATTTGGCGAGGCGGCAATCCAGGAGGCGATAAAAAAAATAAAAGGTTAAATGTTGTCTTCAAAGACATCGAATTTTTAGTTGATCCTAAATCACTAAAAACTGGCGAAGCAGTGATCAATTACACAGGCAAAACCTACCAAGTAGGCAAAACAGTTTGCAATATTAGTGATTCACCAGTTACCTCATCAGTTGGGATATCTATGGACTATGAATCATCCTGGAATAAAACTGACGCATTTAGTTTTTCTTCTACATTAAGTGTCACACAAACTTACAGTGCCGAGGTAAGTGTACCAGGAATTAAAGTTGGAACCGAAACTTCATTTTCTGCAGGTTTTACGCAAAATCAAGCATGGAGTGAAACAACAGGCGGTTCTGAAGTAATTACATTATCAGGCTCCGATTCTGTCACTGTTGCACCAAACCAAAAGAAACGCATTGTCCTAATTGCTAATGAAGAAGAAGCTATTATCCCTTACACTGCCGATGCGCATATTAGCTACAATGTTACGCTATCTGGTTTTTTACGCTGGGGAGGCAATGCGCATAAAGATCATCCAACTAATAGACCTGATCATACAGCATATTTTGGGACAGAAAGTTTAGGTTTAAATGCCGCTGAAGATATGATTGATCAATACTTCCACCGTGAATACAATCTTCCAAACCTGGAATGGGATTGGCAGTGGACTCGAGAAAACTACGGTCTTTTTGCAATGCGTAATACCCTAAGAGATATTGGCAAACGTAAATATAAAGCCAAAGTGGCAGGTAATTTTGTAACTAAAAACGCGCTCGATTACTACACGCTAGTAACTGACGAAGGAACAATCAATAATGGACAAGAGTGCGATGTTTTTCTATAAATCATTATAAATTACCGTTTACTTGAAATAGGCTGTTTAATTTTAACAACCTATTTCATTTTATAAAAGAATAAACCAATTCAGTGAAAACATTTATTACGTAATCCAAAAATCATTTTCAAATTAAACCATTTTCGATTGCTTTTAATACGGCTCTTGTTCTGTCTCGCACATGTAATTTAGCCAAAATAAAAGATACTACATTTCTAACTGTTCCCACCGAGCGATGAATTGCTTGAGCAATTTCATTATTTGAATATCCTGCTGCGATTAACCTTAGCACTTGAACTTCATTAGCTGATAAACGCTCAATAATTTGATTTTCTTCAGACTTAATGACACTTTTATGTTCCATAATTTGATTAGTCACGGCTGGTTGAATCCACATTTCTCCAGCCGCAACAGCATCAATTGCATTGACTAAAATTTCAAGTGTGACATCTTTTCGTAAATAACCATTAGCACCAAGTTTCATACAGTTTAGTACGAGTTCATGTTCATCAAATGTTGTCAATATTAAGGTGGGTAAAATAATATTGTTTTTCTTCAATGCAGACAATACTGCTAATCCATCCATACGTGGCATACGAATATCAAGTAACATAATATCCGGTTGGAGGCGTTCTATTGCTTTTAATACTCCTGTACCATCATCTAGTTGCTCAACGACGTTAATATGCTTTGTCAGCTGTAGTAAACTACAAATTCCCATTCGAACTAAGTTTTGATCATCAACTAATAGTAATTTTATTGACATCAACCTACCTTCTGTTAATTAAGTGCCATTAATATTCTCTAAAACCGAAGAGGAAGCTTAATTGTTATTAAAAATTTTTCAACATCATTATTAATATCTAACTGTCCACCAAGATTTTCAACTCTTTCGGCCATTCCCGTTAAACCATTACCTTTTATAATTGACTTTTTTGTTCCTCCATCATCAACAATAGTTAAGATAATATATTCCTCTGTTGAAGTTAAAGTAATCACACATTTAGTCGCATTTGCATGTTTGAGTGTGTTCGTGATCCCTTCCTGTACACAACGAAAAATAACTTCTGCCTGACGCGGCTCAGATAATGTTCTTGACAGTAGATAATGAAGTTCAACGGTTAACCAGGGAATATCTTTAGTTAATGTTATCAATGCTTCTTCTAAATCTAGATTTTTATCGGGCCGAATAGCCGAAACAGTATCTCTCACATCTGATAGTAATAAGTGACTAATAGCCTTTGCTTGATTGATATACTGTTTGGTTTCCTCAGGTTTAACATGAGAGGCTACTTCTAATTGTAAGCTTAAGGCAGTTAAGTGATGACCAATTACATCATGTAAATCTTGCGAAATCCTTAAGCGCTCATCTCTTTTAATAGCGCTGCTTAATAACATTTGTGTTGCTTTTAGTTCTCTAATTAACTGCAAAGATTTATTTTTTGCTTGTTGTTCACTGATAAAACGTTTTTTTGTTATTAATGCAAAAAAATTAAAGAGTATATACAGCATGGCCCCCTGATACGCATAAGGAATTTGTTTAACTAAATCATCAATCATAGCCCCTAAAAAAGGAAACAAAACAGCGATTATCAAAGCATACTTGTCACCGTAAAGCTCAACAATATGTACAACAATAATGATGCCTAATATTCCCACTATCGTATACTGAAAAAACATGAGCAATGTAAACATAGACAATATGGAAATGACAATACCAATAGCTTGAATCTTATTCCTTATTTTATGCTTAAAGTCAATTTCAAAAGCAATAAATCCTACGGCATATAATACAAATAAAATGAGCACATAGCTAAAATTCTTCATATTAAAAGGAGGAGATGTCGTTTCACCACTGTTCCATGCAGATAATGTTAATAACATTACTCCTAGCCAGGTAGCTATACCTAAATAAAGTTCAGCAGATTGCTTTTTCATTTTAATCGTAGTCAATTATCACGTGTTAATATTATGACACATGAACGAGTTAATCAGTATAGATAAATGTCACGACGTTTGTTAGACAGTATCATTAATTATCTCTTCGTGACATTTGACACCTGCCACTTTTTTAAACACTAGATAAAATCTGAATATTGATGATTAAAAAGGTTTTAACTATGTGTTTAATAAAAGTGATAATAAGTAAGTTTTTTATATTAAGTTTTATACTATTTACTAGTACAGTTAGTGAAGTAAAATCATTTACCGACACCTCTTTTTCGGCTGACATCGAAAATGAGACAGTATGGAAAGTTAATGTTGGCGGAGGTTTATTTATCATTGATAAACCTTGGAGAGATGTTGATCCTGTAACGACAATGTTGCCTTATATTGAAGCTAGCTATGGTAATTGGAAATTTGGCGTAGAAAATTTGCTCGCTTATCACTTTAATTTGAATGAAAACGCCAGTTTTTTTGCCAGTTTAAATTATAGAGATGATAGTTATGACAGTAATTTTTCACCACTTAACAAATTATCTGATCATCCGGTTTTTAATGATTATGAATCCCCAGATGGCGAAGTAGTCATTAAATTAGGCACTAAACTTGGCTTGATTTCCTTTAATACGAGTCGGGATATATCGAATAAATCAGATGCAACAACAGCTAGTGTAGCACTAGATATTCCTCTTTATGTCAATAACCGAGGAGTCATGTTAAAAGCTGTAGCTTCTTCTCATTGGTTTAGTGAAGAATATATTAACTATTATTATGGTATCAATGAATATCAAACCGATAATTCAGTGGGGCGTTATTATTACCAATCCAGTGCCGCAACCAATCACCAGTGGAGTATTAATATGGTTTATCCAATTAGCCAAAAGTGGGCTTTAGTTGGTAATATTTCACGAACTAAACTCGATAAAAATATTTCAAACAGCCCATTAATTGATGAAAACTACCAAAATAACTTGATGTTGGTTTTTTCTTATAAACTTCAATGAATACTACTTCAATATATCTCAATTAATAAAAGAATTAAACAATATCTTTGAAGGCTTTCAACAACAAGTAGATCAAGATATTCAAAAATATGCTGGCACAAGATTAGGCTTAACAATTAGTAAAAAATTAACCGAGTTAATGGGCGGTACGATTAATACAGAAAGTCAGGAAGGCACAGGTTCTTGCTTTTCAATAATATTAAAGTATGTAGATATATCTAATATTGTAGCGGATGAATATATTACTTTAAAAACTACAAATGATAAGAATATTAAATTCAATTCTGCCACTTGTGGTAAATCAGAAAACAAGCTAACATTACTCAACAATTGTACAAATAGTTATAGAGTCTCAATGCTTAACCTCGCAAGTAATCGCTGCCCTCCTATCAAATAGCTACTTAGCTGTTTAATTTTGTTATTTTCTTTCACTATTTTTAGTGCGTGCCTCTTTATGCACCCATTATTTACAGGATATATATCATGAATATCGAGACTATAACCCTTTTTGCGGGGATTGTTTTTATTATGGCAGTTATACCAGGCCCTAATGCACTATTGGTTTTATTTACCGCTCTATCACAAAATCGTTTTTTAGCTTTCACGAATGTAGTTGGTGTTGCTATCGGTTTTATCATCCATGCATTTATCTCTGCTCAAGGTCTTAGCTTTTTATTAACGCAGTCTAGCTGGGCATTTCTGTTATTAAAATGGTTAGGCGTTGTTTACTTACTTTGGCTAGGTTTAAATAATATTCGAGCAGGATTAAAACGAAGTGCATTAGTAAAAAAAATGCAATCACCTCAAACGGGTAGTTTTACTGGCAGTTTTTTAAAAGGATTATTAACTAATTTACTAAACCCTAAAATTGTCCTTTTCTATCTATCGATTTTTCCACAGTTTGTTTCCCAGGAATCCATTCTTTTTGACAGTATGCTATTAGGTATCACTCATGCGTTAGTCGTTGCTATGTGGTTTTTAGTAGTTATTTTACTTGCAGAAACATTTAAATATGTTTTAACCACTCCTGCTAACGTTCGTTGGTTAAATTATATTTCGGGCTCTATCTTTATCGCTTTTAGCGCCAAACTTGCCAATACTAAAATTTAGAAAAATTAAGCCAGGTACTAATAATTAATAGTACCTGGCTTACATAAAAGCCCAAAAAGCTAGCCAATAGTTTATATGTTTAATAATATAATGAGTATTGTGTTAACTAGTCATTAATTCGAGTGGCAGAAAATTCAACTTTACCATTCACACTAAATAACAATTTAGAAGCCTTACCATCTGGTTTAAATTCAAAATTGATCTTTTCTTTTTCATTCCAACCAGCAAAATCAAAATGAGATTTTGAACGCGATAATAAAAGTGATGTAAATGTTTTATCTTTAAAAGCATAAAGCTCTCTTTGATAACTAAAAATTTCCACTTGGCTACCATCATCTAGCTGATAAAAACCGACATATGAAGAAAGTTCTGATGGTGTTAAATTAAGCGGTGATTTCTCATCAATTAAAATAGTTGAGTCAATTCTGGCGAAAAGACGTTCTTCTGTTAACCATTTAGGATACTTACCCCCATGAAACCATGCGAGCAACCTCTTAATTTCAGCGGTATCAGCAATTTGTTTTACCGATACCCCTTTGGCTGATAATTTTAAAATATGTGTAGTCCACTCTTCTAGCTTACTAACATACTCAACCACATGCTTTCTATCGGCTAATGCCGTATGCCCAGGAACAACTAATGTTTTACTATCAGACAGTGACAGTACTAAGTCGAACACATCACTTATACTCCTCTTTCCTCTCACCCCAATATTGGGACCCCAGTTCGTAGCATGGTTATCACCAGTAAAAACAATGTTATTATTTTTGGCTTGTACTATTACATCATTCCAAGTATGTGACTTTACATGAAAAAGATTAAAAATTTCGTTATTAAATTTAAGAGTCATTTTATCTTGAAACTGTATTTCCCTTGCTACACCATCATATTGAGTGTAAGTACTAGACAAGTATTTTAAATAATTTGGATAAATAACAGTAGCACCTAGTTTAACTAACTCTTCATTACCGCCACGATGATCGGCATGTTGGTGTGTGTTAATCACATACATAATAGGCTTATCAGATATAGTACGGATCGCTTTAATTAACTTTTTACCAACTTTGATGTTCATCGCATCAATCAATAAAATACCATCCTTACCAACACTCATCCCCACATTAGCCCCTAATCCATTACCACCATGCAACACCCAAAAATGCTCATTAACTTTAGAAAAAGTGATTTGGGGATCGGAATTCTCTTTAGCCAATAAATTAAATGAAATAACAACCAAACCAATCAAAAAGAATTGTTTAAGTCTTTTAGCCATATTTACCTCTTATGATTAAATATCTGAAAAATGTTTTTTACTGAGCTTTATTGTCCTACTATTCTTTAAAACAACAAGCCCCCACAACTGAGAAAAAGCGGATGAATTGCCGATGCCTTGATTTCTGTAGCATTGCGGCAATTATTTAGCATGGATAAAATCGCCTTTATCGGTATAATTTACTCTCTTTAAGTTATTAAAATTCACTTCATCAAGCAATGACCTCAATTAGGAACTAAATTTTTATCTATGAATGAGTTTTTTGCTGGTCAATTTAGAATTGATATGGGTCGCTCGCAGATCGTAACACAAGACGCTATAGTCTCAATGGAACCTAAGGTTCTTCAAGTACTGCTAACACTTGTGGAAAACAGGGACAAGTGGTCACTCATCAACTAATACTCGATAACGTCTGGAAAGATGTAACCGTTGCACCCAATACTTTGCAACGACGTATTACCCAACTACGTAAAGCATTAGGTGACGATGCAAAGCGTCAAATCAAAATGTTATCAAAACTCACCCGAAAGTTGGCTATAGTCTGGTAAGTGACGTCACTTGGCAAACATCGGTTTCAGCCACCCCGACTAAAGGCATTGGTTATAATAAACCGATTAATCTCAAATGGTTATCAAATAGCCATCTTTTTATTGTTCTGATAATAGCCTTACTCCCCTATAATAAGCCAAGTTATATAGCTAAATCACTATCAATTGGCATAGAGAAAAGTCAGGGATTTTTGTCACTATTAAGGCGTCTGGCGCAGTGCATAGCCGCTCTATGGACAAGTCAGACAACGAAAAGAGCGGCAAAAATAACGGCTTTTATTGTGACAATTGATAGTGATTTAGCTATATATGAAGGAAGAGTGAACTGAGCACAAATATCTGAATCTGGGCAACTATATATTGCCGACACGAAGAAAACGATTCTTCAAGTCATTAATAATGAAACAGTACCAATAGAGGGAATTAATGATATTAGCGTATCTAACAGGTTTCTCTATAAAGCCAATAAATTAGTGTTAGCTGAACTAGATAACTCCATTTGGATTTATGATTTAAATAAGCAGTCAAAAGAAAAGCTTTTCAAAATCATTGATACTCTAAAGCATATTAATAGTATTGATTTTAAAAAGCAGAGAATGCTAGTAACGGCAGTCGCTTCTATAAAACAAGAAGTTGTACTCTTCCATTAATAAGGCTTATAACATAAAAATTAATACTTATTAGCTCATATAAAGCAACTAAAGTGAGCATATTTGATATTTTTTAGTGTAAAGTGGAATAATACTCCCTTGAATCACGGTTTAAATACCATGTAAAAGTCAAAATTGATTTGATCAGGTAATATCGAATAACAAAAATACGGAGATAACATGGCAATACCTGAAAAGACAGAATTAGTCGATATCATCCAGCTTAAAAACCAGTTATTTAAAATAGCCCAACAAGGGCAGCTATCAAAAGCTGATTTTGATTCAATGAATCGCGCGCTAGATTTGTTGAGTTATAGTTTAATCGAAGATGTTAATGAAGAAACTCTTCCAGACTTATTTACTCAATTTCAATTAAAAAATCCTACATTTAATTTTACGCCTTTAAAACCAATATTTCGAAAACAACGATTTAAAGCGCTAGAACAATTAAGACAGCAAATATTTTCATCAGTGGCCGATATCAATCAATTAACAGAGATAGACGCCAGTCAAATTATTTATTTAAACACGCCAATTCCAATAAAGCCCTTTTCTTGGTCAGAAAAACACCTCCAATATCAACAAATATTAAACGAATTAGCTAATGAGCAACTCAATTTTTCCACGTTGCATACTAAAGCTTGTAACTTTTTTGAAAACCAATCAATAGAAAAGCAGTTAGTTGGCTTACCAGAATTTAGAAACAATATTGTTCGTCACTTATTACAATCTAATCTAATCACAAATGAAAATGCTATCGACTATATTCATGATGAAGAATTAGTGCGCAGTGTTCTACGCGATCATGAAACAAAAATAAAGCAACAATTTAACCAAGGGTTAATCTCTACTGAACACCAGCATCACGGGGAAAAGACATTATTTAATTTACTAAAAAATGAAACGATTTCACCTAGACCTCAAATACCGTTAGCAGAACTAATATTACTCTGGCAAGGCCCTAATTTTTACTTGCTAGCACAAGAGTTATTTTCTAAAACAGTTCAGGAGCAACAGTCTTTTGAAATTTTTTATGTTCGCACAGGAATAGAAATAGAAGACAACACGACAAGACTTATGCAGTGGAGTCGTGAAGGACAAATAGCAGAACAACAAGAGTATAACCAGCTCATTCATCTAATTGAGCAAAATCGACTTATATACGATGCATTACAAGTAGCGAGCTTAAGTCATGTTAACCCTACTTCTGAAAATCATAAAAACCGATGGTTATTAATAGCCCAGTCATTATTTCAAGCAACTAAAGATCAAGAAAAGCTATCTGATGTTGTCATTGAAAAGTCAAAACAAGAAAAGCAAATTATCAACGAAGAAACAACAAAGCCGCTTGCATCTAAAAGACTAGAAGAGTTTGAAAAAAATATAGCTCAAGAAGAAATAGAAGACTTTGCTACAAAAGATGCTAGTCTTCATGTACCTAAAAAACCAATTAAACCAGATGATGCAATTATTAATGAACATAGTAATTGGAATCAATACATAAAACCCTTTTTATCTGAAAATTGGTTAGGTCTTATTGGCATTGGTTTTATTGTTGCAGCATGGCCAATTCTATCAATGATGGTTTGGGATAAAAATGAATATTACCGTATTGCAGCAGGAGCAATTCCATTACTCTGTTTAACCGTTGGTTTTGCTTGGATTGCCCAATTTTTCACTCACTTTAAATCAAAATACGAATCTAAAAATAACAAAAACCTAACACCTAGAAATAAAAAGCCTGTCCAACTTTTTTCAGGTTTAACGACTTTAAGCATTCCCTTTAATATATTAATGGCGGTTAGTATTTATGACTCCGGGCTAACTTTAATAGCTTGCTTTATGTTATTAGTTTATGCTGGTGCTATTTGGTTTATTTCACCCTGGTTAAAATCATCTTATGGCAATTCGCCTAGAAGCTATTTACTACTAAGTCATTCGATTCTAATAATTCCTACAGTTTTAAGTTCTCTGCAAATAGACTACTTAGAGCCAGGACTGGCATTAATGACCTACATGGCTTTCTTTTTCTTAGTTAAAACAATAATGGCACAATTAGGAAATCCCAATAAAGAAAACCAATCGTTTCTATTTCTTATCGTTAGTATTCATTTATTTATTTCATTAATAGCCAGCCATATTTTTTATGTCCAGCTTCCAGAAATAGGCACAGTAGCAGTAATTATGGTACTCACCGCTATTTGTTTGTTATATCTACACATTAATACTAAAAAATCACTAGAAAATAGCTCCCAGCCCCACTCTCAAAAAATATCGATACTAATAATTGGAGGTGCCACAACAGTATTTGGAAACTTGCTCGCCTTATCAGAACCCACTTATTTATTAGTTACTCTGATATTATCAGCTATTTTTTGGGTCGGTTTATCTATTTTATTTAATAAAAAGAAATGGCCTATTGAAGTTTTAGCCTTTCATTGTTTAGCTTATGTCGCAGCTTTACAGTACCATTTAGAATTAAATCAAATATTTCTATTTATTTTAATTTTATTAGGCGGGATAAGCATTTGGTTACTTGAAACAAAACTCGCCAAGCATGAAATCAAATTATTATCTTTTCTAATCCCAATAGGTTTAGTTTTAATTAGTCTTGAAAATAATTTGTCAGGTATACCAGGAATTATCAGTTTAATAGCCACCTTAATAATTGCCTGCTTTAACTATTATCGTTGCAGCAAACTTTTTCAAGTTGGGCTATGGTATATTTCGATTGGTACATTAATATCAATTTTACCTATTTACTATTATGAGACTGGCACACTATCGAACTTGGCAATTTACATTTCAACAATAACGCTTATCTGGGCATTTATATCACCTAAATTTACAGACATTCCCGCTCAACTTCATAGAACGTCTGTGCTATGGATATTCAGCATATTATCAACACTTTTATTAGTTTATATTAGCGTTACAAGCAAACTTGAGTGGAGCGCCATTTGGTTTAGCGCATTAATTTTAACATTACTAGCTAACTTTATAGCAGCAAAAAGAGCCCAATCATTATTTCCTTTGTATCTCTCTGCATTACTTATAGGATTAGCGGGCTTTTGGATAAAACATGAGTTACATATTATTTCGAAGAGTGGTTTAGGTTCAGCGGCATTCGCTTTATTGCTTATTTATGCCGCACCTCGATTGCAAAAACTGTCATTTTTTGAAACAAACAAGAAGCCTGATCGTTTTTTCAGTAGAAACTTTCTACTGCATAGCCAACAATATATTCGTTTACCTTTAGAGCATTTTTCATGGATTTTAATTGCAATGAGTTTTGTTAAAACCATCTCATTATTTACTCCAGCAATTGAAAATATAAAATTGAGTTTAGCTTGTGCAGTTCAAGTATTGAGTCTAATATTGCTCTCTGTACGCTATCAAAAATCTTGGATAACGACACTTTCATTCTTGCCATTACTGACATTGATATGCACTATCATATTAAGTTTCCCATATAGTTACACACCAATTTTTACTATATCATTATTACTTGCATGGCATCACTTAATGCAAAAATGCTCTCAGTTATCAAATGAACTACAAATCGTATTTAATCCAATAGTCCAAGTTCAAACTTTAATTTCGACTCTTTTTATTATTGCAGGAATACTGGCTTACGGATATTTAATTTTATTTGACGCTAAAACATGGCAATTTTTCGTTTTTGGAATAATGAGCTTGCTATATATTGAAACGGTATTTGTTCGCCTCAAAAGTGTCAAATTTAGTCACCTTAATTTATTGCATATTAGCATATTATGGAGTCTGTTTTATGGACTTAGTTTTTACTCGCCAGCTGAGCCAGTTAGCTCATTATTAGCTTGGTACCTAATTGGTTTAAGTGCTTTATTATTTATTCCTGCTTATTTCATGGAGTGGTTAACAGGTTCTATATCCAAGATATATCACCCAGCCATTCAAACTTGGTTAGCAATATTAGCCATAGCCTTAATCACATTATTTATTGCTGACTACTATCTAGGTTATAGCTTAGATGCAGTGGTACTTTGTTTAGGCATTATTGTATTGCATTGTACTAATCGAGCTTTTCATCACTGGTCGATTTTAGTTGCCAAATGGTTAACCTGCTGCTTGATAGCTTATAACTTTATTCCGAATAACATTTATGCGGCACTAATAGGTGCGTTTATTTTTTCAATCACAGAATTCATCTGGCATAACTTTTCAAAATTTCGCCTATTGCAAGTACAGGGAATTAACGAGCACAATACAACCCCAACAACTAATATAGCAATCATTGTCGCTTTAGGCGTGATTACAACAATCACTATCCATTTTATGAGTTTTATTGGATTTGGTGTAGACACAATAAGTAGCTATTGGCTTTTTAGCTTACTGCCTCTGACATTGTACTTATACAAAACTCTTCAATGGTCAATTTTAAGTTACACAATTGCGTTAATATTTACCTACATCAATATTTTTATTGCCATTGACTGGCATATTAACTTATCGAGTTTAGGACTTAACTATATACATCTTATTTGTGGCTCATTAATTATATCCATTCTTTCACTAGCTCTAATAGCTAAAGTCATACCAAGCTCGACAATAAAAACCTCACAGGAGGTCTTATAATGAATATTTTGAAACGTTCATTTGAGCAAATAGCTGTTACTTTAACACTAGCCATTCTAACATTAACAAGTTTAAACTTTGCTCTTTCTAGCCAACTTCAGGAACAACATGAAAATCGCTTCATTTTTAGCGCAGTAATACTTGCATTAAGTACTCTTTACTTACGGTTTGGCATTAATCAAATAAGTGCTTTACATCAGGCAGGTTATCGAATTGCTGTTGTTATGATGACATGGGCTGTGGGTTTATATTTTTTTCCATATCCTAACACGGTACTTTATTTAATTATTATTCCAGGGTTTTATTTTTTATATAGAATTGAAATCAAAAAAGAGCAAGCTATCAGAGCAGATAAAACCGCTGCTGGTTTATTATTTTTATTGGCTGTTTTTTTATATATTCAACAACAACCACTACAAGCGATTTTATTTGAAGGCAACCCTTTTAACTGGAGTATCTATTATCAAAATGCACCAGGCATTCTACTTGTTGGCTTGGCATTAATACGATTTCAAAAATGGCTACACTGGGATGGTATAGCTACTGTTGGAACACTAATTGTTATTATTGCAGGTACATTATCAGCGACTTTAATTAATAACGAGGCACTCCCTCTCAATGAATTGTTCTTCTTGGCATTGATAAGTCACTTATTACTTGCGTTTATTTTTATTCCCAATCCAATTTTTCAACGCTTCATTGATTTTATAGGGATTCAACATCAAAACCTGAATTACCCTAAAAGTATTTATGTGATCACTTTTACACTCACACAATTCAGTTTGTTTTTTTTACTGGAGTCATATTGGCAAGGCTCATTTTTTTCATACAACGGTATTCCACTACTTAAAAACTTAAGTTTTATCAATGTAAACAATATTGGTTTGCTAGCAACATTTTTATTAACTATTACTCTCCCTGTTTATTTTTATCGTCGATGGAGTATTTCATTAGTGCTATTCGAAGCAGCTCTTATTATTGCTTTTTTAGTGTTATCTGGCTCATTAGCGCACTTAGGAAGCTATAACACTATAGTGGCATTGGTTATTGTTGCTGCAATTTTACTAAGCATGTTAATACTTAAGCGCAATAACAATACAAGTGAATGGATTAATAATTGGAGTTTTATAGGTGTATTAATTTGTTATGGTTTAGTATTTTTTCAAACGAATATGTTTACCCCATTAGGACTGATAGGATTTATTTTTCCTATGTTTTCTTGGGGACTTTTACCTGATCGACCAGCGTCAACAATAAGACGCTACGAAGCTTACTTCTGGCCACTTTTATCAATCATTATTATATCATGTTTAAGTAGTCAAATAAGTTTGGAGATACTCACTAATTGGGCACTATTAACCATAGCAGCACCTTTAATACTAACTTTATCAATGAGCAACACACAGTTTCTCGAGTTAATACAAACCAGAGGTTGGAAAGTTTTACATTTGTGGGCTCTTAATAAGGATAAGTACTTAATATTTTATTCATTAACAACCTTATTTATTTGTCTATTTAACTTCTTAAATAATCAATTTTTATTTGAAGACAGCTGGTTTATTGTTAACCAAACTATCGTCACCTTACTATTATGTGCCTCAGCTATTTTGTATGTTTCAATAAAAAACAAACGCATCCAATTAATGTTAGTGACAGAATTAATACTTTGGCTAACGATGGCTCTTGTTCGCTGGAAATTAGAAAGCTTAAAATTATTACAATTAGGTACCCCTATTGATGGTTACATTTTTATTTCAATTGCAGTCGTTGTTGCCGGAATTAAAGAAAAATTAAGAGATAATAGTCCACATTTAAAAAGCCACTTCATAAAATCATCAATTATATATAGTTTAATTGGTTGGCTCTATTTACTTTATTTAAACTTTACAGGAGTTCAGTCATTGCATGGTGAACTTTCTTCAATAATTATGGCGGGTTTATTTTATTGGTTATCACGCAGTACCCATCAGAGCATGAAAGTATTAGTGTTTATATTTGCCAATACGAGTTTATTTTTATTCTTTATAGACAATAATATAACTAACTTAGTGGTGTATTTAACACCATCAATAGCCAGTGCTTTATTATTAACACAAATGTTTAAAGAAGATCTCAGTGATTTCCAAGTACGACAAATCAGATTATTTTGTGGACTTATATTACTAACAGTTTCAGCCGGATATAATATTCTCGATTTTCAATCTTCTGTTTGGTATCCGGCCAGTGCAGCAATTATATCAGCTATTGTTGTACTATTAGGGATCAGTTTGCAGATCAGAATTTTTCTATATCTTGGCAGTTCTTTTATATTCATTAATATTATCGGTATGATTGCCAATATTATAATCCACCAACCGCCAGAAAAAACTATGTTTGCTGTTGGTATTTTATTCTTAGTAACAGGAATATTATTTATCGCTTCCTACTTATTATTTCAGATGAAACGAGAAGAAATCAGGCAAAAATATTTAGCTATTAGCAATACTATTGCTCAATGGGAATAGTATAGATGATGAATACAATGCTTTACATTGATGCATAAGCGATATATTAATGCATCAATTATTTTTCTGATATTATGATTCAACAATAAAGTTTTGAATCATAATATCAAACCAATACAAGAGTTTTTATGCATAAACCATTATTTTTGATAATGATATTTTATCAATATCAAAGTTGATAATAAAAATAATAACCAGGCAAAATTACCGCTACCACTCTTTTCTTCTATTTTTTTATTCACTTTGATACTCAGCATTCCACTAACAAAAACGCCTTCTTTATCTGTCGCAGTCGTTGTAACAGATGTCGTCTCAACCATCGAAGGAACACCACTAATAACACCTTCTTGACTTATTTCAAGACCATTTGGTAACCCTTCGGCAGAAAAAACTAATCTATCGTCAATATCAATATCATTAAAATAAGCACTAATATCTAGAGAAAAATTTTCTCCTACAATCAAGTTTTGAGCGGGTATATTATCTACCATTGTAGGTGCATCATTAATATTAACAACCTCTATACTAAAGCTTGGCAGATCTACGTTATGGTAACCATTAGTCGCAATAATAGTAATATCTTGACTAACCCCTACATGGCTGTTGTTAGGAATACCACTCAACTCACCAGTTGCTCCATTAAATGCCGTCCAATCGGGTTTATTCTGAATACTAAATGACACTGTTGATATATCACCTGCATAAGTAATTGTTGGTATAAATTGATAGTTGTCATTTTGCAATAAGCTAGTTTCAGGAACGCCTGAAATAGCAGGAGCTGTATTAGGAATTAATGGGTTACTATCTTCTCCATCTTTTTCTCCATCACCATCGGTATCATCGTTATTAGCTAAAGTTCCAGCTTGATACTCCTCAAGATTGGTTAACCCATCTTTATCTAAATCACCTGACGCATCATTCTCTAATGGTTTTAATGAATTTGCGACTTCATAATCATCTGGAATACCATCGGTATCAGTATCTTTTAACAATGGATTGGTTCCATATGTGTTAACTTCATCACCATCAGTCAGATTATCTCCGTCAGTATCAGGATTCTCTGGATCAGTACCATGCACATTAACTTCATCTTCGTTTGTTAAACCATCATTATCGGTATCTAATCCAGTTTTCTTTAACCGATAAACAAAGGTTCCACCAGCTAAATTCCCAGCACCATTTTGCACTACTTTTTCAAATGAGCTGGCATCATTAGTCACTCTGAATACTGCATCAGATGTATTCACTAAAAAATGATCAGCACCATCTTGCATTAACCCTGTAGGGCCCGCTATTTGAACCAATGTCTGTTTAAATACGCCAGAGTTAATATCAAATACCATAATTGCATTGCTTCTTTCTGCAGTCACAACGATTTCTTGCTCACGAAACAAAATGGTTCGCGGCGCATTTAACCCTCCAGTCCCAGGAGCAACAACCTCAGTAACAGCTTTATTTGCCAAGTTCAACTTGATGATATTATCGCTATCATATCCGGGTATATATAAGTGGCCATCTTCATGAATCATCATACCGGCATCAATCCCTTTGATATGTGGGTTATTAGCTTCAAGCATTTCATCAATAATTGCCCAAGTTTCAGTGTTAATTTTAACAACTGAATTAAGTGTATAACTGGCCGCATACATAGTGCCATCATCATCAATGACCGCGCCCACTGGGTTAGTAATAAAATTATTTTCAACTTCGCTGGTCGTTGGGTCATCTCCCATGACAACGGTTCCAGTTGATAGTGTCTGCAAATCAAACTTTATTAATCGACTATTTTTTTCACTCACCACAAGTAAATCTTTATCAGGTGCTTGAAGTATTCGCAACGGCCCATCAATTAGGTTTTGGCTATCCAAGTCTCGAATAAACTCACCACTACAACCGTCATAGATTTTAACGTTATTTCTCGTCCAACTACTGACTAATAATAGAGAAGCACAATTGGCATCTCCTAAATTAGGCACCGCCGACAGAGTGGGTAGTATAAAAAAAATACTCTGTACGCATAGAAATATTGTTATAACCCTTTTTAGTTTTATCATTTTATTTTCCTCACTATCACTGGTAGTCTCCGTCATGAAATTCATGACCTTTTGAAAACACGATAAGCCAAACAAGGAAAATAGGCCTCCGAATTACTTCTTTTTTAGATCCACAAAACCTCCTTTTACCAATATAATTACGCTAACTCGTTGTTTTACAGTATAATAAATACAATGAAAGCAAAGGTGTCTCCAGCATTAAACAAACCTTGTCAGTTCGGTGATTGGCAATTTGATCCAACTGACGGACAACTATGTTCAAAAACCAACAGTGTTAGATTGCAACCTAGACTATCTAAACTACTGTCCGTTTTTGTTGCTAATGTCAACACGTTAATATCTCGAAACGAGTTAATCGAGATATTATGGCAAGAAAAGTCGGTTAATGAAGACGCACTTTCCCGGTGCATTGCTGAATTAAGGTCAACACTGGGTGATAACCGAAACTCTCCTATTTACATTGAAACTGTCCCTAAAAAGGGATATCGATTTATACACCCACTGTCAGCTAATCAAGGTAAAAAACTCACCTATAGTTTAAGTTTAGCTGTATTGATTTTAGTCGCTTCAAGCATTCTCTATTTAAGTTATCCATTTACAGCCAACATTCAATCTTCAAAATATAAAGATGCGCTAACCAATGCCAAGCGTCTCACGGCAGATAAAAAGCTTGAACACCAACCTGTCTTATCAACTAGTGGCAACTCAGTTGCATTTTCATTAGTCGATGACAAGCGCCTTATCGTTCGAATTATTGATATTGATGGAAAACACTTACATGAACTTAAGGATCCTCACTATCACTTATCGTCCGCCGCATTTTCTCCAGATGATAAATCACTGCTAGTTGCTGCACGAGACCAAACAAAATGTACTATTTTTAAATACCAACTTCCGAGTTTAGTGCGAGAAGATGTAGGTCAATGTTTTGTACCCAACTTATCGAACATCTTTGATTGGTCACCCAATGGTGAACAAATCGCTTATGTGGCACAAGGCAAAAACACCAAAAACGCAGCAATTTGGACCTATCATTTTGCCAGCAAAAAACCTATTCAAATAACTCAACCAAGCACTTTAGGTGTTTTTGACACCAACCCTCAATACTCCCCAGATGGGAAATATTTAGGGTTTACTCGTGGTACTGAGTCAACTCGAAACATACATATTGTCAACATAGAAATACCAGAAAAAGTAATAGCCGTCACTAGAGGCAAAGGTTTCATTACTCATTTCAATTGGCTAAATGATAATAAACACCTACTATTTGACAGTAACCAGCTAGGCGATAGAAACCTTTGGTTGGTTAATATTAATAATCATGAGCAACAACTATTAGGTGGTAGAGATGCTCAATTTCCAACGCTTAATAAAGATAATACACGACTAGCATTTCAAGAAATAAGATATAATGCCAATATTTGGCGTGTTGATGTTAACGATAAAAGCAGCAAACCAACTCGAATTATTGAGTCAATAAAATATAATAATTTTCCAGCATTTTCTCCCAGCGGAAAGCAGATTGCATTTAGCAGCAATCGACAAGGTAAATCAGCTGTTTGGCTTTATTCTTTAGAGACTAAAAAGCAAACAAAACTAATAAGTTTACCTGAGCTAGATATGATTATGCCGCAGTGGTCCCACGATGGGAAAAAATTGATAGTCAGCAGTAAGGGTGCCGACGGGTATCGTTGTTACCAGATTGATCCGACTACCCAACAATATCAAATTATCTCTACTATTTTGCAACCTCATTTTGGGTGTGTTTATTCTAAATACGGTGACATATTTGCTATTACGAAAGATCAATCCAAACTCTCAAAAGTGTTAAAGCTGGAGCCTAATGGAATCGTTAAAAAACTGACAGAAAATAGTGTTAGTCGTATTCAAGTTAGTAATTTTGATAGTTTAGTTTATTCACTGCCCAAGCAAAACGGGCTTTACTCAATGGATTTTAATGGTAAAAATAGACAGACAATACTAACTGATTTTAGTTACCAATTTGATGAACATTGGACTGTACAAGGTGACTACCTCTATTATCCTAAACTCGATAAAGAAAAAGGAATTTGGCAACGCCATCTAATCACAGGAGAAGAACAAAAAGTCACCTCAGAACTCCCAAGTGCAATAGGGCTAACGATTAGCGTCAACCCAGAACACTCTCAGTTAATTTTTACGAAAACAGATAACCGCCAAGCTGATATTTATTTAGCAACAATGAAATAGTTAAAATACACATTAATAAGGAATATACCCAAGAGGTTTAATCTTATCAAAGTTTATCTCATCATTAATCAATATTTAGGCCTTCTATAAGAGAACACTAATACTAGCTATAAAGCCCCTTAAAATTAAATCTTTTTACTTAAATAGGCATTTATAATATTCTTGTTATTGCAGTAGAATTTAATTTATATGACTCTTTAGCTTATTTGCAATGAACCACAAGCAAAATCATTAGTCGAATATAAAACAAAAAAACATATCCTTTAAGAATAGGAAAAAATTAGAATGTTAAAATACTGGGTTGGGATATTATTAACAGTTTTTAGTTGTGTATCTAATGCCGCTAAAATCGATTTTGAAATGCAACAGCTGGAAACAGCATTTAAAATCACGCATCCGGTCATACCCGCTCAATTACTCACAAACCAGAGTGATCAACTGATTATTTTTGGAGAAGACCAAAAGAAAAATAAAATTTTAGCAATCTATCAATTTGATGTTAAAACAAAGCAATACAACCTATACAACCAGATAATAATCCCTCCTAATTTTCTCGCTTTCGACATTTTAACAACAAAAAACGATCAAAAAATTATTTTTCAAGCAGAAAATGAACTATTTACATACGAAGTTAAAAATAACCAGTTTAAAAAATTACTCAATATCAACTCAATCTATCTTGAACCTAAAGCTCAATTTTTAGCGAAACGCAAAATGGTAATTGATATTAACAATGATAAGTTAGGCGATCTTATTATTCCCGACTTCAAATCAACTCATCTTTATATTCAAACCAGTGAAGGTGATTTTATACATCAACAACTTTCAGTTCCAGCCAAAATAAGAACTAGAGAAGACTCAGCTAACTATACAGAGAACAACTTCTATTTTGCAGATATCAACTTCGATCAAAAGCAAGATATTGTTATGGTTAAAGATGCTGGATTAATCTACTATCCACAAAATAAGAATAAATTATTTAATTTAACAAGTATTAGTCTTAACTTACCTATTGATGTAAAAGAAAAAGAATGGTGGGAAATAGTAGAGTCGGATGGACAATCGATAGATCAGCATAACTTGTCTCATCGTAGTATGAGTCAAATAAAGGACATCAATAATGATGGTATTGCTGATCTTTTAGTCCGTTTTAGTCAAAGCGAAGGCGTTTTAGATAGACAAAACAACTATGAAGTTTATCTTGGTTATAACAATAATGAACAACTCAGTTTTTCTTCAACTCCTGATAGTGTGATTATAGTTGAAGGAACCACCGTTGGAATAAAAACCATTGACATCGATGGCGACAATCGTTCTGAAATTATGCTATCAAGCCTTGATATTGGTGTTTCACAAATAATTGGAGCACTATTATCAGGAAGTATTGATCAGGATGTTTATATTTTTAAAATGAATCAGCAAGATAAATACCTTGAAGATCCGGAAGTTAGTAAAGAAGTTGATCTCAACTTTAGCCTTTCATCAGGAAAAAGTGGTGCTCCGGTTGTAAAAATTGCCGACTTCAATGGTGATGGTTTAAAAGACTTGCTTTACTCTGATGGAGAGAAAAAGCTTAGAATTAATTATGGTACAAATAAAAAAAGAATGTTTAAAAGGCGATCTAAAAAATACAAAATTCAATTACCCAAAGATGGTAACTTAGTAGAAGCCCATGATCTTAATCAAGATGGAAAACATGATTTAATTATTCGTTACGGACGTCAAGACGATAGCAGCTTGAATAATCGCTTAGTTTTTTTATTCTCAAACTAGAATATAATATTTAAATTACTTTGCTAGAAATTTAAATAATAGCCACGCCACCCCATATTAGGGTCGGTGACTTTGCCGCTTAATAGACATTGGAGAGAAGTCATTACCAAACTTTAAACACTCAAAACCTTGCTCATCAGAGCAAGGCTTAAAAGCCAGAGCTGTCTCTTACTCACCGCGGAATCAAGCTGATTTTTAAAAGTTAAAAGCCAGTGTTACCCTCACTCAATTATTCGAATAAAATTTTAATAACCCTAGACACAAACCAAAAAAAGCAATTAAAGATGGCGCTAAGTATACTATATAAAAATACTTCTTATGCTTCATCCAAGCATAATTTTTAAAACCATGTTTATAGCTAAGTGCAAATAAAATGATCATACTAACACTTGCCTTAAAAAGCACTTCATGAAACCATAAACTAGCGGCCATCATAGCTAAAAGATAAGTACCGATAGGAAATAAAAAATAGCTTACAAATTTATTTTCATATGTATCCGCCATGTGTAGCATTCAATTACCCACAAATATTGGCCAATAAAAAACCTCTCTTTAATTCATGTAATTGAATGAGCCCTCGCCAAATAATAGTGTTTCCAGGCGGTGGGTCATTTTTACGATTGAGGTAGCCTCCCAATACGGCCAATTGAGCAGTAAAATCTTGCAACGTATTTAATGATTGCGTTGAAAAATATGATTTCATAATCTTGAGCTCTATTTCATCAAATGCGACTTCGGGATTAATCCTTTCTGTTTCTCTATTTAAAAAGGTCAGCCAGTGAATCCTCCAAGCTAAAATGCAACACATCGATATTAGTCGAGATAATCTATCAGCTGTTCGTAACTTTGACTCTTCAACTTTAAAACCAGATTTAATGACTTTAAAGTAAGTTTCTATTTTCCAGCGCTGTTTATACCAATCAAGGACTTGTTTGATATCCTTTTTCGATTTAACCGGTAAGTTTGTAATAAAACTCCAACGAATTGGTTCTCTATCTTCTGGGGTATCTGTTTCAATCGCGGAAATAAACGTGACTCTTATATCAGGATAGTGAGCCTCTTTTCCGATAGGTGGGTGTAACTCGACGGCCTTAACTCTGAGAGCTAGTGTGGTTGAAACTAACTTTCCATTTTTGTCGACAAATTCAATGGCTTGTTTTGCATAGACCTTTTGGCTGCCGATCTCTTCAACAAGTGTACTTTCGTCGGCTAAACGATTAACGCAGACTCGGGAGATAAAGAAAGTGTCTAGCTCTCGGCATCGACAATAATATTCATAGATATCATTTTCTCTGTCACCTATATGGATCATTTTTGAAGGCGTTGAACCCGCTAACTCAACCGACGCTTCCATATTCTGCAGCCACTTAATGCTTTCTTTTTCCTCTATTGTGTAATTTCCCAGATTACCGTCGAACAATCCATCGTTTTTTTACCAATTTACCGTCGTCCTCTAATTTTTCGTTATAACGCTAATTCGGTAAATTAAATTTCTCTGTAGAATTTTGACTTTTTTACAATCGGTTAATTTTTATGCAGGTGTTTTTTTCTTCACTTTTTGAGCTTGAGTCTTTCTCTCATCGTCTAAAATCTATTCCACAGAGTAATGCCTGTCAGTTTTGCCTTAAAAATTGTGAGTGGGTTTCGCACGGTTACGTTTATAAACAACTGAATTATCAGTTTCGAGCGATTGTTGGTAAGCGTATTTTATGTAGTAATCGAGGTAGCCACTTGGGCTGTGGTCGCACACGGCAGCTTTATCTCGACGTCGTACTTCCTCACAAGCATTATCCGCTGCAAACTCTGCTAGCTTTTGTTATCGCGTTGTTTGACGGTCTGCCTATATCTAAGGCATGGCATGGCGCTGTGGGCCACCATCGAACGGAGCCTCGTCAGGCTTGGCGCTGGCTTAACTCGCTTATGTCAAAGTTGGCGAACATACGGAGCTTGCTGCAAAGAACCTGTCAACCTTGCTCGCCCTTTAACAGTCGACGGCTTGCGTTATTACTACCCACGCTTCAAGCGTTGTTTGCATCTCAACCCCATTTGCAACGCATCCAAAGTCGTTTACAAATGTCATTGTTAGCCTAATCAGTTTTATTGGTTTACCTTTTTATGCGCGTTTATTTGCCGCCTTGATCGACTTCAAGCGAGTCAATCAACACTGCCACAAACTTTGTCACTCGAATCGCTTCGTTGCTTACTTTAGTCTCCTCGCTCCATTTTTTACCGGAGATATTTCTATGTCTGAATATTCTAAAAGACCACCACTTGAGATCCGCCTTAAAGTGCTGGCCGCGGTTGACTACGCACCCGGCAATAGCATTCGTCAACGTGTCCAGGCCGTTAGTTCACAAACCTTTTTTGAGCAAACTTCAGGCAAGCACTATCGCTTTACCTGGCGTACGATTAGTACCTGGTTGTACCGTTATAAAAAAAATGGTGTAACCACGCTTGAGCGAAAAGTTCGCGCCGACAAAAACACTCAGCGTAAAGTCTCTTTATCACAACTTGCTGAAGCGATTAACGAGGTATTACCCTCGCTACGACAAAACAAGGTCGGTCAAATCCCCAAAAGCACCCTCTATCGCTGCTTGCTGGAGCGCAATTATTTCTGTCGTCAACAACTAGCGCCTACAACTTTTTATCGCTTAATTCGCGATAATAACCTGCTGAGCAAAGAGACCGCGGAGAAGCTCCGTGTCGCTTTTGCTATGCAGTACGCCAATGAGCTGTGGCAGGCCGATACCATGCACGGACCGGCCATTTTGCAAGCCAATGGTCAATGGAAAAAAACCTTTCTGATCGCCTTTATCGACGATGCCAGTCGTCTTATTACTCACGCCGAGTTTTTCTACCACGACAACACCGAAAACATGATTGAAGCCTTTAAAAGCGCCTTGTTTAAACGCGGTAAACCAGAGCGACTTTACTTCGATAATGGTTCCAATTACAAGTCGAAGGAAATACTCCAGGCTTGCATCAGGCTCAACATTCGTCTCTCTCACGCTCCCGTTCGCGATGGGGCCGCCAAAGGTAAAATCGAACGCTTTTTTAGAGGGTTTCGTGATCGCTTTTTAGTCGTTAATCATTCGTTTAACTCGCTTGATGAACTCAACCAGAAAACCACAGACTGGATAGAAAGCCACTATAATAATCAACCTCACCAAGGCATACAAATGAAGCCTCTGGACAGGTTCAACCTTGACCATGCACGCATTCATTACCTACTTGATGATGAATATGCCGACGAAGTCTTTTTTGTTGAAGAAGAGCGCAAGGTCAGCTCGGTCAACATATTTTCAATCCATGCGCAAAAGTTCGAATGCCCTGTCGATTTACGCGGTAAAACGATTCAAGTGCGTTTTGATCGCTCGCACAAAAATCGTTACGTACTCTACTACCAAAACCAACGCATGGGCGACGCCCTGCCACTTAACCTTTACTTTAACGCTAAGCAACCGCGTCAAGGAGTTTCACAATGATCAATGCTATCTTCGGCATTAGCCAAACACCGTTCAAACGTGAAAAACTTAACCTACTACCACAACAACAACGCATTGCCGACATTATTAAAATTCACGCGCAGCAAGGCGGATTTTCGGTAATCCTTGGTGAGCCGGGGGTCGGCAAAACCGTATTGCGAGAGTACATCGAGCGTCTTAACAATGAACGCGAATGCACCGTTGTCTCCTGCTCGCGCACCCTGCATACTTATCGGCAAATTCTCTGGCAACTGGCTGAATCTTTTAAAATTGAAACCAGCGAAAAACAGATTGAAAGCGACTTAATTCAAGCTGCCTTCGCGCAAGTGAGAGAGCGTAAAACCTTATACATTTTGATTGATGAAGCGCACTTACTCGATTTATCGGTGCTAAGAAAATTGCGTTTATTGTTCGAACGCTTTCCTAAAAATCATAACCTGGTGCTACTGGGTCAACCGGAACTATTACACTATCTATCACTCAGCACAAACAAAGACATTAAAAGCCGAATCACCTACTCTGCCAGCATTAAACCGCTTAATGATGAAGATATGGAGCGCTATATCGTCAAAGAATTGGAAAGTGCCAAGCTAGGCGTTAACACTTTCGACGAAGCTGCAATGGCCTTAATTATTCGCTCAAGTGAGGGCAACTTACGGCTCTGTAGAAACCTGTGTCTAGCCAGCCTTATCGAAGCGGCGAGAGAAACAAAAAAGTTGGTGACAATTACTCATGTTAATCACGTCCTCGTGCAACCGCATTGGCGATCGCACGAGGAATTGATCAAGCAGCAAGTCTCTTAATCAGAACTTCCAACGGCACTTTATAATGCTCGCTACGCGAGCATTAGAGCAAATTTTTACCGAGGGCGAAAGCCCTTTTTTTATGCAAAAATTGTTTTAAAAAAGTTATCCACAAAGTGTTCGATGACAATTTGGTACAGCGTACGACAATAGTTTGGCAAAGCTAAAATAGTGTACGACAATAGCGCGGTAAAACTGCTCAAATTTTAGTAAATTGTATGACGTATAATTTAGTAAAAAGTATGATGGTAAAAAAGTAATCTACAAACCCAATTGATAAAAGCTTGATTAAAGGCTTCCGGTTCGATCGCTCTTACGATTCTGGCAATCGTATCATCAACTGGAATGTCATTTTTAAATGGTCGATATTGCCTTAACCATTCGAGCTTCTCATCCCCAAACTCTTTAATATCTTTCCATCCCTCGGCGCCTGATAATACGGCACTGACGCAGAGAAATAGTACATCCAACAGGTCATGTTTTACATTGATATGGCTTCGCGGGTCTTCAATTTGTGAAAAATGCTCGATTAATGTCATGTCGGTATCTCGTTATATTCGATACCGATCTGATCTTTATTTTCTCAATAAGTTCAATAAAGTATGATCTTGCCCTGTTCTCAGGTTTCAAATCGGGGTGTTCTTTATATATTGGGTTCATAACTTGTGTTATCATGTTACCCAATATATTCCCAACGGCTTTGCGATAATCGTATACTTCTTTTTCATTGCAATTATCCCTCACTATTGCAACAGATTCAGAAAGTTTACTTTGGTATTCAAGCATCAAATTATTTACTTCTTTAGCTATGTCTTTATCATTTATCATTACTCACATTCATCTTTTTTGCAGTCATTATAGCAATTATTAAATGCTACACCATTATCACTAATACCTAACAAAGGGCAAAAAATGGGACAGCCGCTTCTCATAAATGATTTAAAATCAATAGATTATAAGTTGCGCACCAAATTAGTGCGCTTTAAATGGTGGTTATCCGATCTTTTGCGCTTTAAGAAAACCTCGATCACGCACAAAACATTTCATCGAGGCTATTTGCTAATAGTAATTTCAATTGATGATAAAAACGGAAAGCTCCTTTTATTTAAAAAGCCTGCTGCATTACTTATTTTTATTATTCATCATTAATTTTACTAATATATTTTTTTTCAGTTTCTAATATTTTTATTGTCATAGCAATCGACTCCTTCTCTTGAGCCGAAGCTTTATCAAAAACATTTAAATACCAATTAATCCACTCTTTCTTATTATTCCCAAAGTTGATCCCATATCTTTTTTCTATTTCATCAAATATTTCTTTCATACTAAGTGGCTCTGGGATATTTTCAAGTCCAGCACAACCATCGTAAACTAGCTCCCTAAATAAGAGATAAGTACTTATGTTTTTCATAACTAAGCTCCTTTATAATTCACTAATCTGGTTAGCAAGGTGAGGACAATATGCTTTAAATTTTTTAACTGAGTTATTAAATGACTGTTTAGTTAAATCATCAATATTAGCGCCTAGCTTTATAGCTAATGACATCGCCGTAAGTTGATCTAACCACTCCTCACAAGGATCATCATTTTCTTCACATTCATCTAGATCATCAGCAGTTTTTCCCCCAGGAAATGGTATCACATTGTCATCCGACCCTTCACTAAGCTGATTAGGCCAACCAGGAGGCAATTCAGCTTCTAATGGAACATTACCTGACTCATTTGGCGTAACTGGAATAACAGGTGGTGGAAACATTTCCCTTCCTATTTCTCTAAGAACCATGTGAGGTTCTTTCCATAATCGCGCCCACATATGAAATAGGCGGCGTCTAATTTTGCCATCAGGGTCCACATAATTAACCGAATTCCCCCCAACATATCCATAAGTATTAACCCCACCATTCAATCCAATCGGGTCACTAGTGATATACCGCCCAATTTCCGAGTCATAGTATCTAAAATAGTTATAATGTAACTCAGTCTCACTGTCAAAATACTGCCCCGGAAATCTCAAATTGTTTTCAATAATATTGGTAGTAACCGTAGCTTTTCCAAACGGACTATAACTTGCTTGCCAAACAGTATTTTGACCATAGTCAGTCATCACCTCAGGTGTACCCAAATGAGAATTATGATAATAATAAACTTGTTGATTCATGATTTGTGCTAACGGTTGTCCGTGTAAATAAATGTATTCTTTACTGATACCTTCATTATTCGCTTCAGCAATCAACTGTCCTAAATAATTATAAACAAAATGGGTTTCAACACCATTGACTCTTTTAATACGGCGTTCACCTCTAGCACTATAGTGATAAGTAGCACTCATTCCCACTTTAGAAGCGCTCTTTAGTCGACCTTGATGATTATAAGTCAAAGTTAAATCACCCACCGTTAAAGTATTACCAACATCATCATAAGTAAACTCTTTTGCCCCATGACCGGTAATGGCAGTTAAATGATGACTGTTATCTGCATAAACATATTGTCCAACATTGACACCTGAAGTTTTACTTTGGCGATTAGCGATTTTGTCATAGCTAAAAACCAAGTCATCATATGTTCCTTTAGCAACAACTAATCTCGAAAGCTTGTCATAATCATAAGATTCATCCAACAGATGGTTCAGTGGATAAATGACTTTTTTAACGTTGTCAGTTAAATCATAGATATACTTTTTCTGCTGAATGCCAGTTGTTATCTGATCAGTTAATCGGTAGTCCAAATCATAAGTTCGGCTCAACTTTTGCCTATTTCCATAGGTTAAACTTTCCATTGGGCCAAAAGGTAAATAATGTATATTAGTAACTAAGGGATATAGAGCATCATCTCCTGGTGCCAGATGGTAAATCTCTTCAACTTTATCAACATTGTTATACCAGTAATCAAAATAGTGACCGCTTGGATAAATGCTCCCTGCCATCAACCCCGAATTACCGTAATTATATTTCATGACATAAGCTTTACCATTAATGGTTTGTGTTTCTTTAATAATATCTCCAAATCCATTATAGATATAATCGGTGATACCACTTTCATCAATAATTCTGGTTAATCGCCCAACCCCTTTATTACCATTAGAAGTATCATCGTAAATATAGATAATGTTTTCTGAGCTATCAGAATAACTTTGGCTTTTGATTCGATTAAGTGCATCATAAGTGAAAGTAACAGTAACTCCTCTTGCATCTCTCTTGGTCAGCACATTACCGGCTTTATCATAAGTGAACCGAGTTATCCCAGTATCAGGGCTGGTAATTTTTAATAAATTTCCTAGGTCGTCATAGTCATAAAGCGTATCTTTTCCTTCTGCATCTCTTAATTTTTTTAGTAAATTTTGTGCATTGTGTTCTTGATAAGTAGCATATCCTAACGCGTCTACTCGTTTACTTAAACGATTCAGTTGATCATATTTAAATGAGGTACTGTTTAATAATCCATTAGTTGACAATTCAATATTGCCAGCTTCATCATAACCAAATTCCGATTTAATTTGATTACCATTAATTGACTCCACCAACTGGTTGAATTCATTATATTGACTTGAATTAACATACTTTAATTGGTCGTTAGAATTCTTTAAGCTGACTTTCGTTAAGTTTCCTTTAAGGTCATAATCCAATACTTTACTATTGCCATTTCTATCGGTCATTTTAATGAGCTTTTTGGCCGCATTATAAAAGTAAGTATTGGAAGCACCAGAAGGCGAAGTGACCGATTGAATGAGTCCGTTATCATAATAACTAAACTTTGAAACTCTAGTGCGGTTGCCATCACGCAGTTTTATTTGAGTTATTTGATTATCTCGACTTCGATATTCAAACTGGATAATCAAGCCATTGCTGTCTGTCATTTGAGTGACACGCCCATGAGCATTATAAGTATCATAAGTCACTATCTGGTTTAATGCGTTTGTAGCTTTTTTAAGTTGCCCACACTCTCCACCGTGATAACAGTCATAATACTCATAAGTTTGATAATCATTAACATCTTCCCTCCGACCATCAATCAGTTTTAATTGACCTTTATCATTATATTGAAATGTGGTTTGATGACTAACTGGCACACCATCAAAAGTAAACCCATCCATAGCAGCACGAACTGGCTTTTTAAAGTCAGTATGATAAGAGATACTCTCTGTTTTTTTATGAGTAGTATTATCACTCACACTGGTACTAGTAATTTTCGTTGGCAAATGTTCATCATCACTTAAATACTCATAATCCGTAATAAAAGTTTTATTCACTAACTCTAAGTTTTCAGGATTACTATTTTCAGCAATAATATAGGAGGTAAACTTTTGAGTTTTTTTGGTGAGATGATTGCCCGTATATTGATACTCAATTTTTTCACCGGAAGGCATATTTTTTTCAAGCAGTCGCCTCGCCATGTTTACATTAGCGCCTTCCCATTTGAATGCGGTACTACTTTTTCCTTGAAATATTTGGGCTGCTTTATCTTGAGAGCCTTCCAACCCTTTTGAAATATTATAGGTTTTGGTACTGTTGTCAGCATAAGTAACTACACTCGTCTCATCATTATAAGTGATTTTAATTTTATCATAGCCATCGGCATGCCCCGACTCAATCACTCGTCCTTTAGTATCGTAAGCATAAGTGCCATATCTGATACCAGAATGTGAAATACCCGTTAGCGCATAAGGATAATTAGTATCTTCATAATGATATTCAATATCAGTTTCATCAGGATAAACCACTTTAACTAGCCGAGAGGTAGTCACCATTGTTGAATCAGCTCTATCGTATACATAAACAACAAATTCTCCCGCGGGACTAATAAGCTTTTCTATTCTACCTTGCCCATCATACTCAAAAGATAACTGATGCCCCGATGGGCCAATCACTTTTTTAATTCGATAGTATTGCCATGCATGTTGCTCATATTCCACCTTGGTTTCTCGTCCAGATACATCAATAATGGCATCTAACAACATTTCACCATTGACATTCTTGCGAGAAGCGTTAAAACGTAAACTACTGCCATTGGATTTTCTTGCATAGTAGTTTTTGCCAATGACATCAATTTTAATAAAAACATTGCTATCAATGCTTTTATTATCATCAGAGATAAATATCATATTTCCTTTTTCAGTAATTAAATATCGTTTATCCCTTAATCTGGCGGCATAGTTATGAGTCCATCCTTGACCGATATAAGGTTGAGTGTAATAACCTAAATTGGGAGATTCGTTTATTGAAAAATAATGACGAGAAAAATTTAACTCTCCACTTGCATAGTCAACCAGGCTTTCAGTTTTTTGTCCTGTAATGGGGCTACATGGATTGCCTTCGGTGGGCGTACAATATTGGGTTCTTTTACTGGTAATTATTTTTTCAAGATTACCGTTAAACTCCTGACAATAAGCGTTGGTTAAGGTAGCTCCTTTTTGTAGTAAATGGAAATTTTCAGGGCATTGAAATTGCGCTCTTTCATAATGATCACTGGTATATTCAAAGGCAGTAAAGCAACCTGGGTTAGTATCTGCGTCATTATAATTGTTCGTTATACGAAGAAATTTCCAAGTATGGCTAAAGTAATTATTACTATCTACTTCATCACAAGGATAACCACCACAACCTTGAGTAGGTTTGTCTGATATCCTTTCTATGACTTCAAATGAATCAGGACACTCAGGCTCACCGTCTCTCATTTTAATATATTCAGCCCAACTACTTCCCCACTTATCTTCTTTGCCATATTCTAGTTCACCCACTCTCACGGCTTGAACAGTCGGTTGATCATATATTCTAATAATATTTTTATTGACATGTTTTTGTGTTTTAACCAATTGATGATTACGATATTTATAATCAGAATTACGCAATGCTGTTTCGGCTTCTAATAGGGTTTTATATTCTTTGCCTTCAAATAAATATACCCATCGCTCTAGCTCTAATGAATTAACAGCTTGAGCAAATGATAAAATAACCAAACAAGAAACTATTTTTAATCGTTTTTTAGTTGGAAAAACGCTTTTGCTCTTTAGAAAAATATCCACGCAATAAAATAGACTTGAATAAAAAATAAGAAAAGTAGTTTGAAAAATTTTCATTAGATTCCCTTTTATGACAATAACTTAAGTTTAAAAAGACTGATTTTTACCCAAGCAAAAACTTCCTATCCTTGGATTTGTGAAGCAAAAATTAACATTGATTAAAAACCAAATATAGTGATAAATTCTTAAAAACTTATTTATGAGAACGCTATCACATAAATAAATCCTCCCCTTTAACTAAATATTGAGAGCCTGTTTACAAAAATCACTCTATTACCCAAAACTAAAAAATATCAACAACTCCTCCACCTTTCGTTACAATACCCCTCCACATACTCCACCACATTAGGTTGTCTTTTGGAAATTTGGCTTATATTCATCCTGGCTGGACTAACCGCAGGCTTTTTAGCAGGATTACTTGGCATTGGCGGTGGTTTTGTTGTGGTACCAGTATTAGTCTGGGCACTGCCGTTGGCTGGTATCCCTCAAAATGAAGTTGTTCATAGTGCGATTGGCACATCACTACTGTGTATCTGTATCACTGCTTTATCTTCGACTAAAGCCCACCATAATAAACATGCTGTAGATTGGCGGCTCTTTAAAGTTATAGTTCCTGGGCTAATTATTGGCTCTATACTTGGCGCCGCTTTAGCCTCATTACTGAATAGCACCGTTTTAATCACCATTTTTGTTAGCGGTGCGCTATTAACGGCTTGTTATTTGCTATCTGGCCACACACCTAAAGCTCACCCTAATCAAAACCAGTGGCCCTATGTGAGTTATGGCGTTTTAACCGGTACTATTTCTTCATTAATAGGCATCGGTGGTGGCTCTGTATTAGTTCCTTTTTTAATTTATCGTGGAAAAAAAGTGGTACAAGCCGTTGGCACAGCAGCAGCCTGCGGCTTTCCAATAGCGCTTTTTGGTGCCATTGGGTATGGCTTTTCGGGATGGAAGCAAGTTGAAACAGCATATGCTTCTGGGTATCTTTACTGGCCAGCCTTCGCTGGAATTGTTATTTTTTCTAGCTTAAGTGCCCCTTGGGGCGCCAAAGTTGCCCATTTTATTGCAGAAAAACGCTTGAAACAGTTATTCGCTCTATTTTTATTTTTCACCAGTGGGCAAATCCTATATAGTCACTGGTCTTAATACCCACTTGTTTTAGAGTGAACGGTTTAAATCAATTATGATTGAAACAATACCCTTAACATTAACCAATAATTAACCCATCGGTACTCGTGATTTATGGAATTTCCAAGTTTTGATCCTGTTATTTTTCAGATATGGGGACCTATTGGCCTCAACTGGTATGGATTAACTTATCTATTAGGTTTTGCAGGAGCCTGGTGGATGGGCACTGTGCGTAGTAAACAGACCAACAGTCCGTTTAATGCAGATCAGGTAAGTGATTTTTTGTTTTACGGTTTTTTAGGTGTCGTGCTTGGCGGTAGAGTCGGTTATGTCTTGTTTTACCATCTCGACTTTTTTATCGCAGATCCCTTTTATCTATTTAAAATATGGGATGGTGGTATGTCATTTCATGGCGGTTTATTAGGTGTGCTAGTGGCTTTTTGGTATTTTGCTCGTAAAACTCAAAAACCCTTCTTTGTTATTGCTGACTACTTCGTGCCGATGGTACCTATTGGTTTAGCCACGGGGAGATTTGGCAATTTTATTAATGGGGAGCTCTGGGGAAGAGTCACTGACTTATCATCAACTCCTTGGGCAATGCACTTTCCGCATGATCCTGAGGGTGTTTATCGTCACCCTTCTATGTTGTATGAATGCTTTTTAGAAGGTATTGTCTTATTTATTATCTTGTATTTTTATAGCCGTACACCTAAGCCTAAAATGGCTGTAAGCGGTGTATTTTTATTAGGTTATGGTGTATTTCGTTTTATTATTGAATACTTCCGCGAACCCGATGAGCATTTAAAGGAATTAGCTGAATTTTTATCGATGGGACAAATATTATCTTTACCCATGATTATTGTTGGGTTAGTGATGATTATTTGGGCTTATAAAAAGAAAACTTTAACAACCACCCCCGTTTAAATTCAGGAGTTTTTAATGCAACAATATTTAGAGATGATACAGCATGTCATGGATAATGGCGCAGACAAAGGTGATAGAACGGGTACAGGTACTCGCAGTGTATTTGGTTACCAAATGCGATTTGATTTACAAAAAGGCTTTCCTTTAGTTACCACTAAAAAGTTGCATTTACGCTCCATTATGATCGAGTTACTGTGGTTTCTTAATGGCGATACAAATATTGAATACTTAAAAGAAAATGGGGTCAGCATATGGGATGAGTGGGCTGATGAAAATGGTGATTTAGGTCCCGTTTATGGTGAGCAATGGCGTCGCTGGAAAAAGCCAGATGGCACTACTGTTGATCAAATTGCCAATGTTGTAGACACCATTAAAAACAATCCTAATAGCAGACGAATTATGGTGGTTGCATACAACCCCGGTGTGGCAGATGAAATGGCGCTGCCGCCTTGTCACTCTTTATTTCAGTTCTATGTGGCTGATGGAAAATTATCTTGTCAACTTTACCAACGTAGCTGCGATATTTTTTTAGGGGTTCCTTTTAACATTGCATCATACGCCTTATTAACACACATGATGGCACAACAATGTAACTTAGAGGTAGGGGAGTTTATTTGGAGTGGCGGTGATGTTCATTTATATTCTAATCACTTTGAACAAGCAAAAATCCAATTACAAAGATCTCCCTTACCTTTACCACAGCTAAACATAAAACGTAAGCCCGATGATATTTTTAGTTATCAATATGAAGATTTTGAAATTGTTGGCTATGAATCACACCCACATATTAAAGCGCCTGTGGCAGTATAAGACAAAAAGCTGCAATAATTTGTATAACGACACGTTAAACATATAATTTAAACAACGGTTAACCCATTAATAAAGTGATCACTCTGGAAAAAAGCGAATGACCAAACCCATTATTTCACTCATTGCCGCTATGGCAAAAGATCGAGTTATAGGCAAAGATAACCAAATGCCCTGGCACCTACCAGCAGACTTAAGACACTTTAAAACCATTACTATGGATAAACCCATTATTATGGGTCGGAAAACATTTGAATCAATAGGTCGCCCCTTACCTGGCCGGAAAAATATTGTTATCAGTCGTCAAATAAGCTACCAGGCTGAAGGATGTGATACGGCAAATTCAATTGAAGCGGCGATAGAGTTAGTCAATAATGTAAAAGAAATAATGATCATTGGAGGTGGTTTTCTTTACTCTCAAGCGCTGCCAATTGCCAATAAATTGTATTTAACTTTTATTGATTTAACCGTTGATGGTGACACTCAATTTCCTGAATATGAGCAATTAGCGTTAACAGAAATTAAACGAGAAGCATTTCAAGCTGATGATAAAAACCCTTATTCATATGAATTTGTTGATTACCTGATTAATTAGAGGAGTTACTTATGTCTGGTCAAGGTTCTGCTGGCAACATTATTGCCGCACTTTGTAGTTTTTTTATTCCTGGTTTAGGCCAATTATTACAAGGCAGACTTTTGTTAGCCATCATTCAGTTTTTATTAGCTGGTTTTTTATGGTGGTTTTTCTTAGGTTGGATCATTCATTTATGGTCAATTATTGATGCCGCAATGTTTAAAGCCAAAAACTAATTATTGGGCAGAAGTCACAAAGTTATCTAGCTCATTCACTTACTGAGTTGGATAGTACAGCTTAATGAATAAATCAAAAATGATTGGTATCGGCAATCCTAATGCACAACTGATAGTTTACAATGCTAACCGCCCACCACTTGATGAGTTTAAGTTACTCACTAACATTCGTGGATTAAAGCAAGGCGAAATCCGGTTAATTGGAGAATTAACTGGAAATCACTGGCGTAAAATATTCAATTGTTTTGCTAAGTTAATATTCGAACTACAACCCAAACATTTTAAAACCTGGCAAACCCTGAGAGATAATGAACTACTCACTGACTCAGGCGAAGAACTACTGCTTTTCTCTAAACCGAATATACATGCTGCTAGAACAGGTTCAAATGCAACCAGTCCGATCCATATCATTAGTGGTAAAACTTACTTTTCACAATTGTCATTAAATATAAAGGTTGAGTGGCTTGACGATTTTTTTGCAATAAACTCTCAATATAAACTCATTGTAAGCCCTTATTTTGACTATCGCCAGCTCAGTAATATTAAGATTACCCAACTTGTTAGTTTGATCAATAACTTGAGAAAATAAAATGAAATATTTAATAATAACTATCGGCTTGCTGCTACTATGCTCAACCGTTAATGCTGAAGATACTCTTAAAGATCAAACAGTAACAATTTATTTAGTTAGACACGCTGAAAAGCAAACTGATGACACAAAAAACCCATCTCTCACTCAGCAAGGACAACAAAGAGCAAAAAAGTTAGCACAAACATTAAAACTTAAAAATATAAAAAGAATATTTTCAACTCAATATAAAAGAACCATACAAACAGCATTACCACTAGCAAAACAACTTAAAATTGATATTGAATTTTATGACCCAGGAAAGTTACTGTTGTTTGCTAACGAAATAACAACATTAAAAGAAAATATCTTGATTGTCGGTCATAGCAATACAACCCCGGTTTTGGTTGAGCTATTAGGAGGTAAGCCCTTTGGAAAAATAAAAGAAAATGAATATGATAGACTCTATGTCTTAGAAAAATATCATGGTGAAGTTGAATCTAAGCTATTAAAAACAAATCATCAATAGCAAAACAGTTTTTGTCCAGCTGATAACTAACTTAAACTGACCAAACGGCTAACTATTCACCCAAACATCAAGTGCCCATTCCCAAATACTCTCCCATGACTCATCAGATAGTTCGCCAGCCTGCCATAATAAAACCTCTCCTTCCTGGTTAATACAGTAGTACCCCAATCCAATACGACAAATTGGAATTAAACTTCTAGATAAACCATTATCCCATGCCTCAGCTGTTACTTCAGGTAAGTAAGTATGCATATGAGGATCACAAACGGTTACTGGCTCTATTGCTCCGCAGACTAAATCACTCACATTGAGTAAAAAGCTTCTCAGCCCTGAAGGAATAGGTAATAATAACTGCTCTTCAATTTCAACTAATAAATCTTCATCAGGCAACTCCATTGGAATTGTCTGAGTAATAGCAGCCGCTTGTATTATTTCTAATGCATCTTCCATTCGTTTATTGATACTCTTTTATTGATACTTTTCTGTTGGTATTAGTGAGGAAAAGTTATGCTTGTAAAAGTTAATAGACATAAAATTTCTTAATGCTTGCATTATGGTAGCATAACTCAACAAAGCGGGGATAATTAAACACGTATGTTTTATAATAAACCGATTAATATTCAGTGATTAACATTGGTATTTGTATTCCTGAAACCAGATTTGGCGTTAAAAATAGCTTCTCTAAATTGATAATAGGGATCCTCAAACCATTGTATCTAAAGCAAGCCCTTGTAATTTTACTCAAGGTATCTGCGTCTTCAGATAAATCACAATAGTCAGCGTCATATATTTGAATTAAAACTGGCTGTTTGTGTAACTGAATCGCAGCAAAATCGACCTGATTACCATTCCAATATTTAATAACAACAACTTTACTTTTATTCTGCTGAGAATTAATTAATAACTTACCTAAATTTAATACCGGGAGTAACCTGTTTCTCCAACGGAAAACAGACTTACAATAATGAGGTGTTAAAGGTACTTCAATAATATTGGGAGAGACAATAAACTCTTGCATTGATTGAGTACTGATAGCCACAAACTGATTGGGTACATACTCCAATAACCAAGCATTTGAAACTTGGTTCTCTTGTTTCATAAATATTCTACTCCCCGACTTTCTTTTATGAAGTATTGATTAACAGGCATAAGCGTTAAAGTGACATAACGATATAACTTTTCAAAATTAACTTCAAAATATTCCTGTTCATTAATTTGTATTAAGCCTTGGATGGGAGATTGATGAGAAAACATTGAAACAGGTAATTTAGCTATTTTTCCTTTGACTTGATAGTCAGTAAAAGCAACTTTTTCGCAATATAGACCAAAATGATAGTCTTGTCGTTTTAAAATAACAACGCGATTTCTCTCTGGCGTTCTAATTTGAGTTAAATTAAAATGGCGATTTAAATAGAGCAAACTAATTTCACTCCATAATGGCTGATTGATGTGATCGTCCATATCACTACTTAACATAACAGACTGAATACAACTATTATTAATTGCTATGCCAATACCATCCCAGTTCATCAAACAAAAATTGTCAATTTTTTGACGTTCATTGTAACAATAGCTATCTCTACTTTTATCGATACTCACTCAATGAAGCCCTTTTATTATATTAATTATTCCGCCAGATATTAGCGCTTTTCCCTTGACTACAATTGTTAATTAAGGCGTATTTTTATCATTTTCCATTCATATTTATCAAAAAACGTGACAGACTCATCAAAATAGAAATATCGAGTATTACCTTTCGAGAACAAATGGCCAATATTTTTAGTTATAACTCTAATAGCTCATTTTATTAGCAATAAAATCATAGAATAAAATTATTAAAATACTTTTGAAAACTTTTTTTCTCAAAATAAAAGGTAAAAAGCTTTAAAATATTAACCGATATGTGACAAAAAAAACTACACTTTTTGTTTAAGAAGATATGAACACAATAAGCCAAAAACTATCATAATCGCAGCGTCAAAAATACATGAGAAAAAACCAAAATTAAGATAACAAATCCAGACAGAAGTGTTCCGACTAGTCGTCCAGCAGTATTAGACATATAATAAAAGCCTACATCTAAACTAACGTCTTTTTGAGTGGCATAACTCAAAATTAAAAATGAATGAATTGCCGAGTTAATTGCAAACACTATTGCAAATATCAAAAGGCCACCGACAATAATCCATGCAGGATTATAACTATTTTGATCTGCTATAAGCATTAAGACAGGAATTATTAATAAAGCTAATGCGGCATTAAAAGCTGCTTTTCCATCAGGTGTATTTTTTGAGCCAGTTATTACCAACACCCATTTAAAAAGTTGACCTTGAGCATCGTTAGGTAATAATAATTTCAGGCTACTTTTAGCACTCATTTTTATTGAGATCTTTATACAATACCAGAAATAGCTTGCGCAACCATAACATAAGCAGCGCTTAGGTAGCTTTCCATACTTAACATAAGGAGTGAAAGTATTTGTAAAAAAGTCTACTAAAAAGCGTTTAATAATGTGAAGCTATCATCAAAGAAATATCTTTCATTCGCTCAACATAATTAATCTCATTATCATACCAAGCAATTACTTTTAATAAATTACCATTAGTTACTTGAGTAGATAATCCATCAATAATAGCAGAGCGTTTGTCGTCTTTATAATCAACAGAAACCAAAGGCCGGGTTTCAAACCCAAGAATATCTTTTAAGACACCTTTAGATGCAGCTTCAAAAGCAGCATTCACTTCTTCAATGCTGGTTTGACGGCTCGTATTTACAACTAGATCGACAATAGAAGCATTGACGATTGGCACTCTGACAGCTAGTCCATTTAATTTACCTTCAAGCTCTGGAAAAATTTTCATAATCGCAGTAGTCGAACCTGAGGTTGTTGGAATTAATGACTCAGCACAAGAACGTGCTCGTCGAAGATCTTTATGTGCGCTGTCAATAATAGTTTGCGTATTAGTAATATCATGTATGGTTGTCATTGCCCCTTGTTCAATACCAAAACTATCCTGTAATACTTTGATCACTGGGGCAAGACAATTAGTCGTGCAAGAGGCAGCAGTAATTAAATGATTATACTGATGATCATATAAATGTTGATTAACACCATAAACAATGTTCAAAGTATCACCATCTTTAACCGGGCATGCCACTAATACTTTTTTTACGCCTTGCTCAAAAACTCGACTAAACATGGCCGTTTTTCGATAACATCCACTTGCTTCAATTAATAAATCAATATTTCCCCAGTCGGTATTTTCCATACTCACTTCTTGAGTATGTTTGATTCGTTTACCTTGAATGACAATGCTATCGTCTTCGGCGACAATTTGATTATGCTTAAATTTGCCATGCACAGAGTCAAACTCAAGCAAATGAGCACTACATTCAGCATTGCCTGCAGGTTCATTAATATGAACAACATCAAGCTCAGGAGAATCCCAAATTGTGCGCAGAAATAACCTGCCCATTCGGCCAAAGCCATTAATCGCTATTTTTAGAGGCATGTATAGAAAAAACCTAAAATTTAATATAAAAAGATAAAAAGTAACATGGGTTTATGAAGCAAAAATGACATGAGAAGACAATTTTACTCATCACCTTCAAAGCCATACCATATTTTTAGTTGTTCAATTAACTCTTCAATACCAATTTTTTGAGTCGCAGAGAAAACCTGGCTTGTAATATCTGGAGAAATTCTGGCTAAATGCTTGTTTGCAGCCAAATGAGCTGCTTTACGGGCCCCAGATTTTAGCTTATCGGCCTTACTCAATACGACATGGGTAGGTATTTCAGCAGAAACAGCCCAATTAATGATTTGCTTGTCCGTTTCCTTCATAGGGTGACGAATATCCATAAAAACCACCAATGCTTGCAAACATTTTCTTTGCTGCAAATAATGGCTTAGGGTTGTTTGCCACTTTTCCTTAACGCTCTTAGAGACTTTTGCAAATCCATAACCCGGTAAATCAGTCAAACGGCAATCATCATCAAGCCTAAAAAGGTTAATTAATTGCGTCCGCCCAGGCGTTTTGCTTGTTTTGGCTAAGCTTTTTTGCTCTGTAATAGCATTAAGAGCCGTAGACTTACCAGCATTAGACCGACCAGCTAAAGCAACTTCAATGCCTTCATCTGGCGGTAATTGTTTTAATTCAGCAGCTCCCATTAAATAACGGGCAACTCGGAAAGGGTTGTTATTAGTATTCATCATGAGCTGTGGCTTTTTGATCTCGCTTTGCCTATAATTCACGCATTCTCGATTCGATAGCGTGTAAGTATATGTTTTGCAGCCATTAACCTGCAAGGCTTAGACTTAATAATTTGGTCAACGGTGTTATCAAGTCATATTTTAAAAACCGCATTTTAGCTAAAGGTAATAAAATGAATAGAACTATCGGTTTGTTGTTAGCGGCATTATTTGTTAGCAATGTTTCAGCAGGTGATGCTGCCAAGGGGAAAAGTAAAACAGCTGTATGTGCAGGTTGTCATGCCGCTGATGGTAATAGCCCATTAGCAATAAACCCTAAGATTGCAGGTCAAGGTGAGAAGTATCTAATCAAACAGCTACATGATTTCAAGTCTGGTGCTAGACCTAATGCCACAATGGCTCCAATGGCAAACATGTTAAGTGATGAAGACATAGAGAACGTAGCCGCATTCTATGCTTCACAAAAAATCCAATATTCAGCAGTACCTGAAGAATATATTGAATTAGGTAGTCGTTTATATCGTTCAGGCGATTCAGATCGTGGTATTCCTGCCTGTATGGCTTGTCATGGTGCTACTGGCAATGGCATGGCTGCAGCAGGATATCCAAGTGTTGGGGGACAACATCCTGAGTATGTAAAAGCTCAGCTAATAGCCTTTAGAAGTGGTGAACGAAATAATGATTTAAATAATGTTATGAGAGATGTTGTTGCTAAAATGAGTGACGAGCAAATCGAAGCATTAGCTTACTATATGGTTGGGCTACACTAAACAAGGTTTTGAGCTTTAAAATCAAAAAGCGGTTAACTTAACCGCTTTTTTTATGTCTACACTATTTAACTCCATTATCAACTGCGTATAATAAAACTCGTATTTATTAACCATAACAGGTTTATTTTCATGACATTTTTAAAGCTATTCACAACATTAAGCTTGTTGCTTAGTTTTATATCAGCAGTATTTGCTGAAGAATCGGCAGTATATATTGAAGGTGTAGATTACTGGAAAGTACAAACTAAATTAGTCGATGTGAATAATGAACTAGATAACTTAAATAAAATTGCTGATATTGAGTTTTTTTATTGGTATGGCTGTGAACCATGTAGACAGATAGAGGAAGCGCTTACTAACTTTCAGGCTTCTAATCCAAATCTAACAATTAAACGAACACCATTAATTGCTCATCTAAACTGGCGAGAGCAAGCTTATATTCAGCCAGTAATACAGCAATTGGTTGCGGCTCAGGTCAATGTACCGCCCCAAGAAACTATTTATCAGGCCTGTTTATCTGACTGCTCAGTTTTTAATAGCTACGAATCAACACTTGATTGGCTAAAGCAAACTTTAAAACTTGAGCAGTTTCCTAGAGTTAATGAGCTAGCGGTATGGCAGGCTGAAAAAGATTATCGAAAACGTGCAGAAACTTTTTCCATTTCTCAAGTTCCGACTATTATTATAAGAGAGAACTATGCTGTGGATGCTAACACTGCTAAAAGTAGCCAGCGACTAATGAACATTGTTAGTTTCCTTTTAACTCAATAATTTAACTAATTAAACAAGGGCTTATGATTGATTCAGGCTATAAATACAGACCGACAGCACCCACTCAACATTCTGACAATCGTTTAAAGTTACTTAGTTATAATATTCAGGTAGGAATTGGAAGTCATAGCTATAAAGACTACGTCATGCAAAGTTGGCGGCATATCCTGCCAGATTCCAAGCGCCAGATTCATCTCGCCAACATCGCACAATGGATGGCTGATTTTGATATTGTAGCGCTTCAAGAAGTTGATGCTGGCAGCTTAAGAACACAATTTGTTAATCAGGTTGCATTTTTAGCTCAAAAAGGCGGCTTTCCTCATTGGCACCACCAACAAAATAGACATTTAGGTAAATTTGCAGCACACTCAAATGGTTTATTAACCAAGCACCCCGTTGAACATATTGTTCATCATAAATTACCAGGAAGAATCGCAGGTCGAGGCGCATTACAAGCAAATTTTGGTAAGGGCGAACATCAACTGCTCGTTTTATCCCTTCACTTAGCACTCAGTCCTCAAGCCAGAAAGAAGCAACTCACTTATATTTGTGAGCTACTCGCAGCTTACCCATATTATGTTATTATGGGTGACATGAACTGTGATCATAAACAAGCTGCAAAAGAATTCAATAAGAGCGGCTTAGATGTTACTGTTGGTAATAATATTCAGCCAACTTTTCCACGTTGGAATCCCAAACATCACTATGATCAAATTTGGGTTAGTAGTAATTTAAGAATTGTTGATTGCCAGGTGATGGAATTAGGCGTCTCTGATCATTTGCCTATTATGATGGAAATAGAAATCCCTGATAAACTCCAAAGTATAAAAACAATTCCTGAGTACTATTTGAATTAACTCTACTGATGACTAAAGTGACGAAATAACAATGAGTGAAATACAAATTCAGGAACTTGTTGAAGAACAAGCAGAGTTGAAACGATGTGTTTCTCGTTTAAGTTATGTCGGCATGGGAATATCAGACGAACTAGATGAACTACTCAAACAATTAAGAGATGGTATTAAGTCTGACTCTGATATAAACGAATTAAAAAATATCACAGAAAAAATTAGTAAACTCTTACTAACCATTGAAGACGAACAAGTCATTCCACGCGGCAAAATTGAAGTTATTGAACACGACGCTAACTTTATGCAACTGTTTAAAGATAGTCGACTACCTTCTGATTTAAAGATAGAGTTACAAAAAGTCCAACAAAAAATACAAAATGATGAAGCTGTAAAAATTTCAAAGTCAATTGTGGATGTTATTTTAAACTATGTTAATAGCGTTGAGTCAACACCTAAGCCCTCAACTAAAAAGAAAGGATTTTTCAGTAATCTATTTCAATCAAACAAACAACAAGAAATATCTGACGAGCATAGAGCGGCTCCTCTTGAACAAGTTCCAGATGAATTAAGGACATCACTCCAACATTTAATTGATCAGCTCTCAGCAATTGATCACTACCAAGAAGTTGCAATAAAACTGACTGAAAAAGTGATGCTACTCAATTCAATTGCAGAGCTAGCAGATATTTTGGAGCTTATTACAGGCGCATTTGTCAATATTGCCAGCCACGAGCATGAACAGCTTGAACGCTTTTTAAAGTCTCTCGATAAAAGAATTGAACGAGTCAATAGCTTTATTAACAATACCTCTCAGTATAGCCAACAAGTCACTAAGAATAGCAACTTGCTTGATCAAGAAATTAAAGGCAGCGTTATTGACATTAAAAATGATGTCGAGTCGGCAACTTCATTACCAGAACTTAAAGAGCATGTTTATCAAAAAATTGATTCTATTTTGTCAAAAGTTAATCAATTTTGCACTCAACAAGAAAGCAATGAAAAAAAACTACAAAAAAGTATTAATAGCTTGCAAGAACAATTACGTGCGACAGAAGATGAGTCTTCACGATTAAAAGAAGAGTTTGCAGAACAAAGAATGAGAGCCCAAACTGATCCGCTAACTCACTTACCCAACCGCTATTCTTACAATGAACGACTCACTCAAGAGTATAATCGATGGCGACGTTACCGTAGTCCTTTAAGTTTAGTTATATGCGACATTGATCACTTTAAGCAAGTTAACGATGAATATGGACATGCTGCTGGAGATCAAGTGCTAAAAGAGATAGCTCATTATTTACAAGCTAGTTTAAGAGAGTCTGATTTTGTCGCTCGCTTTGGTGGAGAAGAATTTGTTATTTTATTGCCTGAAACCCCTTTGATTGATGCAACTAAAGCCATGAATAAACTCCGCCAAGGAGTCAAAGAAGTTAAAGTTACATACGAAGCTCAAACCATCTCAATTGCTATGTCAATTGGTATTTCTGAATTTGAAAATAGTGATACAGCCAAAGCCGTATTTTCCAGGGCGGATCAAGCACTATACCGAGCAAAAGAAAAAGGGCGAGATCAAGTTTGCTGTCAGCGCGCATCGAAAAATAGCTAAAATAAGATGCTACTCGATTTTTCCTCCGATTACTATGTGGCATGGGAGCAACTTAACCAATTAAAAAAACGCCTCCATCATTTTGCTCACCAACCAATTACAGATTCAGTATCGGAAAAAGACTCTTTAGAAAGAAAAACGATTGAATTTATCAAGCAGATAACGATAGATGCCGTAGAAGGTGGTTTCTATCGAATAGAGAATAAAAAGTATCAAGTTAATACCATTGAAAATATCATTTTAGCTGAATACTTACTAGTTGCAGATAAGGTTTTTTTAAGTGGCGAATTTATTTACCTTGCCAATCGTATTTTGCTCAATATTCAAAAGCACTTATTTAATCGACAAACAAGTTTTTGCATCAGCCAACAAAATTACAGCAACAATCCTCCTTTCAAAGTATCAGGGAATCAGTTAATAAAAATATTGGATAAAAATGAACGACAACTCTTATTAGCATTTTTAGGCCAAGACACCATCATTGAAAATACTCACTATCATCTAGATTATTTCTTTAATATTAAGGCGGCCGCCGATAAGTCAGGACTTCACTATAAACAAGCGCAAATTATTGAAAATACGATGCAAC